>VEPA01000090.1 GCA_012026675.1 Betaproteobacteria bacterium | reverse complement strand
TCCTCGGCGTTTCCTGCTACAACGAGATTTCCCGCGCCGAGGAAGCCGCGCGCGCGGGCGCCGACTACCTTGCCTTCGGCAGCAAGTTCAGTTCGCGCACCAAGCCGGCGGCGGTGCGCGCGCCGCAGGAGCTGCTGGGCGAGGCCCGGCGGCAGTGCGGCCTGCCGGGGGCCGCGAGCGGCGGCATCACGCTGGAAAATGCTCCGCAACTGATCGATGCCGGCGCCGACATGCTGGCCGTGGTCAGCGACCTGTTCGACGCGATGGACATCAGGGCGCGGGCCGAGGCCTACCAGCAGCTGTTCGCTGGCGCCGGGCGCGTGCACTGAATTGGCGTGTGGCGGCGGCAGGCAATCATCACTCTCCCTTGAATCCCAGGAATTCCTCATGACCCACAACGAAGAACTGTTCTCCCGTGCCAGGAAGACCATCCCCGGCGGCGGCAATTCCCCGGTGCGCGCGTTGCGCTCGGTCGGCGGCGCGCCGCGCTGCTTCAGCCGCGGCGTCGGTGCCCGGGTGTGGGATGCCGACGACAAGTGCTATATCGACTACGTCGGCTCCTGGGGCCCGCTGATCCTCGGCCATGCCGACGCCGACACGGTCAGTGCGGTGCAGGAGGCGGCGGCCAGGGGGCTTTCCTTCGGCGCGCCGACCGAAGCCGAGATCGAGCTGGCCGAATTGCTGGTGCAACGCGTGCCGAGCATGGACATGGTGCGCCTGGTGTCTTCCGGCACCGAGGCCACCATGAGCGCGATCCGCCTCGCGCGCGGCTTCACCGGGCGCGACGCGATCGGCAAGGTCGAGGGTTGCTACCATGGGCATGGCGACAGCCTGCTGGGCAAGGCCGGCTCCGGCCGGCTGACCTGCGGCAATCCCTCGTCGGCGGGGGTTCCGGCGGAGCTGGCACAGCACACCCTGGTGCTCGACTACAACGACGCGCAGGGTTTGCGGGATGCCTTCGCCAGACACGGCAAGACCATCGCCTGCGTGATCGTCGAGCCGGTCGCCGGCAACATGAACCTCATCGCGCCGAAACCGGAGTTCCTCGCTGCCATGCGCGAGTTGTGCACCCGGGACGGCGCGGTGCTGATCTTCGACGAAGTCATGACCGGCTTCCGCGTCGGTCCGGCTTCGGCCCAGGGCCTCTACGGCATCACGCCGGCCCTGTCGCCCTTCGGCAAGGAGGTCGGTGGCGGCATGCCGCTGGGCGCCTTCGGCGGGCGGCGCGAGATCATGGAAAAGATCGCTCCGCTGGGTCCGGTGTATCAGGCCGGCACGCTGTCGGGCAATCCGCTGTCGGTCGCGGCCGGTCTGGTGACACTGAGGAAGATCGCCGCGCCGGGCTTCTACGAAGCGCTGACGGCGAAGACCCGGGCGCTGGTCGATGGGCTTTCCGCTGTTGCGAAAAAACGCGGCATGAAATTCTCCGCGCAGTCGGTGGGCGGCATGTTCGGCATCTATTTTGCCGCCACGCCGCCAACCTCCTATGCGGAAGTCATGGCTTCGGACAAGGAAGCCTTCAACCGCTTCTTCCACGCCATGCTCGATGCCGGCGTCTATCTCGCGCCTTCGGCTTTCGAGGCCGGCTTCGTTTCGGCCGCGCATGGCGATGCCGACATCGCGGCGACTGTCGCGGCAGCCGATGCGATATTCGCCGGCGGCTGAGCGGGTGTTAGCCCGAAAATCGGCGCCGGCGAGACGGCGACCGGCCGCGCCTGCATGCCGGCCTTGAGCCCTGCGGCCGCCTGGCTGGTGCTGCTGGTGGCCGGTCTGTGCGAAGTGGTCTGGGCCATCGGCCTCAAATACACTGAAGGCTTTACCCGCCTGGTGCCCAGCGCCTGGACGCTGGCGGCGATGGCGGCCTCCGTCGTTCTTCTGGCGTGGTCGCTGAAAACCCTGCCGGTGGGAACCGCTTACGCCGTGTGGACCGGAATTGGTGCGGTCGGCACCGCGTTGCTGGGCATGATGCTCTTCAACGAATCGCGCGAGGTCGCGCGCCTGGTCTGCATCGGCCTGATCGTGGCCGGCATCCTCGGCTTGAAACTGGTGACGAAATAACGCCGAACGCCGGTGGCGTTCAGGCTTCGCGCCCGGCGCGCCGGGCGGCGAGCAGCTTCTTCGCCTTGCGCGTCTCCAGCCAGCGCAGCGTGACATAAGTGCCCCAGCCGATCAGGCCCATGGCGACGAAGAAGGCGCCATAGGCCACAGGCCAGGAAATCCCCTGGGTCATCATCGAGAACTCCGACATGCCGCCGATGCCAGCGATGATGTTGAGCGGGACGAACACCACGCTGATGGTGGTCAGTTTGGACACCCGCTTGTTCTGGTTGATGTTGATGAAGCCGACCGTGGCATCCATCAGGAAGTTGATCTTGCCGAACAGGAAGGAGGTGTGGCCGTCCAGCGAATCGATGTCGCGCAGGATCTGGCGCGCATCGTCGTGCTGGGCGGTCGACATGAGGCGGCTGCGCATCAGGAAGGACAGTGCGCGCCGCGTGTCGAGCACGTTGCGGCGGATGCGGCCGTTGAGGTCCTCTTCCTTGGCGATGTCGGAGAGGATCTCGGCCGCCTCGTCGTCGGTGACCTGCGGCGTCAGCACGGTGCGGCTGACTTTCTCCAGTTCGGCGTAGATGTCCTCCAGCGCGTCCGCCGAGTATTCGACGTCGGCATCGTAGAGGTCGAGCAGCACGTCCTTGCCGTCGGTGACGTAGCCCGGCTGGATCCGCGCACGCAGGCGCTGCAGGCGGAACACCGGGAGTTCCTCGTCGCGCATCGAGAACAGGATGTTGTTGTGCAGGACGAAAGCCACCGCGACGTTGCGCGACTCGTCTTCCTTGTCGAGCAGGAAGTCCGAATGGAGATGGACGTCGCCGCTGTCCTCGATATAGAAGCGCGCCGATTCCTCGATGTTCCTGAGGTCGTTGGCATCCGGCAGTTCGAGGTCGAAGATGTCCTCGACCCACTGGCGTTCTTCCCTCGACGGCGCGAGCAGGTCCACCCAAATCGGCGCAGTGGCGGCGAGGTCTTCCCTGCTATCGACCTGGATCTGGCGCAGGCGTCCGTTTCGCAGCTCGAAGGCATTGATCATCACCGGCTTGCGCGTCGCTTCGCCGGACTGCAGCACGCCCTGCAGGTCGCCGGAGGCCGCTACTGAATTCTCGTCGGGTTCTTCGTCGAGCGATTCCTGCAGGGCCTCCGACATCTCGTCGAGCACGTCCTCGCCCTGTTCCTTGTCCAGCAGTTCCCAGACCTGGACGCTATCGTCGGGTGGCAACGCGTCGAGGATGCGCGCCACGGACTCGGGGGCCAGCGGCTCCAGCCGCGTGCGCAGCGCACTCCAGTCCTGGCGGCGGACGAGTTCCTCGACTTCGCGCAGGGTCTCCTGCTCCTCGGCGCGATGGCGCGCCTCGGCATCATCATCGTCGGCAGGCGGGTTCAGGATCTCGGACATGGCCACCTTATTCTAATCGCGTTCGTCATGAGTCACGGCACGTCCGCGCTGCCCATGCGGCCTATGATCAGCTGTGTGCGCCCATTCATGTAGGCGGAATAGGGGTTGCGCTCGTAGCGGCGCGGAGCGGGCAGCATGACGGCCAGCCGCGCCGCCTGTTCCGCGCCGAGTTGCGCCGCCGGGACATTGAAGTAGCGGCGCGCGGCCGCCTCGGCACCGAACACGCCGTCGCCCCATTCAACGACGTTGAGATAGACCTCGAGGATGCGCCGCTTGTCCCAGAGGAGCTCGATCCAGATTGTGATGATGGCTTCTTCGCCCTTGCGCAGAAACGTCTTGGTCGGCGACAAGAGCAGGTTCTTGGCCAGTTGCTGCGAGATGGTCGAACCGCCGGCGACCACCTTGCCTTTTTTCTGGTTCTTTGCCAGCGCTTTCTGAATGCCCTCCCAGTCAAAACCCTCGTGATCGACGAACTTGTCGTCTTCGGCGGCGATCACGGCACGTTTGAGATGGACCGAGATTTTGTCGTAAGGCACCCACTGGCGTTTCAGCTCCGCCTTCGGGTTCTTCTGCCGGGCCTCGTCGAGGCGCTGGCTCTGGAAGCTGGTCGTTCCCGGATTCACCCATTTCCACCACAACACCCAGCCGAGATACCAGCCTTGCCACAGCAGCAGCACAGCCATCGCGGCCGCCAGCCCGAATTTGAGCCAGCGCGGCGCGGGCCTCATGCCTTGATTGCCGCAAGTACCGGCGCGGTGTGCGGGCGAACTCCGCGCCAGACGAAGAAGGCTTCGGCGGCTTGTTCGACCAGCATGCCAAGACCGTCGCCAACCCGTGCGCCGGCGGCACGAGCCTGCGCCATGAAGGCAGTTTCGCGACCGTAGAACATCTCGTAGGCGACGCAATGCGGCGCGAACACGGATGTCGGCAGCGGCAACACGGCGTTGCCGAGTCCTGCCGACGTGGCGTTGATGACCAGGTCAAACTGTCGTCCGTCGAGACCGGCAAAGCCGGTGCCATCGGGCTTGACGTCTACCGCGCAGCCTGGCAGGCGGGCGAACTCGAGGGCCAGGCGCGCGGCGGTTTCTTCGGTGCGGTTGGCAATCAGAAGTTCGGCGGGATTTTCCAGCAGCAGCGGCAGGATCACGCCGCGCGCCGCGCCACCCGCTCCCAGCAGCAGGATGCGCCGCCCCGCCGGATCGCAACCGACATTGTTCTTCAGGTCGCGTATCAGTCCCGCGCCGTCGGTGTTGTCACCGATGATGGCGCCGGCGTCGAAACTCAGCGTATTCACCGCACCGGCCGCTTCGGCACGCGCCGTGCGCCGTGTGGCCAGGCGAAAGGCCTCTTCCTTGAACGGGACGGTGACATTGGCGCCCCTGGCCGGGCCGCCTTTGGCAGCGAGGAAGGCGTCGATCGAGGCGGCGAAGCCGTCGGGCGGCGCCAGGATCGCCTCGTAGCTGATGTCCTGCCCGGTCTGCGCGGCGAACAGTGCATGGATGCGGGGCGACTTGCTGTGCCCGATCGGGTTGCCAAACACGGCGTAGCGGTCAGTCATGGCTCAATCCGAACGCAGGCGATCGGTGTTGGTGAAGGTCCAGGTACGGGTGATCTCGAGTACGTCGGTATCGCGCCGGATGTTGTCCGGGAAAGGGGCGAAGGGCGCCGACATCTGAACGATGCGGCGCGCGGCATCGTCGAGCAGGCCCTGACCCGAGGAGCGGTTGATTTCGACGCGGTCGAGGTCGCCGTTGGCCTTGATGACCACGGTCAGCACCAGGCTGCCATAGAGACGGCCCCTGGCCGCCGCCGGATAGTTGAGGTTGCCGATGCGCTCGATTTTCTGCCGCCAGTCTTCGACGTACTGCGCGAAACGATATTCCTCGACCCGGGCGCCGATGAATTTCTTGCGTGGCCGCTGGTTGTACTCCTCCAGTTGCCGTGCGATCTGGCCTTCGACGCGGGCGATGGCCATCGCGCTGCTGGCGAGGTCGGCACCGGAAATATTCGGCTCGGGCGCCGTTACCGGAGTGACGTTCGTCCGCTCGGCGCTGACCGCCCTTTCGCTTTTCAGCCGCGTCATCTGCTGCTGCGCTTGCGCCTCGAGTTGGGCGACGCGGCGTTGCGCCTCGATCAGTTTGTCGCCTTCCCTGGTCTGCGGGGAAGGCGGCAGCGGTGTCTTGGCACGGCGGCTTTCGTCGGTGTTGCCGCCACCGTCGAGGTTGGTCTGCGCCTTGGCCTGCGCCTTGTCGGGGCGGGTCGTGCTCTTGCTATTGACCAGGATGACGTCGAGCGCCCGTTCGCTGACCTTTTCCAGAAAGTCCGGTGGCGTGAAGCGAATGGCAAGCAACATGCCATGGAGCAGCAGCGAGGCGCCTAGCGCCAGCGTCAGGTTGCGCCGCGGCGCATCCATGGCGGCGAGGAAGGCCGGCATCGGCAATAGCGGCAGCGAAGGCCAGGAGAGGCGCGACAGGCTGGACATGAGCCCGCCGATTTTAACCCGCGACGTCTTCCGCCTCGTCGTCGGCGAAGGCTGCATCAGGACCGCTATTGGCCGCCAATTCGGGCGCCTGTTCCAGATACCGCAGGCGCAGTTCGGCCTCCAGCAAGTCGATGCCTTCGATGCCGAGGCGCACGTGCGCGCCTCGCGGCAGTTCCGGCAAAGAGGGCACCCGTGCCACCAGCGGGATGGCGTCTAGCCTGACCAGCGACTCGCGCAGGACCTGGGCCAGCGTGGCCGGCTCGCCCTGCTGCAGCAGCCAGCGCAGGCACCAGTAGCGCTCCATGCCGCGCTGGAATTCGGCATAGGCGGCGTAGGTCAGTTCGAAGTCGCGCATGGCGGCCAGCAAGTCGGCCGACTTGGGTGGGAAAGGCGGCGGCTCGCCTTGCAGCAGCGCGATCAGCTGCCACTGGTTGAGCAGGTCGCAGTAGCGCCGCAGGGGCGAAGACGACCAGGCATAGCATTCGACGCCCAAACCTTCGTGGGCGGCGGCGACCGTGCTCATGCGCACCTTGCCCGCCGTCTGCACGCGATACAGTGCGGGGATGCCGGCATCGCGCAACATCGCGCCCCAGGTGGCGTTGGCCATGATCATCAGTTCGGCGACCAGCGTGTCGAGCGGACTGCCGCGTTCGCGCTGTTCTATGGCGACCACGCCCTTGCCCGGTTCCACGGCAATGCCGCTGTCGGCGTTCCAATCGACGATGAAGTTGTAGTCCTTGCGCGTGGCATTGTCGGAGGGCTTGCCGCGTCCGGCTTCAAGTACCTGGGCCAATTCCCAGAGCAGCTTCAGCTCGTCGCGGTAGGGAAAATCAGCCAGGCCGTCGGCCAGCGTGGCTGCGTTGAACACCGGTTCGATGTCGTGATGGCGCAGATTGGCGACGATGGGCACGCGCTCCATGCGCGTCTCGTGGCCGAGCAGGCGGTAATCGCTGGCGACATCGAGATACAGCGAGATCGCGGCGACGGTATGTCCGGCGGCCAGGGTGAAATGCTCGACGATGTCTTCCGGCAGCATGGTGATCTTGCGCCCCGGCATATACACCGTGGACAGCCGCTCGCGGGCGATGCGGCCGAGGTCTGAGTCAGGCCCGAAGCCCAGCCCCGGCGCGGCGATGTGGATGCCGATCTGCCCGCCGCCGTCGGCCTTGGGCGTGACTGAAAACGCGTCGTCTATTTCAGTCGTGTGGGCGTCGTCGACACTGAATGCGGCCACGTTGCCCAAAGGCAGATCGCAGGGTTCCGATGGTGCGGCGAAGTAGGGGAAACCGGTGCCGCCCTTGTTTTCGGGAAAGAACTCGAAGAGGAAGCGGCCGAGGTGGTAGTCGTGGGTCGAGGGCAGCGCGCCGCAATCGAAGAGCAGGCGGGCCGCCGATTTTCCGGTTTCCGCGCAGGCCGCTTCGAGCGCCTTGGTCTCGGGGCGGTTGCGATCGGGTTTGTAGATCAGCTGCGACAGAACAGGGGCGAACTCGGCGGGCAATTGGCCGTTTCTGAGTTCCTCGACCATGCGTTCAATGGCCGCGGCTTGCTGCCGCTTCTTTTCGAGGCCGGCCAGGGCCGCCTGCAGGATTTCGGGCGGCGCCTTGCGGAAGCGGCCGCGACCCTTGCGGTGAAAATGGATCGGTGCCGCATGCAGGCGCAGCAGCACGGCCGCCGCCTGCACGGGATCGGGTTTGGCGCCGTGGTATTCAGCGGCGAGTTCCTCAAAGCCGAATTCCTGCTCGCCGCAGACTTCCCAGAGGAAACCCACGTCGATGCCTTCCGCTTCCGTTTCCGCGCGTTCGAGCAGGTCGCCGGGCGCCGGCGCGGCGAAACGCAGCAGGACATTGGCCGCCTTGACCTTGGTGCGTTTGCCCGAGGCCAGCTCGATCTGCAGCGACGTCACGCTGTCGGCCAGCACGCTGCCGGCACGGAAAGCGCCGTCCTCTTCAAACAGGACATTCATGGAGGCAGGGGAAGTGAGCGGGAAGCGAGGGAGCGGATTATACCGGGCTGGCGGTGGCGATCAGGAACGTGCTGGTGAGCCGGCAACCGTCTGGCACGGCGTGCGGCGCGAGTTCTTCGACGACGGCCGCGGTGAGCGCCCGCTGCCGCGGGCCGCATCGGACTCACAGCGAGTCGGTTAGTCCGGCGAATTCGATGATCGGGTCGAGGACGTCGTTCCAGCGCGTGAAGCTGTGGTCGCCGCCGGTCAGCACGGTTTGCCGCGCACCGAGATAGCGGCGTACGGCGTCGCGGTAGTCGAGGGTTTCGTCGCCCTGCTCCACCAGCAGCCAGAAGCGTTCCGGCTTCGCCAGCACCGGCACTTCGATGGCGCGCAGCTGTTCGACGTGTTCCAGCGTGAAGTCGAAACTTTCACCGGTATAGAGCCAGCGTTGCGGGCCGATGTAATTCTGCAGCGAGAGATGGGCGACCACGGCGGGGTTGACCAGCACGGCCCGGAGGTCGAATTTTTCTGCCAGCCAGGTGGCGTAGTAGCCGCCGAGCGAGGAGCCGACCACCGTGGTGACGCCGTGGCGGGTGATCAGGTCCTCGGCCAGCGCGATGGCATCCTTCGGCGCCGCCGGCAATTGCGGGCAGACGAATTTGTCGCCGAGGCCGCGCTCCTGCATGCGCTTGCCCAGGGCCTGTGCCTTGTGCGACTGCGGTCCGCTGGTGAAACCGTGAAGATATAAGATCATTCCCCCCGGCCCCCATTCCAAGAACGGGGGTGACGATGGTTCGCCGTCTGGCAACGGCTCCATGTTGTTGACTGCGCACGCCTTGAGGCGGCTCGGCGCCGCGCGCGGATCACGGGCTGCTCCAGTCGACGATGCCCATCTGCCAGGTGGCGAGCACGATGATGCCGAAGGCGATGCGGTACCAGGCGAAGATGGTGAAGTCGTGGGTCGAGATGAAGCGCAGCAGCCAGCGCACGCAAAGGAAGGCGGAAACGAAGGAGGCGGCGAAGCCGACGGCCCACATGCCAAGGTCGTCCATGACCAGCAGGTGGCGCTCCTTGTAGAGCTGGTAGGCGCTGGCGGCCATCAGCGTCGGCACGGCAAGGAAGAAGGAGAACTCGGTGGCCGCCTTGCGCGAGAGGCCGAACAGCAGCCCGCCGATGATGGTGGCACCGGAGCGCGAGGTGCCGGGAATCAGCGCGCAGGCCTGGGCCAGGCCGAGCTTCACGGCATCCGTCGGAGTCATGTCCTCAACCCGTTCGATGCGCACCACATGATCGCGGCGCTCCGCCCAGAGGATGATGAAAGCGCCGAGGATGAAGGTGGTCGCCACGGTGACCGGGTTGCACAGGTTGGCCTTGATCGCCTTGCCGAAGAGCAGGCCCAGCACCGCCAGCGGCACGAAGGCCACCGCGATGTTGAGCACGAAGCGCTGTGCCACGGGGTCGCTGCCGAGTCCGGCCAGCACGCCGCCGAAGCGCGCGCGGTATTCCCAGCAAATGGCCAGCATCGCTGCGGCCTGGATCACGATCAGGAACAGCTTGCCGCGCTCGTCGTTGAAATGCAGCAGGTCGCCGGCGAGGATCAGGTGGCCTGTGGAGGAGACGGGGAGGAACTCGGTGAAACCTTCGACCAGGCCGAGAATCAGCGCCTGCAGCAGCGGGTGGAAATCCATGTCGGAAGAATAAACGGGCGCCAGTTGAGGGCGCCGAGTCTAGCACGCGGTGGTGTCTGCCTCCAGCCGCGCCAACCAGGCAAGAGCTGCATCGCGGTCCTCGCCGCACATCTCGAGCGAGGGCTGCAGACCTCTGCAGCAGGACGGGCGCCGCGAACTGCCGAACAGTGCGCAGCGATAGTCGGGCGTCAGGTGCACGCAGGGCTGGCCGGCAGGCTTGTCCAGGGTGCTGATTGAAGGGGCGATGCAACAGGCGCCACAGCCGGGTCGACAGTCCATGGTCTTGAGCACCGTATCGCCAGCGCCGACTCTTACGAGGCCTTGTAGATCTCGCTGCCGGCCTTGACGAACTCGACCGACTTGACCTCCATGCCCTTGTTCAGCGCTTCCTGTTCCGAGACGCCCAGTTTGGCCGCGTAGTCGCGCACGTCCTGGGTAATCTTCATGGAGCAGAAATGTGGCCCGCACATGGAGCAGAAGTGGGCCAGCTTTGCGCCGTGCTGGGGCAGGGTTTCGTCGTGGAATTCGCGCGCCTTGTCGGGGTCGAGGCCGAGGTTGAACTGGTCTTCCCAGCGGAACTCGAAGCGCGCCTTGGACAACGCGTTGTCGCGCACCTGTGCGCCCGGGTGTCCCTTCGCCAGGTCGGCGGCGTGGGCCGCGATCTTGTAGGCCATGATGCCGTCCTTGACGTCGTTCTTGTCCGGCAGGCCGAGGCGCTCCTTCGGCGTCACGTAGCAGAGCATGGCCGTGCCGTACCAGCCGATCATGGCGGCGCCGATGGCGCTGGTGATGTGGTCGTAGCCCGGCGCGATGGCGGTGGTCAGCGGGCCCAGCGTATAG
>VEPA01000231.1 GCA_012026675.1 Betaproteobacteria bacterium | reverse complement strand
GACCGCTCCGAGCGCTTCATGGCTTCCGAGATCCTGCGCGAAAAGCTGTTCCGCAATCTGGGCGAGGAACTGCCCTACGGCATCGCCGTCGAAATCGAAAAGTTCGAGCAGGAAGGCGAGCTGCGCCGAATCCATGCCGCAGTCATTGTTGACCGGGCGGGGCATCGGGCAATCGTTATCGGCAAGGCCGGCGAGCGCCTTAAGCGCATCTCGACCGATGCGCGCAAGGAAATGGAAACCCTGTTTGGCGGCAAGGTCTGGCTGGAAACCTGGGTCAAGGTAAAGGGCGGCTGGGCCGACGACGAGCGGGCCCTCAAATCGCTGGGATACGATTGAGCGCGGTCCGCCGGGTCGCCCCAAGGACGGCGCAGCCAAACCAAGGAGTCGCGCAGCGGCGAACCGCCGTCACCCTCTTCCTTGGGAAGGGGGTTGGGGGGAGGGCAACTTCGTGAGCAAGCGCGTCGACGGCCAGTCGGCCTACGTCCTGCACCTGCATCCCTACAGCGAGACCAGCCTCGTGGTCGATGTCTTCACCCGCGAACATGGCCGCGTGCCGCTGCTGGCGCGCGGGGCGCGGCGGCCGCGCTCCGCCCTGCGCGGCACCTTGATGTCCTTCCAGCCGCTCGAACTCGGCTGGTTCGGCGGCGGCGAGGTCAAGACTTTGGCCCGCGCGGAATGGCTCGGCGGCATGCCCCTGCTGGGCGGGCGCTGCCTGTTGCTTGGCTACTATCTCAACGAACTGCTGCTGAAGATGCTGCCGCGCGAGGATGCCCACGGCGTACTGTTCGACGCCTATGCCGCGGCCCTGCGTGCGCTGGCGGCGGGTGCCGCCGACGCGCCGGAACTGCGCCGCTTCGAGAAGACCCTGCTGAAGGAACTCGGTTACGGGCTGACGCTGGATGTCGACGTCGAATCGGGCCGGCCGGTCGAGCCGGATCGGGAATATGCCTTTCTCATCGAGCGCGGGCCGGTCGCAAGAGTCGGCGCTGGCGATACGGCGCCGGGCGACGTGACGGGTCTGCGGGGCAAGCCCCTGCTCGACATGGCGGCCGACGACTACGCCGATCCGCGTACGCGGGTCGAAAGCAGGCAGTTGATGCGGCAACTGATCGCCCACTACATGGGCGGCAAACCCCTGCAGTCGCGGCGCGTCTTCATCGAGTTGCAGGAACTTTGACCGATTTGCATTTATCCTTGGGTGCTTCAGCGGAGCGAGCATGATTGAACTTGGCGTAAACATTGACCACGTGGCGACGGTGCGCGAGGCGCGCAAGACCCATGAACCCGATCCGGTATGGGCCGCCGTCGAGGCCCATCTGGGCGGCGCCGACGGCATCACCGTGCATCTGCGCGAAGACCGCCGCCACATCCAGGATCACGACGTGCGGCGCCTGCGCGAGCTGACGCACATCAAGCTCAACCTTGAAATGGCCGCCACCGAAGAAATGGTCGGCATCGCCTGCCGGCTCAAGCCCGAAATGGCCATGCTGGTGCCCGAAGGCCGCCACGAGATCACCACCGAAGGCGGGCTCGACGTCGCCGGCCAGGAAATGAGGCTGCGCGAGGTGGTGGCGCGCCTCTCCGATGCCGGCATCGTCACCAGCACCTTCATCGACGCCGAATTGCATCAGGTCGAGGCCGCGGCGCGGATCGGTGTGCGCGTCTGCGAAATCCACACCGGCCCCTATGCCCACGCTTTCTTCAACCAGGGCCGCGACAACGAAAGCCCGGCTGTGGTCGCCGAACTGGAGAAGATCCGCAAGGCCGGCGCCGCGCTCCGCGCCGCCGGCATGCGTTTCAATGCCGGCAGTGCGCAGAACTACTTCAACGTGCAGCCGGGCGCCGCGCTGCCGGGAGTGCGCGAACTGCACATCGGCCATGCCATCGTCAGCCGCGCCCTCTTTGTCGGCATGCGCGAAGCGGTGGCGGAAATGAAGCGCCTGATGCGCGAGGCGCAATGCCAGTGATATACGGAATAGGTACCGATATTGTTGCTGTGAAGCGCATGGCCGAGTACTGGCAGCGCCACGGCGAGCGCGGCCTGGAAAAAATGCTGGCCCCCGCCGAGCGCGAGGCCTGCCGTGCCAACTCCGATCCGGCACGCTTCCTGGCCAAGCGTTTCGCCGCAAAAGAGGCGCTCGCCAAGGCTTTCGGCACCGGCGTCCGTGCCCCTGTGCTGCTGCCCGACATCGCCGTCGAGAACGATGCGCTCGGCAAGCCGTCCTTCAGCTTTTCACCCGCGCTTGCCGCGCATTTCGCCGAGCGCGGAATCAAGGCCCATCTCTCCATCAGCGACGAGCATGACTATGCCGTCGCCTTCGTCATCCTGGAAAAGTCATGAACGATATCCCGCTCGGCCCGCTGATGATCGATGTCGCCGGCCTCGAATTGTCGGAACTCGATCGCGAACGCCTGATGCACCCGCTGATCGGCGGCGTGATCCTGTTCAAGCGCAACTATCAGGACCCGCAGCAACTCACCGCCCTCTGCGCCGCGATCCACGCCCTGCGCCGCCCGGCACTGCCGATAGCCATCGACCACGAAGGCGGCCGCGTACAGCGCTGTCGCGCGGGTTTCACCCACGTGCCGCCGATGCGTCGCCTCGGCGAACTGTGGGATACGGATCCGGTCGCGGCACGCAAGGCCGCATCCGACCTCGGCTACCTGCTGGCGGCCGAATTGCGCGCATGCGGCGTCGATTATTCCTTCACTCCGGTGCTCGATCTCGACTGGGGCCCGAGCGGGGTCATCGGCGACCGCGCCTTTCACAAGAATCCGGATGCTGTCGTCGAACTGGCCGGCGCCCTGATCGCGGGCCTGCGTGCGGCCGGCATGGGCTGTTGCGGCAAGCATTTCCCCGGCCACGGCTGGGTCGCGGCCGATTCCCACCTGGCGATCCCGGTCGACGAGCGCAGCCTCGCCGAGATGGAGCCTGACCTCGCGCCCTACCGCCGCCTGAAGCTCGACGGCGTCATGCCGGCGCACGTCATCTACCCCGCGGTCGACCACCGGCCGGCCGGCTTTTCGCCGGTATGGCTGGAGAAATTGCGCAATGAATTCGGCTTCGACGGCGTCATTTTCAGCGACGATCTGTCGATGGAAGGTGCGGCCTTCGCCGGCGACATGGTGCAGCGTGTGGAAGCGGCATGGAAGGCAGGCTGCGACGTGCTGCTGATCTGCAATGCGCCGGATGCCGTCGCCAGCGTGCTGGAGAACTGGAAGCCGGCCGCCGACCCCGTGCGCGCGGCAAGGCTGGCGCGGCTTGCGCCAGGCGGCCGCTGGCAGCAGGATGCCGTGCGCTACGCAGCAGGCAAGGCGGCGGTCGTCAGCCTGTCGGCATAGCCGTCAGTGCGCGTCGTCCGGCTTGGCCGCGGATTTGGGCAATCCATAGCGACACAAGCCCAGGCCGACAAGAATGCCGATTCCATCGGCAAGCCAGTCCTGAACATCGCCATAGCGGGTCGCGGTCATTGTGCTTTGCATGATCTCGATGGCGGCTCCGTGCGTCAGCAAGCCCAGCAAAACTCGCGTTACCCATTGCGGGAATGCAAGGCAACCCGTGATCGAAAGCGCCACGTAGGCCAGGGAGTGTTGCGCCTTGTCCCAGAACTGAAAGGCTTGCGGAATGGAGGTGTTCGGCATCAGGGAAAGTATCGTTACCAGTGCGAGACCCAGGAAAAATACCTGCGGCATGTAGCGGAGAAGCAGTTTCATTTGATTCATTTCCGACAGTCTGGCGCGCCTGGCGAATTTGGCGTGCTTATGGAAGTTCGCCGGTAGCATTCATGAACCATGCTCAGGGTTGCGTCAGATACGCCGAGCGGATCGCTTCGATGCGCTGCCGGTTCACCCCGAAATCCTCGCGCCCCAGGCGGCTCGCACTGCGCAATTCGATCACGCCGCGCGCCGGGTTGACCCAGAACTCCAGGTCGTCCACGAATTTCAGCCAGCGTGTCTCTGCCTCGGCATGGAGATAGTCCGGCCTTTGCTCTACCACCTTGACGTTCGGCATGGACTGGAGCGCGGCAACCAGGGCTTGCAGCGAGGGCGCGGCAGCACCGTGTTTCAGCGGCAGCGGCTTGATGTCGGCATATTCCCGCTGCGGATGGTCCGGGTAAAGCGCCGCCTGGCTGGAGACGCTGTTGCGGGTCGGGGAGGGCGGCTTCAGGCGGGAATTGCTTACGCCAAGGTCGGCAGGCCGAGTCCCGCCGAGAACGCCGGATCGGATCGCGATGACTGCGACCACAAGCAGGCTGACGGCAACAATGAGCGCGATTTTCATGTGCGGGATATCAATTCATGTGCGGGATATCAACGCGCTACCCAGCCGCCGCACACCGGAAAGACCTGGCCGACAAAGCAGTTCGCCGCTTCGCTGCAAAGATAGGCGGCGAATTCGGCGTCTTCCCTGGCGCTGACCAGGCGCCCCAGCGGAACCTCGCGCTTCAGGCGCTCCTGGAAGCGCGGATTCGCCTGAACCTCCGGCGGGAAGTAAGTCGGATTGTCGACGAAGTTCTGGGCGATGGCGTTCACCTGGACATTGTGCGGCGCGACCTCCACGCCCACCGCCTGCACGTAGGCCAGCTGGGCGCCGCGCGCCGCGCTGTAGGTCGAGGCGCGCGTCATCCCGCGCAGGGCGGATGCGCTGCCCATGACGAGGATCTTGCCTGCACGCCGCTTGATCATGTCCGGCAGCACGGCGCGGAACAAGCGCGGCAGGGGATGCACGAGCGCCGCGAAGATGTCGTTCCATTCTTCTTCGGACACTTCCGCGGCCGGCGTGGAAGGCGCCGGTATGGCCAGGTTGGTGATGAGGATGTCGATCCGGCCGGCTTCGGCGACGATGTGCGCAGGTGCGCCGGGACTCGCGAGGGGATCGGTGCTCGCGATCACGGTGGCGCCGTGCCCGGCGAATACCTCGCACAGGACAGGGCCCATGAAGGCGTCGGCCTGGGTGATCAGGACGCGCCTGGCTGAAAGGCTTGGGTGCGACATGGATGCTCCTCCGGGCAAAGGGCAGCAATGTTGGTACGGCTTACGGGAGTCGGCGCCGGTGGCACGGCGCTCATTTCACGCGGAAGATGCCCCGGACCAGCCGGATCCGCCCTTCCTCAAGACTGCGCCGCGCATTGCCGGCCTTTTGCGCGAGATTATCGACGAAGACCGCCAGGCTCAGCGGACTCTGTGCGGCGCCTGCGGGGGCAGCGGCAGTCCTGCTCAAGTGGGCGTCGCTGGTATCCTCGAAGAGTTCAGCGCTGAATCCGGTTTCGCCGAGAAGCGAGCGAAGCTCAGCCTCGGCGACCAGGAAGCTGTCGGCAGGATCGGTGGCCCACGGCAGCGGGAAATAGGTCACGGCCCCTTCTCCGGCAG
>VEPA01000041.1 GCA_012026675.1 Betaproteobacteria bacterium | reverse complement strand
GCTGGCGTGTGCGCCTGACCCTGGCGCGGGCCCTGATGTGCCGCTCGGCCCTGCTGCTGCTCGACGAGCCGACCAACCACCTCGACCTCGACGCCATCATCTGGCTCGAAGAATGGCTGAAGGGCTATCCCGGCTCGCTGATCCTGATCTCGCACGACCGCGATTTCCTCGATGTCATCACCACGCACATACTCGCCATCGAGGCCGGCAAGATGCAGTTGTTCACCGGCAACTATTCGGCCTGCGAACGCGCGCGCGCCGAGCGCCTGGCCAACGACATGGCGCTGGCGGCCAAGCAGAAACGCGCGGCGGCACACCTGCAAAGCTACATCGCCCGCTTCCGCGCCAAGGCCTCGAAGGCGCGCCAGGCGCAGAGCCGGATCAAGATGCTGGCGAAGATGGGCGACATCGTCGCCGCCCACATCGACACGCCGTTCTCCTTCAGCTTCCCCGAACCG
The DNA here is from genome assembly GCA_012026675.1 of Betaproteobacteria bacterium. Taxonomy (GTDB): domain Bacteria; phylum Pseudomonadota; class Gammaproteobacteria; order Burkholderiales; family Rhodocyclaceae; genus Sulfuritalea. The sequence goes on along the minus strand of VEPA01000041.1, from coordinate 17,338 downwards.
ACGGGCTTCTCCGATCCGCTGCTCCTGGTCGACGACGCGAAAGTCGGCTATGGCGACACGGTGATTTTCGACAAGCTCCGCTTCACGCTGCGCCCCGACAGCCGCATCGGCCTGCTCGGCCGCAACGGTGCCGGCAAGTCGACGCTGATGAAGCTGCTGGCCGGCGAGCTGCAACCGCTGGCCGGGGTACGCGAGGAAGGCCGCAACCTCAAGCTCGGCTACTTCGCCCAGCATCAGCTCGAACAATTGCGCCCGGCCGAATCGCCGCTGTGGCACATGATCAAGCAGGAGCCGCGCACCCGCGAGCAGGACTTGCGCGGTTATCTGGGCGGCTTCGATTTCCGCGGCGACATGGTCGAGGCGCCCTGCGGCCGCTTCTCCGGCGGCGAGAAGACGCGGCTGGCGCTGGCGCTGATGATCCGCACGGCGCCCAACCTGCTGCTGATGGACGAGCCGACCACCCACCTCGACCTCGAAATGAGGGAGGCGCTGACAATCGCGCTGCAGGAAACCGAAGCCGGCATGGTGCTGGTCTCGCACGACCGCCATTTGCTGCGCGCCACCTGCGACGAACTCTGGCTGGTGGCGGACGGCAAGGTCACGCCCTTCGACGGCGACCTCGACGACTATGCTGACTGGCTCAACCAGTCGCGCGCAGCCGAGAAATCAGCCGAACGCGAAAAGAGCCAGCGGCGCAAGGAAAGCGAAGCCGACGCAGCTCGCCGTGCTGCCGGCAGCGCGAAAGAACAAGAGTCGGCGCTGGCGGCACGGCGACCGCTGCAGAAGGAAAGCGAAAAACTCGAACAACAACTCGCCGCCTGGCAGTCCGAACTCAAACTGCTGGAAACCCGGCTCGCCGACCCCGCGCTGTATGCCGACGTCGAGAGCCGCCTGCTCGACGACCTGACCCTGCGCCAGAGCCAATTGACGCAAAATATCGAAACAGCCGAGTCACGCTGGCTTGAAATCCACGAACTGCTGGAGCACGAACAGGAGAAGTAGATGGCCGCCAAACCAATCCCTTCGAAGAAGCCCGCCAAGCCCGGCGCAGCAGAACGCTCGGCAACGGCCAAGGCCGCTGCCGAGCCGCGGCCCAGGCGTCCGCAATCGGGCGACATCGCGCCGTCGAGCAAACCCGCCGGCATCAGGAATTTCGTCGTCAAGGACCGCTCGGCTGCCGCGCGCGATTCAAAGATCGAGGCCATCCACGACATCGTCGCCCATGCCAGGCCCGGCGAAGGCGCCAAGCTGGCGCAGGCGCTCAAGGCCGTGGTCGAAGGCGCTTCGCCCGACGATGTCGAGGCGCTGAAGAACGCGCTGCTGCAGAGCGAAGTCGCCGTCGATCAACACCCGGACGAGGAGCTGGCGCCGGGCTGGCGCGATGGCGGCTATCCCTATCGCCGCCTGATGACGCGCAAGAATTACGAAAAGCAGAAATACCACCTGCAGGTCGAACTGCTCAAGCTGCAGGCCTGGGTCAAGGAGACCGGGCAGAAGGTGGTGATCCTCTTCGAGGGCCGCGACGCGGCGGGCAAGGGCGGCACCATCAAGCGGTTCATGGAACACCTGAATCCGCGCGGCGCGCACGTCGTGGCTCTGGAAAAACCCTCCGAGACCGAGCGCGGCCAGTGGTACTTTCAGCGCTACGTGCAGCATCTGCCGACCGCCGGCGAGATCGCGCTGTTCGACCGCTCCTGGTACAACCGCGCCGGCGTCGAGCGCGTCATGGGTTTCTGCAGCGATGCCGAGTATGAGGAATTCATGCGCCAGACGCCGGAATTCGAACGCACTCTGGTGCGTAGCGGCGTGCATCTGGTCAAGTTCTGGTTCTCCGTGTCGCGGCCCGAACAGCGACGCCGTTTCAAGGAGCGCGAAACCCACCCGCTAAAGCAGTGGAAGCTCAGCCCGATCGACATGGCCTCGCTCGACAAGTGGGACGACTACACCAAGGCCAAGGAAGCCATGTTCTTTCACACCGACACGGCGGACGCGCCGTGGACCGTGATCAAGTCCGACTGCAAGAAGCGCGCGCGACTCAACGCCCTGCGCTACATCCTGCACAAGCTACCCTACACCAACAAGGACGTGGCGCAGATCGGTGCCCTCGACACGCTGCTGGTCGGTCGCGCCAACATCGTCTACGAGCGCGAAGAGAATCGCGGCGTGCTGCTCTGATCTGGCGCAATGTACCTGCCCGACCACTTTGCAGAGAACCGCAGCGAGGTGCTGCAGGCGCTGATGCGCGCGCACCCCTTCGCCACGCTGGTGACGCAGGACGCCGACGGCCTCAGCGCCGATCATCTGCCGCTGCACCTGGCGGCCGACGTCGCACCGTGCGGCGCGTTGCAGGGTCACGTCGCGCGCGCCAATCCGCTCTGGCGAAACGCGGCAGACAGCGAAGTGCTGGCGATCTTCCACGGCCCGCAGGCCTATGTCACGCCCTCGTGGTACGAAACCAAGCGCGCCGACGGCAAGGCGGTGCCGACCTGGAACTACGTGGTGGTCCACGCCCGCGGCCGACTGCGGGTCATCGACGACCGGGCGTGGCTGCGCCGGCAACTGGAAACCCTGGTCGCGCAGCACGAAGCCGGCTTTGCCGAACCCTGGCACATTGCCGACGCGCCGCCCGACTACATCGACAAGATGCTGGGCGCGATTGTCGGCATAGAAATCAACATTACAGATCTCGCGGGCAAGTGGAAGACCAGCCAGAACCAGCCCGCAATCAATCGCGCCGGTGTGGTCGCAGGGCTGCGCCAGCAGGAAAGCGACGACGCGCGGCAGATGGCGGATCTTGTCGCCGCCATTCCGCCCCGATGAATCTGCAGCAGGCCGATCTGCCCGAACCCTCGGCCGACGCGCGCGCCGCCAGCGCGGCGCTGCTGCGCCTGATCGCGGCCGAGATCGAGGCCGGCGGCGGCTGGATATCCTTCGCCCGCTACATGGAGCTGGCGCTGTATGCGCCGGGCCTGGGTTATTACTCGGGCGGCTCGCATAAGTTCGGCGACCATCAGGCAGGGGGCGACTTCCTCACCGCGCCGGAGCTGACGCCGCTGTTTGCCGGGGCCTTGGCGCGACAGGTAGCGCAGGTGCTGGCCGCCGCAAGCCCCTGCGGGATCGTAGCCGGCGCCGGCAGCGGGCGGCTGGCGGCGGACCTGCTGCCGGCACTGGCGACGCTGGATTGTCTGCCCGAACACTACCGCATCCTGGAACTTTCCGGCGAGCTGCGCGCGCGCCAGCAGGCGACGCTGGCCGAACGGGCACCGCGGTTTGCCGACCGCGTCGAGTGGCTGAACGAGCTGCCGCAAGGCTTTTCCGGTTGCCTCATTGGCAACGAACTGCTCGACGCGATGCCGACGCACACCCTGCGCTGGAGCGACGAAGGCGAGACAGCCGCCGTTTTCGAGCGCGGTGTCGGTCTGACGGACGGACGGCTGACGGTGGCGGAGCGTCCGGCGTCAGGAGCACTGCTCGACGCGGCGCAGACCCTGAAAGTGCAGGCACCTTACCGCGGCGAAATCAGCCTCGCGGCCCGCGCCTGGGTGTCCGAACTGGCGCGACGACTCGAACATGGCGCGATCCTGCTGATCGACTACGGCCTGCCGCGCCACGAGCTCTACCACGCGCTGCGCGACGGCGGCACGCTGCGCTGCCACTACCGGCACCGCGTGCATGACGACCCGTTCTGGTTTCCCGGCCTGTCCGACATCACCTCGCATGTCGATTTCACTGCCGTGGCCGAGGCCGGCCACGATGCAGGGCTGGACGTGCTGGGCTACACCAGCCAGGCCAATTTCCTGCTTAACTGCGGCATCGGCGAATTGCTGCAGGAAGAGAGAGTCGGCGCCGACGATACGGCGAGCGCGGACGATTTGCGCGCGCGCGGCGCCGTGAATGTGCTCATCTCGCCCAACGAGATGGGCGAACTTTTCAAGGTGATCGCACTGGGGCGTGGCGTGCCGGGCCCACTGCTCGGTTTCGCGCGCGCCGACCGCGTGCATGCCCTCTGATTTGAACGCCATTTGTTAAAGGAGCACACAATGCAAGTAAAACTGTTGAGCGCCAGCCTGGCCTGTGCCGCGTTGCTGCTGGCCGGCTGCGGCGACATGAACGTCAAGAAGTACATTCCATTCACCGGAGATTCCCCGGAACGTTCGCGCGTGCCGACCAATGCGACCGAATATCAGTGCGCCGGCGGCAAGCGACTTTACGTCCGCACGCTGGATGGCGGCGAGGCCGTCTGGCTGATCCTGCAGGAACGCGAACTGCGGCTGGAGCGAATCGGCAGCAGCACGCGCTACAGCAAGGGCAACACGGTGCTGAGCCTCAACGGCAACGAGGCCGGCTTTGCCGATGGCACCGCGACGCCGCCCTATACCGGCTGCAAGACGGGCGGCGGCGAGCCGGCGGCGGGGAAATGAGCATGGCGTCGGCAACTGGTCGCGCTGCAGGCGCGCCCATGTTGCCGGCGTACTCCGCATGACGGAAGGCCCGCAGGAAAACAGTCTTGCCATCAGCCGCCTCAAGGCGCTGGTGGACCGGCTGCGTCCCGACGGTGCCGGGGATGCGGAGCAGCGGGTACGCGCCGAGACCGCGCGCCTGGCAAACCAGCCCGACGAAGCCACCGCGCTCGGCGACGCCATGCGCAGCCTGCTTGCCCTGCCGCACCAGGGCGCCTTCTACGCCGAAACCGGGGTGCGCACGGCGCTGGGCTTCTGGCTGGAACTGACGCAGCGCCTCGGCCAGCGCCTGCTGCCGCCGCTGCGCGACGAAAGCCGGCTGCGCAACATCCTGCACCTGTTGTTCGCCGAACGCGACGACCACCTGTGGGTGGCGGCCGTCGCCGACAACGTCTGGCTGGAACTGGCCGGCGCGCTCGGTCTGGAACAAGTCGGCGCCAGCGGCACGGCGTACGCCAGCCTGCTGGAGGCCGTGCGCATGCTCTCCTACCGTATCGCCGGGGTGGGCCTCGACCGGGAATTGCTGCGCGCCGAACCGGAGCTGGAACTTCACGAGTCACCCTTTCTGGCGCAGAACGCCGCGCTATTGCCCCTGCTGGAGCGCGCCCGCGGCGGCGGCGCGGTACCGGATACGGACGAGATCCGCCACGTCGACGTGCTGCTCGACCAGTGCGACGCAACCCTCGACGGCATCCGCCGCAAGGCGTCCGAAAACGGCATCAGCATCCGCCTCACCTATTTGTTGGCACGTCTGCGGCAGTTGATCGACCGCCTGCGCCTGCTGCTCGACTTCGCCGTCGTCGACGATCGTCTGCGCCATGCGGTGGTCGTCCTGAAGACCTTGCTGGCAACCGAGCAGACCAGCGACGAGATGGGCGAGTTCATCGGCCAGAATGTCAGCCTGCTGGCGCGCAATGTCACCGACCACGCCAGCCGCCACGGCGAGCACTACGTCGCCGAGGACCGCGCCGACTGGCAGGCGATGGCGCGAAGCGCCGCCGGCGGCGGCAGCGTCATTGCCTTCATGGCGCTGTTCAAGATGCAGCTCGCACTGCTGCACCTGCCGCCGCTGACCGAGGGCATCGCCTGCGGCCTCAACTACGGCCTCGGCTTCGTCCTCATCCACCTGCTCGGCTTCACGGTGGCGACCAAGCAGCCGGCGATGACCGCCGCCTCGATCGCGGCGACGCTGGAAGAGTCGCGGCCGAAGGAACTGGAGCGGCTGGCCGACTTCGCCCAGAACGTGGTGCGCACCCAGTTCGTCGCCGTGCTCGGCAATGGCGGCCTGGCGCTGCCGGTCGCCGCCCTGATCGCCGCGGCATGGCCGTTGCTGCTCAACCATGGCGCGGCACCGGACGACAAGCTGCAACAGATGCTGTACGAAGTGCACCCGCTGGCGAGCGGCGCGCTGTTCTTCGCCGCCGTGGCCGGCGTCGGCCTGTTCCTCTCCGGCCTCGTGTCGGGCTATTTCGACAACAAGGCGCGCTACCACCAACTCGGGCCGCGCATCGCCGCCGCACCGCGACTGGCCTGGCTGGATGCAGAACGAACGACGCGCCTGGGCGATTATCTAGACGCCCACTACGGAGCGATCCTCGGCAACCTGTTCTTCGGCATGTACCTCGGGCTGGTCGGTGCGCTCGGCAGCCTGACCGGCCTGCCGATCGACATCCGCCACGTCGCCTTTTCCAGCGCCAACCTGGGCACGGCACTGGCCTCGCTGGGGCCGCGCGCGGTCGCCGAAATCTTGCCCTGGGCCGTCGCCGGCGTCATCGGCATCGCGCTGGTCAACCTGGTGGTGAGCTTCTCGCTCGCGCTCTATGTGGCCCTGAAATCGCGCCGCGTCGGCTCGGCGCAGATCCTGCGGCTGGGCATGGTGCTGCTGCGCCGCCTGGCGCAGAACCCGCTGACCTTCGTCTCACCGCCGCGGGACAAGCCGGCGGACTGAGTCTGGTTTCAGAGACAGGCCTGCTCCAGGGCCTTCTCGCACTTTTCGCAAAAGCCGTCCTCGCCCACCGGGCCCGGCGTCCCGCAGCGGCGGCAGATTGCCGGTGCGGGTGGCGGCGACGTTTCCGGCGCCGGTTTCCCGGCACGCGGCTTCGCAGACCCCGATTGTCTGGGCGCGCGCTTCACTCGCAATCTGCCTTGCAGCTTCCCGGGTTGGCGGCGCAGTTTGCGCCGGCCTCGCCCTTGCACTCGGCGCGGGTGCGCCAGGTGAAGCTGAGGCCGTCGCCATAGCCGCAAACAAGTTGCGTCATCTTGCCCTGCTTGCCCACCCTGACCGCGGCAACCCTGGCGCTCTTGAGCTTGTCCGCGGGCAGGTCGCAGGAGACATAGGCATTGAATACGCCGTCGCCCGACTCCCATAGCGCGACGTTCTTCAGGGCGCGATAGCGCCGGTAATCGCTGCACACGTCGGTTTCGCCCTTGTAGGCCTTGGCGTCATCGCTGCAATAGCCGGCGTAGGTATATCTCAGCTCTTCCTCGGCGGGACAGGCGCCGACCTGCACCGCCTTGCCCAGATCGGGACAGGACACGGTCGCGGCCAGGGCAGAGGGCAGCGGCATCGCGAGCAGAAACAGAATAACCAACGAGTTCAACTTCATCAAGCGGTTCTCCAGGAACAGATACGGAATTCAAAACGGCGGGCACTCACTTTACCTGACTCGCCAGCCATAGCCGAAATGGTTCCAGTGCCGGATTCGCCGCCGCCTGCGCCGACAGCAGCAGGTAATACGAACGCGGATTGGAAAAGCGCTGCGGCAGCGGCGCCACCAGCTTGCCTTGCTGCAGCAGATCAGCCACCAGCGCCAGGCTTGCCAGCGCCACGCCCTGGCCGTCGACCGCAGCGCGAATCGCCGGTTCGTACTGGTTGAAGGCGATGCTGCCTGCCGGGCGCAAATCGGCAACGCCGGCCATTTCCAGCCATACCGGCCACGACAGCCACGGCCGGCGCTGTTCTTCATCTTCGTAGACCAGCAGGACGTGATGCACGAGGTCGGCGGGCTTCGCCAGCGGCGGCGCGGACTTCTTCAGCAGGGCGGGACTCACCACCGGCAACACCGTGTCGCCGAACAGGCGCAGGGCGCTCGCCGGCGCATCGCGGTCCTGGAGGTAGCGCACGGCCGCATCAAAGCGTCCGCGTTCGAGATCGACCAGCCGCGTGTCGGCCGAAATGCGGATGTCGATGCCAGGATGCGTGCGGCGGAAATCTGCGAGGCGCGGGATCAGCCAGAAGCTGGCGAACGCCTGCGTGGTGGACAAGGTGACGGTCGGCTCGTCGCCGCCGCGCAGTTCGGTGGCGGCAGCGCGCAGCTCGGCAAAGGCGATCCCGGTGGCGCGTTGCAGTCGCGCGCCCGCTGCGGTGAGCACCAGGGCGCGCGTTTTGCGCTCGAAGAGCCGTGTCGCCAGCGCCGACTCCAGGGCGATCACCTGCTTGCTCACCGCCGACTGGGTCACGAACAATTCCAAGGCGGCGCGGGTGAAGCTCAGATGGCGGGCGGCAGCATCGAAGGCGCGCAAGGCCTCGAGCGGCGGCAGATCGTTTTTATTCATTCCTTTTGCTCATCCATCGCAAGCCCCGATGTCGCTGGTCAGCCGCGGTGGAAAAGCCAATACTCGGCTCATCGCAACAGACCGGAGAAACCATCATGAATGCCACATCTTACCTTGCTTCTTCGCTGGTTGCCCCATCGCCGGGGAAGCGCCGCAACCGATTCGCTGAACGCTTTGCACGAACCCTTGAGGAGCATCCGGCTGGATTCCTGGCAAGAATGCGCTCGCAGGGCGGCGAGCGGGCACTGGCGAAAAACCAGCTGCTCGCCCTGCCCGATACCAGCGCGATGCTGGTCTGCCTGGAAGGGGAACTCTGGCTCACGCGGGAGGGCGACAGCGAGGACTACATCCTCGGCCCCGGCCGGAGTTTTGCAGTCCGCAGCGGCGACCGGGTGGTGGTGCAGGCCTTGCAGCCGAGCCGGTTGCGACTAAGTGCCTGAAACCATCAGACGTTCAAGGCAGGCGCGAATCCCGGCCGGCATCGGCGTCGGCCGGTCATCCTCGCGGGCGACGAAGACATGAACGAACCAGCCGGTCGCCGCCGGCGTGTTCTCGCTTTGCGGAAACAGCGCGATCTCGTAGCGCACCGAGGAATTTCCCAGATGCGCCACGCGCAGCCCGGCATCGATGATCTCGGGAAAGGCGAGCGGTGCCAGGTAGCGGCATTGCGATTCGACGCAGTAGCCGACGGCCGCTCCGTCGAGGATATCCAGGCCACCCTCGCGGATCAGGTATTCGTTGATGACGGTGTCGAAATAGCTGTAATAGACGACGTTATTGACGTGGCCGTAAACGTCGTTGTCCATCCAGCGCGTGGGGATGGCGAGGAAATGCGGGAAGTCGGTGCGCCGGGGCAGGGGCGCGGCGGAAGCTTTGGAACCTGTAACGGCGGGCGTGGATAGGGAGCTCATCGTGCGCTTCCGGAAAGTCGAAGCGCGCGATGATACCAAGACGGCATCAGCGAATGGCGCGAACGCTCACTGCTGGTTGCGATACATCGCGGCAAGAAATGCATCGGCGGCTTCGGCATCAACTTCCTGATGCGTAGCTGCCCGATGCTGGACTTCCTGCAAGCCGAGCTGAAGCTCTGGGCTGGCAGGAGTCCACTCGGCGTTGAGAACCTCGTCCTCGAACGCTCCGAATTCATCCTCGATGAGTTTGCCTGTGCTCATGTCCATCACCATTAACATTGCCGTCTCCTTCTGTGGAACCGTGCGCTTCAGAGCATATAACGCCATCTGTGAACAAAAGTTGAATGAAGTCTGAAATTATTTAGTCCTGTTGTTTTTGCGCCACGAAGCCCGCCAGCACAGGCATTGCCCATAACTGGATCAATGCCATTCATGCCGCGGGTTTGGGATTCCAGGGCGCCACCTTGAGCAGCAGCACCATGCCCGGCACCGCCAGCAGCGCGCAGAGCATGAAGAAGGGAAACCAGCCCAGCAACTCGATCAGGTAGCCGGTGGTGGCATTGATGAAGGTGCGCGGCACGGCGGCGAGGCTGGTGAACAGGGCGAACTGGGTTGCCGTGTACAAGGGGTGCGTGGCGCGCGCGATGAAGGCGACGAAGGCCACCGTGCCGAGGCCCACGCCCAGCGCCTCGAAGCCGATCACCAATGCCAGCTGCGCCAGCTCGACCGCACCCGGCGCCTCGTGGCGGCCGATCAAGGCCAGCCAGGCAAAGCCGAAGATCGACACCAGTTGCACCACGCCGAACAGCCACAGCGCGCGGTTGATGCCGAGCCTGACCATCCACAGGCCGCCGATCAGGGCGCCGATCACCGCAGGCCACAGGCCGGCATTCTTGGCGACGATGCCGATCTGCGACTTGGCGAAGCCCATGTCCAGATAGAAGGGCGTGGCCAGCGCCGTGCACATCGAATCGCCCAGCTTGTAAAGAAAGATGAAGGCCAGGATCAGCAGCGCCTCCTTGAGGCCGGCGCGGTCGATGAACTCGTGGAAAGGTTCCACCACCGCATCCCTCAGGGTCTTCGGCGCCTTGCCCGAAACCGCCGGCTCGCGCACGAACACGGCCAGGGCCATGCCCGGCAACATGAACAGCGCGGTGATGACGAAGACCTCGAGCCAAGGCAGACGGTCGGCCAGGATCAGCGAAAGCGAACCCGGCACCAGCCCGGCGATGCGGTAGGCGTTGACATGCACCGAGTTGCCCAGGCCCAGTTCCGCCTCGGACAAGATCTCGCGGCGGTAGGCATCGAGCGCGATGTCCTGCGTCGCCGAGAGCAGCGCTACCGCGCCGGTCAGCCATAAAATCGGCACGATCTCGTTGCCCGGCGCGAACAGGCCCAGCGACGCGATCGCCGCCAGCAGGCCGACTTGCGTAATCAGCATCCAACCGCGGCGCCGTCCCAAGGGCGGCGCATAGCGGTCGAGCAGCGGCGACCAGAGGAACTTCCAAGTGTAGGGAAACTGGATCAGGGCGAAGAGGCCGATGGTCTTCAGATCCACCCCCTCCGAGCGCAGCCAGGCCGGAACGAGGTTCAACAGTAAATACAGCGGCAGACCGGACGAGAAGCCGGTGAACACGCAGATCAGCATGCGCCGGGTGAACAGCGCGGCAAGCCAGGGCGGCATCAGGAATTCACGCGCGGGGACAAGAGCCGTCGCGGGCGCGGCAAAACCGCCTCGCCAGGCCAGTCCGCCGCGACAGGACGGCGTCGATCACCAGGATGCTGCGCATGATGTGTTTCCCGCAATGGAGCGACGCACATTCTAGCCGGCGCTACGGCCGACCTGCCGACCGCGCGGACGCCGCTTGTCAAAATGCCGGATAAATCGACTATGCTTTTACTACGCCGGATCAATTGATCAGCGTAAACGGACTATGAACATCTTAGCGTCGAGAAGACCTCACCGTCGAATGGGTGTTGTCGCCAAATCATAAGGAGTGAATCAATGCCAGACGAACAATTGGTAGCGAACCACTACACGCATGGAGGGCTTTTAAATGCCATTCGTGACGGCATTGCGAAAATGGGGAAGACCATCGCCAGTGTCAACATCGATGATCTTGCGCCCGTGGATGAATTCCATATCGGCGGAAGAGTTGCAACGCAGAGCTTCCTTGATCAGCTCGACATTGGCCCAAGCCATCATGTATTGGACGTGGGGTGCGGGCTCGGCGGAGGGAGCCGGTTCGCGGCCCGCACATACGGGTGTCGGATGACCGGCGTGGATCTGACACGAGAGTATGTCGAGACCGGCAATGCGCTGTGCTCATGGGTCGGATTGAGCGACAAGATCAGCCTCCAAATCGGGAACGCCACTGCTTTGCCTCATCCAAATGAAGCATTCGACCGTGCGTATATGCTGCATGTCGGCATGAACATCGCGGACAAGGAACTCCTTATATCGGAGCTCCATCGGGTAGTACGGCCAGGCGCAAAAATCGGGATCTACGACGTAATGCGCGTCAACGACGGCGACCTCACATTTCCGGTACCGTGGGCGGCGGGGCCCGAAAGTGATTCCGTGGCCTCAGTACCAACCTACAAAGCTGCGTTGGAGCGTTCCGGGTTTAACATCATCGCGGAGCGGAACAGACGCGACTTTGCACTTGAATTTTTCGCGCAGCTTCAGGCAAAGGTGGCGGGCGCCAACGGCCCTCCGCCGTTGGGTCTACACATACTTATGGGTAGCACGGCACCAATCAAAGTAAAAAACATGATCGAGAACATTTCGCGCAATGTTATTGCACCGGTCGAGATAGTTGCCGAAAAGAAAGCCTGAACGAAGGTTGCGAGCGATTTGGATGGCACCGTGGGTCCGCTGCACACGTATCAGGATCACTGTCGCGGTCTGACACATGACAAGCGGATCGACGCGGACCTTCGCAAGCTGGCTTCGCCGGCTTGCGAAGGTCCGGTCATTCGTGGCCTTCGGCGGCGCTCTGGCAACAGCATCAATGCCAATATCCCGAGGCCGCATTGCATAGTCATGGGCGCGCGAAACCTTCTGAAGAGCGCGGTTGCCGCCTGCCTCATCGTGGTAACGGCGGGATGCGTTGACATTCCACCGTCCGCTGTCAAAGTGCAGGAGAAGGACGCTCGTTTCCTGCAGCAGGGCACGACGACCCGCGACGAAGTGCTGCATCGACTTGGTCCGCCGAACATCCTTAACGGCAAGCTGGTCAGTGTCTACGAATGGTGGACGGCGCCGGGTATCGCCTGTTTGTTTGTTCCCGGCGGCAGTTGTACTCATACTGGAAGCAATCATTCCCGCCTCCTGGTTGAGTTCGACGAGGCCGGCAAGGTACGTCATTTCGCGTTCGCCGAATTCCATTACCCCGGCCTGAACCTCAAGGACGCTACCGGAAGCTACTTCGTCGATGGCAGTGCGCGCGAGTTGCCGAGGCCGGCATCTCCCCTGCTGCAGCCCAGTCGCTCGCTCGACAGTCAGTCCTTCCCGCTCGGGAGCTACCTGAATCCGTACAAGGCGCTTGCGATCTCACGCGACGGGCGCTACGTCGCGGTGGCACCTGCCACAGGCGGCATCAAGGCCTGGGATTTGAGTGCTGGCACGAACCGGACGTTTTCTTCAGGCCTCGATACGCACGGATTGGTGTTTGGCCGGATGGTGGTCGCGGATATTATCGACATTTCCCGCGACGGCAAGATTCTGGCCGCCGGCTTTGACGATACAGCCGTGCTCTGGGACATGGCTAGCGGGGAGCGGCTTCATGTCATCAAAGTACTCGCTAAACCGACGTTCTTGGCCCCCTTGGAACTCTCGCCGGACGGGAGAACCCTCGCTACCGGCGGCCACGACGGCACGCTCAAGCTCTGGGACGTCGCCTCGGGGAAGGAGATCTCTTCTTTCCAAGTCGGCGGCGGCACGGTGAAATCGCTCGCGTTCGCGCCTAAAGGCGATCTTTTGGCCGCCGCAACATCGCGCGGTGATGTTACCGTCGTCAACTTGGCGGACGGCAAGCAATCGACGATCCTCCATGGAACCGATGCGCTTGACTTCTCGGACAGGCGTCATTCACCACCTGTCGGCGAAGCGCTGTTTTCAGGGCGGAAAGTGGCGTTCTCACCGTCGGGGAACATGCTCGCGGCGAATGACTGCGTTGCCGTAGAACTCTGGCGCGTCAGCGAGATTCGCGAGCAGATGGGGCCGCTCGCCGCAGCGGGGCGCTCCGCAGGAGCAGACAAGCAGCAGGAGCCGGCGACCGCCCTTCTGCTTCCTTACGGCAACTCGCCGGGATGCCTTCGCCGGGAGCGCAACTACCTTGCGTTTTCGCCGGACGATGAAGTGCTCATCGCAAGTTCAAATCTGTATAGCGTCTGGGACTTGAATTCACGCCAGTTGCTCGCCACATGGAATCTCTCGCATGGCGTCGATCCGGCAGACCTGACGCTCGGCCCCGGGGCCGCCCTGCTTGCATGGAACGAACATCGAGGCAATCGCGCTACCATCCAGATCATCGACCTGGCTCCGATCATTCGCGAAGCAATGGAAGGCGGGCAGCGGCGGTAATTACTGACCTTGGGCGCCACAATACACGCCGCCGCGATTTGGAAATATCATTGAGCCGGCCTCCCACCGAACAGCGCATTGAAAGGAGACTCGACCATGCCCGCTGGAACTGTCCGACTGCATCGTGTGCTGCGTGCTCCGCCGGAGCGTGTCTATCGGGCGTTCCTGGACGCCGGTGCAGTGGCCAAGTGGCTGCCGCCACATGGTTTTACCTGCACGGTTCACCACATGGACGCCAGGGTCGGCGGCGCTTTCCAGATGTCGTTCACGAATTTCAGTTCAGGAAACGGCCACTCCTTCGGCGGCGAATATCTCGAACTGGTTCCTGGCGAGCGAATTCGCTACACGGACAAATTCGACGACCCGAACCTGCCCGGGCAAATGCAGGTGACGGTGGCCATGACGAAAGTTTCCTGTGGCACCGAGATCAACATCGTGCAGGCGGGAGTACCTGAAGTCATTCCGCTCGAGCTGTGCTACCTCGGCTGGCAGGAATCCCTGGCGCAACTTGCCGCGCTCGTTGAGCCAGAGATTCCCGGCTAACAAGGCGCGCCCGCGCGACTCATCATGCGTATTGCGCTTGTTTCGGACATTCACGGCAACCTCGCTGCCCTTGAAGCCGTCGTTGCGGACGTTCGCCGGCGTGGCGCGGATTCGATCATCAACCTCGGGGACAATCTTTCCGGACCCTTGCTGCCGCTCGAAACGGCACACTACCTGATGGCGTCGGGCTGGCTGTCGCTGGCGGGAAACCATGAACGCCAGATACTGGCCTGGCAGCCCGGCCAGGGGAGCGAGGCAGACGGCTATGCTCACTCGCAATTGACGGCGCCCGAATTCGACTGGTTGCGTTCCTTGCGCCCCAGGCATCAGCTGACGGAAGAAATCCTGATTTGCCACGGCACGCCGGACAGCGATTACACCTATTTCATGGAATCGCACCACCATGGTGTTTTGAGTCTGGCGGACGCAGACGACATCGCCAGGCGTTTGGGCAGCGTCGTTTCAAGTGTAATCGCCTGCGGCCATACGCACATCCCGCGATCGGTCCGGTTGGCGACGGGGCAACTGGTCGTCAATCCCGGCAGCGTGGGCGTGCAGGCATTCAGCGACGACGAGTCGGGATTCCACATCATGGAAACCGGCTCGCCCGATGCCCGCTATGCCATCATCGAAAGGACTGCGTCGGGGTGGCACGTCGAGCATTGCTGCGTCCCGTATGATCACGAGTCGATGGCTGCGCTGGCAAGAATTCGCGGTTGCCCGGAATGGGAAGCCGCACTGCTGCGCGGTCGGGTCAAATGATGCGGCATGGGGAGAGAACCTGATGAAGGCCTGGGCGACCGCAATTCTCCTGTTTCTGTTTGCCCTGCCTATCGGCCTGGCAGCGGACAACCTGAAGGCGTTTCCTCCGCCCGACGCGGGCATGGTCCGCTACGTCCTGCAGCTTCCGCAGCAGGCTGACGAATCCGCTTTCAAGGTGGAGTTGATAGTCGGCAAGACGGTCGAGACCGACGCGGGCAACAGATACTTCTTTGGCGGCAGGATCGAAGAGGAAACCATCAAGGGCTGGGGGTTCACGCGCTACAAGGTCGACCAGCTCGGGCCGATGGCAGGCACGCTGATGGCCGTCGATCCAAACGCGCCGAAGGTGGCCCGGTTCGTCACGCTCGGCGGTGCGCCCTATCTGATCCGCTACAACAGCCGATTGCCCGTCGTGGTCTATGTGCCCGAAGGCGTCGAGCTGCGTTACCGGATCTGGACCGCAGGATCAGAAGTGAAGGCCGTCGAGAAGGGTTAAGGCAGGAGCACCGGTTGCGCCCATTGCGTTGACGCCGATCTTCGACAAGATCGATTCCGCCGGAGAAGCGATAGCCGGCACGACACTGAAAGCTGCTGCCATGACCACCGACGACAAAGACTTGCCGCCGCAGACCGCAGATGAAGCGCTCGCCCGCCTGCGCGCCGGAAATGCGCGCTTTGTCCGTGGGGAGGCGTGCTTTCCGACCGTGCAGAAGGAAGTTCTGGCAGACTTGTCCAAGGGCCAGCAGCCCTATGTCACGATTCTCGGCTGCAGCGACAGCCGGGTGCCGCCGGAACTGGTTTTTGACGCCGGCTTCGGCGAACTGTTTGTCATCCGGGTCGCGGGCAATGTACTAGGCCCCTCGATCATGGGAACCCTGCAGTATGCCGCCCTGCATTTGCACACCCCGCTGTTTGTCGTGATGGGCCACGAGGGTTGCGGCGCCGTCAAGGCGGCAATCGCTTCCCGCTTTGACGGCTCGCCGCAGGCCGGCAGGATCGAGATACTTCTGGAGCAGATCATTCCTGCGCTCGACGACCTTGACTCGCAGGCAGAACCCGCCGACCTGCTCAGCGCTGCCGTCGAAGCCAATGTGCGACGGACCGTGCGTGAGCTGCTGGCAACTCCGGAAGCACAGGCCCACATGGGCGAAGGCAAATTCAGACTGGTCGGCGCCATCTACGACCTCGAAACGGGCCTGGTTCGCTTCCTGGATTGAGTTTAGGGGCCAGGGAGCACGCATCGCCTCGCTCCAACGCCGGTTTGCCTTGGTCGTGGCGTCGGCGCTGTGGCTGGCCCGCGGTCCGGCGAGACGGCCGCGCTGGGGAATTGCACGAGGACTGCCGTACAATTGCGCCATTGCACCCTTGACCCGTTTCCTGACAGAGGTACCCGATGGCCAAACCCAATTACTCGTTCGAGAAGCGCCAGAGGGATCTGGCAAAAAAAGCCAAGAAAGAAGAAAAGCGCCTGCGCAAGGCTGGAGCGCCCGCGAATCCGGATGGCACGGAAAACCAGGAACCGGTTGCACCGACACCGGCGACGGAAGTAAAGACCCAGCCCTGAGTTTGCGCGACAGGCGTCAGCGGCCCAGCCGGTAAACCGCCAGGCTGCCGAGAAAATTCGGCTCTTCCGTGACCAGGCGGCCGGCCTCGTCGAGCACCTGGCGCTCACGGATGGCCAGCTTCATTTTCGCGCACAAGGACTCGAAATCGAGCAGGGTGAAGAAGCGCAGGTTGGGCGTGTCGAACCATTCGTAGGGCAGGTCTTCCGACACCGGCATGCGCCCGGCCATGACCGCCATGCGGTTCTTCCAGTAGGCGAAATTGGGAAAGCTGACCACCGCCTCGCGGCCGCCGCGCAGCATTTCGCTCAAGATGCGCTCGGTGTGGCGCACGGTCTGCAGGGTGCGCGAGAGCACGACGTGATTGAAGGTCTGGTCGTCGAACCCGGCCAGACCCTGCTCCAGGTTGCCCTGGATGACATTGATGCCGTTGCCGATCGCGGCCAGCACTTCGGTGCCTTCGAGTTCGACGCCGTAACCCTTGGCGCCGCGTTCCTCGATCAGGCGCTTCAACAGCGAACCGTCGCCGCAACCGAGATCGAGCACCCGTTCGCCGGGCTGCACCCAGCTGGCGATGAGGTCGAAGTCCGCTCTTTCCGCGGCGCTCATGGCTTTACCTTTTTCAGATAGCTGTCGACCACGGCGTGGTAGTGCGGCTCGTCCATCAGGAAGGAGTCGTGGCCATGGGCGCTGTCGATCTCGGCATAGGCCACGTCCTGTCCGTTATGCACCAGGGCGTTCACGATCTCGCGCGAGCGCTCGGGCGAGAAGCGCCAGTCGGTGGTGAAGGCGACCACCAGGAACTTCGCCCGGGCGCGCGCTGGCGCGCCATGGCCCAGGCCTCGAAGCCGGTCCGCCCCGGGAGCCGCATCGACTTCGGCGGGCTCGCCGCGTAGGTGGAGGCGGCGGAGGGGGAGGGGTTCTTCGTGGTCCGGCTCGACCTGTCCGGGCCGGAGC
>VEPA01000062.1 GCA_012026675.1 Betaproteobacteria bacterium | reverse complement strand
CTCCGGCACGCTCGAAAGCTACAGCGCGGAACAGCTCGAAGGCCAGCTGCGCAACACCATCGTCGGCCACATCTCGGACATCTTCGGCGAGTCGGGCGTGCCCTTCATCGACATGGCGGGCAACCAGGAAGAATTCGGAAAAGCGCTGAAAGCCAAGCTCGACCCGATGTTCGCCGGCTACGGGCTGACGCTGGACAGCCTCAACGTGCAAAACATCTCCCTGCCCGAAGAGCTGCAGGCCATGCTCGACAAGCGCATCGGCGTGAACATCATGGGCGGCATGCAGGCCTACACCCAGTTCCAGACGGCCGAGGCGATCCCCCTTGCGGCGCAGAACGAAGGCGGACTGGCCGGGCTGGGCGCCGGTGTCGGCGTCGGCTTCGGCGTCGGCCAGCAGGTCGCGGCATCGATGGCGCAGGCGCTGAATCCCGCCGCGGCGCCTGGCGCAGGCCCCGCCACCGTAACGCCCGCGCCGACACCTGCTGTATCCGCCGACGAAGTCATCGCCACCATCGAAAAACTCCATGGTCTGGTCGGCAAGGGCATGCTCTCGCAGGCCGAGTTCGACGCGAAGAAGGCCGAACTGCTGAAGAAACTCGGCTGACGTCTCGCGCACGGGAATCGGGCCATGCCCTTCAGTGCCAACTGCCCGGCCTGCGGCGCACCGGTCGTCTTCAAGTCCTCGGCGTCCTTCCATGGCGTCTGCGAATTCTGCCGCAGCACCCTGGTACGTCACGGCGGCGACCTGGAGAACCTCGGCCGCATGGCCGACCTGCTGGAGGACACCTCGCCGATCCGGCTCGGCACCGAGGGCCGCTATCGCGGCGTGCATTTCGCGGTAATCGGCCGCATTCAGTTGCGCTACGCGGAGGGTGTCTGGAACGAGTGGCATCTGTTGTTCGACGATCAACGCTGCGGTTGGCTGTCGGATGCCGGCGGCGAATACCTGATCAGCTTCCTCACGCCGCCGGGCGCGACGCTACCCGGGTTTGCCACGCTGGCGCCGAACGACGAGCTGAAGCTGGCCGGGCGCGATTTCACAGTCACCAATCTCGAAGAAGCCATGTGCATCTCGGGCGAAGGCGAGCTGCCCTTCGCCTTCGGTGCCGGCTACCCGGCGCAGCTGGTGGACCTGCGCACCACGAACGAAGCCGAGCCCGCCTTCGCCAGCATCGACTACTCGGAAACACCGCCCCTGTTATTCGTCGGCGAATCGCTGCCGTTTGCAAGCTTCCACTTCGCCGGGCTGCGTGAGGGTTCCGCGGCCGCCAAGTCGGCGGGTTTGGTCAAGGCGCTGCAATGTCCGGCTTGCGGCGGCGCCATCACGCTGCACGACAAGGCGGTGCAGAGCGTGGCCTGCCCATCCTGCCTCAGCGTGCTCGAACCGGACAACGAAAGTCTGCGCATACTGCGCAAGGCCGCCGCCGCGACGCGCATCGAGCCCCTGATTCCGCTGGGCAGCGTCGGCCGGTTCTTCGGCAAGGACTGGACGGTGATCGGCTTCCAGCAGCGCGTCATCACCGCGGAAGGCATCGACTACCCGTGGCAGGAATACCTGCTGCATCACCCGGAGGAAGGATTTCGCTGGCTGGTCGAATCGACGGGGCACTGGAGCTGGGTCAGCACCATCACGGAGCCGCCGCGTTACCAGACCGGCATGCCGCTAACGACATACAAGGGCGAAATCTACACGCGCTACTCGGCGGGCTCGGCCGAAACCCGTTATGTCATCGGCGAATTCACCTGGAAGGTAAAGGTCGGTGAAAAGTGGGAAATCGCCGATTTCATCGCCCCGCCGAAGATGCTGAGCCGCGAGTCCAGCCACAAGGAGTCCACCTGGTCGCTGGGCGAATACCTGCCGGTGGAGGAAGTGGCGGCGGCGTTCAAACTCGAACAGGCGCTGCCTGCCCCGGTCGGCATCGGCATGAACCAGCCGAATCCGCGCACGGAAAATCATCGCAAGGTGTGCAGCCGTTTCTGGAAATTCCTGCTCCTGGCGATCGTCGCGCAGGCGCTCTGGATCTTCATCTTCGGCGGCCGCACGCTCCTCGATCAGCGCCTGGTGTTCTCGCCGCAAAACGACGAACCCGTCACCACGCAGACTTTTCAGCTCGACGGCAAGGCGCGCAACCTGGTGCTGCGCCACGACACCGATCTCGACAACAACTGGCTTGGCCTCGACATGACCCTGGTCGATAAGAACACCGGCCGCGCCTGGACCGCGCAAAGCGATGTCGCCTACTGGCATGGCGTGGATGACGGCGAAAGCTGGAGCGAAGGCGACCGTACACGCGAACTGGTATTCCGCGACCTGCCGGCCGGCACTTATTATTTCGTCATCGATCCGGAGATTTCTGCCGAGAAGCCGGTCAGCGTCGCCGCCCGCATCAAGGTCATCCGCGACCAGGCGGTCTGGAGCAATTTTTTCTTCCTGCTGATTTTCCTCGCCCTGTTTCCCGTGTTCAGCCGCTATCGGGTGCAGGCCTTCGAGGCCGAACGCTGGAAGGAAGCCGATTTCCTTTTCAATGGCCAGGAGTTCGGCTCCGGAGACAGCGACAGCGATGACGGAGGTGATGACTGATGTCGCGCATTGCCATGATCATGAGCATCGCCGCCTTCACGCTGTTCAACTACGGGCAGTACCTCGGCGGGAGCCTGTTCTCCGACGACGCCCAGGCCCAGCCGGTGCGCTCGGCCAACGCGGCGCGGGCATTCCACAAGTAGCACGCGTAGTCCCGAGAGACCGCCCGCAAAGAGTGAAACACGCTAAAAGCGAATTGATGGCCCGCCCCTCCCATCCTCCCCTCGCGGGGAGGCTATTGTTCAGCTCGCTTCGCTCGGCTATCACCCGCCACTCCGAACGCGCTGTCTCACGGTAACGCCTGATGCAACGCCCACTGCTGGTTTCCGTTTTCATCGTCGCCTCCTGCGGGCTCGCCTACGAGCTGATCGCCGGTGCGCTGGCGAGCTACCTGCTGGGTGATTCGGTCATGCAGTTCTCGACCGTGATCGGTGTCTACCTGTTCGCCATGGGTATCGGCTCCTGGCTGTCGAAGCATGTGGTCGGCAACCTGCTGGTGCGCTTCATCCAGATCGAGTTGCTGGTCGGCCTGCTCGGCGGCCTTTCGGCGGGCCTGCTGTTCCTCTTGTTCACGCTGCACGCCGGACCCTTCCGCTTCACGCTCTACGGACTGGTGCTGCTGATCGGCATCCTGGTCGGCCTCGAAATCCCGCTGATCATGCGCATCCTCAAGCGCGAGGTGGCCTTCAAGGATCTCGTCGCGCAGGTTCTCACCTTCGACTACATCGGCGCCCTGGCCGTATCGGTGCTGTTCCCGCTGCTGCTGGCGCCGCACCTCGGCCTGGTCAGGAGCGCGCTGCTGTTCGGCCTGCTCAATGCGCTGGTCGCGGCCTGGGCGCTGTGGCTGTTCCGCGCGCAAATCGGAACGCTGGCAGCACTACGGGCGCAGTGCATCGCTGTGATCGGACTGCTCGCGATCGGCTTCGGTTTCGCCGGGACCTTCGTCAGCCTGGCCGAGGCCAACCTCTACAACGAGGACATCGTGCATGCCGAATCCAGCCCCTACCAGCGCATCGTCGTCACGCGCTGGCGCGACGAGACGCGGCTCTACCTCAACCACAACCTGCAGTTTTCCTCGCGCGACGAATATCGCTACCACGAGGCACTGGTGCATCCGGGCCTGGCCGCGCTGCCCGGCGCGCGGCGCGTGCTGGTGCTGGGCGGCGGCGACGGCATGGCGGTACGCGAGATCCTCAAGTATCCACAGGTCGAGAGCATCACGCTGGTCGATCTCGATCCGCGCATGACCGAGCTGTTTTCGCAATCGCCCATGCTGACCGAGTTGAACGGCGGCGCGCTGGCATCAAGGAAGCTCGCGATCATCAATGCCGACGCCCTGCAATGGCTGGAGCAATCGCAGGAGATGTTCGACTTCGTCGTCGTGGATTTTCCCGATCCGTCCAACCACAGCCTGGGCAAGCTCTACTCCACCGCCTTCTATCGCCTGCTCAAACAGCACGTCGCCGCAACCGGCCGCATCGTGGTCCAGGCGACCTCGCCTCTGTATGCGCGCGAGAGCTTCTGGACCGTGGTCGCCACGCTCGAAGCTGCCGGCTGGCAGGCGGCGCCCTACCATGCGCTGGTGCCCAGCTTCGGCGAATGGGGCTACATCCTCGCCGGGCAACTTGAGTACCGGCCACCCACGACCATTCCGGTGGCAACGCGCTTCATCACACCCGACGCGCTGCCGGCGCTGTTCCATTTTCCCGCCGACATGGCGCGCGTTGCCGCCGAGCCCAACCGCCTCGACAACCAGAATCTGGTGCGGGTGTTCGAGCGGGAGTGGGGCAGGGTGCAGGCGCACTGATGCGCAGACGCGAATTTCTCGCCGCGACCTCGGCCGCCGCCGCCCTGGCGGCCTGCGGGTCCAAGGCCGCGCCACCCTTGCCACCGGGAATTATGTCGGGCGCCAGCGACGCCCTCGGCCACCGCCTGCGCAAACCCGATTTCCCGGCACCGACGGAAACCCGCCGGGTAGCCGTAGCCATCGTCGGCGGCGGCATTGGCGGGCTTTCGGCAGCGTGGAAGCTGGTGCGCTCCGGCTGCGACGACTTCCTGCTGCTGGAGATGGAGACTGAAGCGGGCGGCAATTCGCGCGCCGGACAGAACGAGGTTTCCGCACATCCGCTGGGCGCGCATTACCTGCCGCTGCCGCCGCGCGAGGCGCGCGCAACACGCCAGTTGCTGACCGAACTCGGCGTGCTGCAAGGCGATCCCGACGCGGTACACCCCGTGTACGACGAGAAATACTTGTGTCATGCGCCGCAGGAACGACTCTATACCGGCGGCTATTGGCAGGACGGCCTGTGGCCGACGCTCGGCGTGCCGAAGACCGAGCGCGCGCAATACACCCGCTTTCAGGACCATGTTGCCGGGCTGCGCCGGCAGCGAGACCCCGCCGGGCGGCGCGCTTTCGCGCTGCCGCTGGCGCTCTCCGGCCGCGATGCGGAACTGCTGGCGCTGGATCGCATGACCCTGCGCGACTGGCTGCTGCGCGAAGGTTACACGGCGCCCGGCCTCTTCTGGCTCGCCGACTACGCCTGTCGCGACGACTACGGCACGAGTGCGGCGCAGACCTCGGCCTGGGCCGGACTGCATTATTTTGCCTGCCGCGACGGCGAAGGCCAGGTGCTGACCGCGCCGGAAGGCAACGCCTGGCTGGCGCGCGGACTGGCGCGGGCAGCGGCGGGACGGGTGCAGCAAAACGCACTGGCGTTCCGCGTCGAGCAGGGTAAGAGGGAGAGTGTCTGCGATGTCTACCTCGCCGCGGAAAAGCGCAGCGTCCGCGTCGTCGCCCGCGAACTGATCTGGGCCGCGCCGCTGTTCCTGATACCGCATGTGTTCGTCACGCCGCGCCCGGAATGGCTGGCGGCGATCCGCGGCGCCGAGTATGCACCGTGGATAGTCGCCAACCTGACACTTGCAGCCGCGCCGCAGACGCGCGCCGGTCACCCGCTGGCCTGGGACAACGTGCTGTACGACAGTCCGGCGCTGGGCTATGTGGTCGCCACCCACCAGCAGCTGCGTTACGCGCCGGGGCCGACAGTGCTCACCTGGTACCGCGCATTGCATGAGGAATCGGCGTCCCGCCAGCGCCGACTTTTGCAAGGACACGCTGCCTGGGCCGAAGAAGTTCTGGCCGACCTCTCCGTGCCGCATCCGGAAATTCGCGAACTGACGACGCGGATCGACATCCACCGCCACGCCCATGCCATGATCCGCCCGCTGCCCGGTCGCCTGTGGGGCGGCGCGCGCCAGGCATTCGAGCTGGACAGGCCCGGCATCCGCTTCGCCCATGCCGATGCTTCCGGCCTGTCGCTGTTCGAGGAAGCCAATTATCGCGGCGTGCTGGCCGCCGAGCGCACGCTGGCCCGGCTCGGCGTATCCTTTGCGTCCTCGCTATGAACGGCCTCCACATCCTTGCCGAGTTTCACGCCTGCGCCGGCGATCGCCGACTGCTGCACGATGCCGCGCGGCTGGCCGCGCTGTGCCATCGCGCCTGCGCCGACGCCGGACTGACGGTGGTTGCCGCAGCCTTTCACCAGTTCCCCGCCGCCGGCGCCACCGGCGCCCTGGTGCTGGCCGAATCGCACCTGGCGATCCACACCTGGCCGGAACTGGACGCCGTCACGCTCGACCTTTACGTCTGCAACTATAGCCAGGATAATCGCGCTGCCGCGGAAGCCGCGTACGAGGCGCTGAGAGCGGAATTCAAACCGCAGCGCACGGTACGCCACGATGTAAAGCGCGGCGCCCTGCAGCCGGCCTTGCCGGCCCACATGAACTAGGAATCCATGGCTATTCGGCTGTTTTTCTTCCTGCTGGTATTCGCCAACTTGCTGTTCTTCGCCTGGACCCGGGGTTACTTCGGTGCGATTGACGAAAACCGCGAACCGCAGCGACTCGCGGGACAATTCAAGGCCGACAAGTTGCGCATCGTGCGCAACCTGCAAGCGCCGGGAACGAAGAAGCCGGACCTGGCGTGCCGCGTCATCAATGGCCTGAACCCGAGCGAGGCCGAGAACCTCAAATCCGCCATGAAAGCCTCCGCCGGCGAGGCGACCATCCTGCCTCCTGCGGAGCCCGGGCCCCACCGGGTGGTCGTTGCCGATCTGGCCAACAAGGCGGCCGCGGAGAAGAAGGCAGCAGAGCTGACCCGCTTCGGGGTCACAGAACAAACCACCGTCGAGCTTGAGGGTGGCCGTTATGAAATTGTCCTCGGCCGTTTCCCGACCGAGGCAGCGGCGCGGGAATCGCTGCAGGGGCTGGTGAAGCGCGGGATCAAGGCAGCGCGCGTGGACAGCCGCGAACAGCCGGCACCGAAGATCCGGGTCGAAGCCCGCGGACCCGCCCAGGAACTGTTGCGGCAACTGCCCCAGCTGATCGCACCCTATGCCAACGCCACCATCGGCGATTGTCCTTCGTGAGCTTCGTGGTCGGACTCACCGGCGGCATCGGCAGCGGCAAGAGCGCGGCCGCTGACCTCTTCGCCGAACGTGGCGCCGCAGTAATCGACACCGACGCCATCGCCCATGCCATGACCAGCCCCGGCGGCGCCGCCATGCCGGCCATTCGCGCCGAATTCGGCGACGAGGTGGTAAGCGCCGACGGCGCACTCGACCGCGCGGCGCTGCGCGCCTTGGTCTTCGCCGACCCGTCGGCGCGCAAGCGCCTGGAAGCCATCCTGCATCCCCTGATCCGCGCCGAATGCGAACGCCAGCTGGCGGCGTCGGCCGGCGCGCCTTATGCCATCCTGGTGGTGCCACTGCTGATCGAGGCGGGCGACTACCGCAAACGGGTGAACCGGATTGCCGTGGTGGATTGCGCCGAGACGACACAAATTGCCCGTGTCATAAACCGCAGCGGACTTGACCGGCCCGAGATCGAACGCATCCTGGCCGCGCAGGCAACTCGCAGCGAACGTCTGGCCGCAGCCGACGACATCATCGACAACGACGGCGACCTTGCTTCCCTGCCAGTCCAGATCGAGCGTCTACATGCGCTCTATCTGGCGTTGGCGCGGCAGTTTGGTTGAGATTTGCACCGAATTGGGTCACAATCCCGACAACTTTATCCACTCGGCAAGCGTGTGATCACTTACGAATACCCTCTCAGCGAGCGCGTTCGCACGCTTTTGCGGCTCGAAGATCTGTTTGACAAGATCACCCATTTCGCTGCCGCGGAAGGTGCAATGGAGCACCACGTCGCCCTTGTCACGCTGTTTGAAATTCTCGAGGTTGCCGGTCGCGCCGAGCTGAAATTCGACCTCGTGCAGGAGCTCGAGCGCCAGCGCCAGATCCTGCTTTCCTTTCGCAATAACCCGGAAATTTCCGAAGACGCGCTCTCCGGCGCGCTCTATGAAATCGAGCAGGCCAGCGCCATGTTGCTGGCCATGCACGGCAAGATCGGCCATTACCTGCGCGAAAACGAGTGGCTGATGACGATCAAGAACCGCGCCGCAATTCCCGGCGGCGTCTGCGAGTTCGACCTGCCGGGCTACCACTACTGGCGGCATCGCGACGCCGCGCTGCGCCAGCAGGACATCCGTGGCTGGATCGCGCCCATGCTGCCGATCCGCGCCGGACTGGCGATCGTGCTGCGCCTGCTGCGCGCCTCGGGCCGCTCGGAGCAGCAAACAGCCCAGCGCGGCGCTTTCCAGCTCATGCTGGGCGGTCGCAGCGCGCAACTGATCCGCCTCAAGGTCGGCCCGGGCGACCCCTGCCTGCCGGAGATTTCCGCCGGCAAGTTCGCCATCAACATCCGCTTCCTGCGCCCCGACATGGACCAGCGGCCGCGACAGGTCGACTCGATGGTCCTTTTCGAACTCACGTTGTGTAACCTTTAGGCACCTTTCTGGACGTTTCACAACGTCGCAGAACAACCCACAAAGCCCCGCCGTTGCGGGGTTTTTTGTTTCTGGACGTTGCATAACGTCGCTGGGCAGCGCACAATATGCAGGTAGCTAGGCGGGTAGCTAGGTAGCTACCAGGTAGCTAAACGGCAAATCGAGGGGGCGCTATGGGCAAGCTGACTGACGTACAAATCCAGAACTGGAAACGAGCCGGGAAGCCGGTAGCGATTGCGGACGGCGACGGTCTGACCTTCACCCTGTCGGCGAAAGGTACGGCCGCGTGGACGCTGCGCTACTACCTGGCGGGCAAGCGCAAAGAACTGACCTTGGGCCGCTATCCAGACATGAGCCTGGCCAAAGCGCGCGAGATCGCCAGCGCTAAACGGGTAGAGATTCAGCAGGGCGTGGACGTGGCAGCTCAGAAGCGACACGCCGACCAGGCGGCGGCACAGGCTTGGACTTTCCGCAGGCTGGCGGAAGATTACTTCGATAAGGGAGCAAAGAAACTTTCAGCGGCGACCATCACGAACCGCACCCAGCAACTACGCGATTACGTCTATCCGAAAATCGGCAACCTCGCAGCGCCGGACGTGACCCCGGCCGATATTGTCGATATTGTGGAGGCGGCGGCCGGCCGGTCCCTGCATGTTGCCCGGCTGGTCATGGTTGGCATTCGCATGGTTTTCTCGCACGGCATAGCGCGGCACGTTGTCACGGCGAACCCCTGCGCCCATATCCGAAGCGATGCGATCATAGGCGGCGCGCCGGACCAGAAAGAGCGGGTCATGCTGACTGATGCCGAGATCGGCGCAGTATTCAAGGCGCTGCCGACCATGAGCCGGCCCAATGCGCTCATGGTCCGCATTCTGTTGGCAACCGGGGCGCGGATTGGTGAGCTTGTGCAAGCTGAATGGGTACACCTAGACTTTGAGCGGGCAGAGTGGGCAATCCCCCCGGAACACTCCAAGACAAAAAAAGGCTTTGTCATTCCCCTGCCGCCGATGGTTGCCGGCTGGTTTGCCGAACTGCAATTAATGGCTTTCGGGTCCCGTTATGTCATGCCGATCCGCACCCGGTTCAATGGCAAGGAAGGCGACGCCCATATGGAACCCGTGACCCTAAATGCTGCCCTTGTCACCCTGGCAAAAAGGCTGGGCAAGAAATGCCGCCGATTCACCCCGCACGATCTGCGCTCAACCTGCCGCAGTCACTTGGGGGCGCTGGGGATTGATGTACTGATTGCCGAGCGATGCCTGAATCACTCCCTGGGGGGATTGGTGGCGACCTATGACAAGCATGACTATCTGACCGAGCGGCGGCGCGCCTTGGAACTTTGGGCGGCGAAACTCGCCAGTATCGAGAATGGCGAAGCCTTCAACGTGGTTGCTTTGCGCCGAGCCTGACCCCATTCCCGCCCCCTGTTTTCCCGTGAAAAATCATCTTGACCCCCTAGAAATTGACCGGGAC
The DNA here is from genome assembly GCA_012026675.1 of Betaproteobacteria bacterium. Classification (GTDB taxonomy): domain Bacteria; phylum Pseudomonadota; class Gammaproteobacteria; order Burkholderiales; family Rhodocyclaceae; genus Sulfuritalea. Next base: position 7,392 of record VEPA01000062.1, on the reverse strand, counting down.
ATCCGGGACAACCGGGACAAATAGCGGAAACCGTTGCAGCGCAAGGCTTTCCGGCTTTCGATTATGCCAAATGAACCGGGACACAACCGGGACACGCCGGGACACTCGTTCGCGGGACGTGTCAGAACGTCGCAGTTTTCGGCGCGGCGACGGAATTCGGGCCAGTTTTCGCCCGGCGCGCATTCACGCAAACAGGCGAAACCCGCGCAAATGATTACCTGCCGCGCCTCCTTTCGGCGGGGCTTCTATAACTCTAGAGAGGTATAAATATGGCTGAACGGAATTCGCCTATTGCGTCTAGCATTCAGGCCGAAGTTGCACCCGAGGGGGTCTTTCCATCAACGTCGCACGAGCTGCAAATTAACATCGTTCCTCGCGGGTATGTGACATGGGAGGGATCGCGCGCTCAGATTGAGGCGGAGGGGATTGTCTTAACTATTCCGGTGTGGCCTGAGCGGGCCAATTCGGCGGCTTGGTGCGCGGACGGGTTTGACTATTGGCTGCGACGCTGTCGACCCACTGGCATGAAGGGTCCTAAGAGGTTGTGGGTTGAGGGCGACTATTGGTTTCTTCGCCGCAGTCTTTCGTCTGATAGCGGTTCTGGCTGGCAAAATGCAAACGTCTATGCAAAGCGTCAAGCTTTGGAGCGTGAGTTACTGAGAGGTACGCCAGCATGGGCGGCGGAGTGTAACAACGGATGGCGCGCGAAGTGTGACGGCGCATTTCAACAATTTTTGGCGAAAGTAGTTCCAGCAAAGCGCCGGACAACGCGAGGGAGTTAGACAAACTGTTTTCGCTGCGCCTAGCTACGCCGCACCCCCTGCGCTTCGTGCTATTGTGTAATCCATTGGATTAGCCGAAAATGCAAACCGTCGCCGAAACCCCCGAATACTTGCGCCGCTGCGACAAGCTGCTGACCGAAGCCGAGCGCCGGGACGTAGTGGATTACCTGGCGGCGCACCCCAAGGCCGGCGACTTGATGGAAGGCACCGGAGGCGTGCGGAAAATCCGCTGGGCAAGGGCCGGGCGGGGCAAGAGCGGCGGAGTGCGGATCATCTATTACGTGCATAGCGACGCGATGCCGCTTTACCTGCTGACCGTGTTTGCCAAGAATGAGCGGGCGAACCTGAGCAGGGCGGAGCGCAACGGCCTGGCGGGATTGGTGGAATTGCTGGTGGACTATTGGCTAGGAGGTTGAATCATGGGCAAGGCATTCGAGAGCATCAAGGCAGGGCTTACCGAGGCGATAGCGCACGCCAAGCGCGATCCGGCCGGCGCAGGCGTGCGTGTCTATCGACCGCACGCGGTAAACGTGCGGGAGGTCCGCCAGCGTGTCGGCATGACCCAAGAGCAATTCGCCGCCCGTTTCGGTTTTTCCGTGGCGACGCTGCGCCATTGGGAGCGCGGCGACCGCGCCCCGGCCGGCCCCGCGCTGGTCCTGCTGAATGTCATAGCCAAGGATCACAAGGCCGTAATGCGGGCGCTGGCACCTGCGGCCGGCGAGGCGCGTGCATAAGCCCTTTCGCCTTGTAAGCAAGGCAGTAACCGACATAGAGGCGGAGCATGGGCAGCGCCGGCAGAAAATTTATGAAGCTGCCAGCGTCCTAAGCGGCGGCGAACCCCTGTCTGACGAGTTACGAGCGATTGCCGCTGAAACCTTGCGGCAGTGGCTGGCAATCGAGTTCTACGGTAAGAGAAATCTGTCGGGAGAATATGAGAGGTTGCACCAGCTTTCAACAAAGAGAACCGTGCAAACGGTCAATGACATGCGGTTTCTCGACGCGGCGGCCCAAGGGGGTGCGCTAACTTTCGAGAAGGCACGCCGTCACCTACACGCCAAACAGACCAATATCGACGTAGCGGGTACTCTAGTGTCTCTGTTGTTAGAGGTAGAAGGGATAAATAACGTCGCTCAAGCCGCAAAGCGAGCATCCGAAATTTTGAAAAGGGACAGCGAAATCATTCGTAGACAATATCTTCGCTATGTAGCCAAACAGCGAAACCGCAAGGCAACTACCCATAATCGCTAGCGCCTTTGGTGTGACACCCGCCGAAGTGCTGTCACTTCCGGCAACGTCGCACCCCCGGTTTACTGCATCCCAATCCCCCGCATGTTGCGACGGGAGATTTCCCGCAATGACGGGAGAAAGGGAATTGCAGAATGAAACCCCAAAACGAAGCCCTATCCAGACCGGCCCACGTGGCTGCGCTGGAAAAGATACCGACCGCAGCGCGCCGCATGGGCGTAAGCCCGGCGACCGTCTATCGTGAATTGAAGTCCGGCCGGCTTGGTCCGCTGGTCAAGCTGGGTGAGCGCGCATCGGCCGTACCTGCCGAATCCGTCGACCGCTGGATAGCGGACCGCATCGCCGAATCAACGACGCAGCAAGCGACGAAAGGGGGCGGCCGTGAGTGAGCGCAACCCCAGCGAAGGCGTAAGCCTGACCGAGATCGAGAACCATGCTGCGATTGCTGCCGCCTTCTATCTTGAACAGGCGAACCAGGCAGCGGACAACGAACTGACCGACAAGGCGCGCGCGCCCGCATCCATTGCGGGATTCCAGATCGCGGCGGCGATTCAATACCAGGCGGAACGGCACGTCGACGCGGCGGAACGCATCGCCGCAGGGCTGCGCGAGCTGGCGGACGCGATCCGCCAAGGCCGGCAAGCGACGGAAGGCGGCGCACCATGAGCGAATCAGCGAACACCCTGCCGCCCGAATGGAAGGAATGCGCCGCCGATACGGTCCGCGCCCTAGCGGTGGCGCGGCACCTGGCGGCGCGACACGCGACAGAGGAAACACCAGAATCCGTGTTGCTGCCGGCGCTGCTGCTGAGTGTCACCCTGACGCGAACCAGCGCAGCAATCTGCAACCGTATCGAGGGCGTCTATGGCGCGCTTGAATGCCTGCCGTCGACGCATATGGTGGAGAACCATCTAGCCGACATTGCGACCGCACTTTACGAGCTTGCGCGGATTGCAAATATCGAGAGCGCGCCGAAGCCTACAGAGAGGCACGCCGATGGCCGGAAATGACTTTATCCGCACCGTCGCCGCTGCCGCCCTGTCCCAATTCGATCATGTAGTGGACTTGCTGGGACTGGCGGGCGGAAAGAACCAGGGCCGGGAATATCTGCCGCTGAATCCGAAGCGCGCCGACACGAAGCCGGGCAGTTTCACAATCAACCGCGATAGCGGCGCATGGTCCGACTTTGCGACCGGCGACAAGGGCGGCGACTTGGTAAGCCTGTGCGCTTACTTGCATGGCATCAAGCAAGGCGCGGCGGCAGACAAGCTGGCGGACTTCCTGGGCATCGAAAAGTCGGACGCGACAAAACGCCCCGCACGGCCGCCGACCGATGCCGGCAAGGGGAAGGTATCGCCCGCGCCCGAATCGCCGCGCGGCGGCGCAGCGGCGGCGGACAGTACAGACGTTTGCATGATGCCGATTCCCGCCGATGCACCGGCACCGCCTGCGACGCACTCACGGCACGGCAAACCGTCCCGGCGCTGGCCTTACACCACGGCGGACGGCGCGGTGAACTTCTATCATGATCGCTACGAACCCAAGACCGAAGGCGAGCGCAAGCAATTCGCCCCGCTTACCCTGTGGCGAACCCCGGCCGGCCGTCTGGAATGGCGATTCAAGGCACCGACCGCACCCCGGCCGCTGTACGGATTGCCGCGCCTGGCCAGGGCCGGCGCGGCGGTGCTGACCGAGGGCGAAAAGGCGGCGGACGCGGCGGCGCTGCTGTTGCCGGATCATCCAGTTTTGACCTGGCAGGGCGGCGCGCAAGCCGTGAGCAAGGCGGATTTTTCCGCGCTGCGCGGGCGCGAGGTTTGGCTATGGCCGGACAACGACGAAGCCGGCGAAAAGGCCGCCCGCGATCTGCTGCCGGCGCTGCACGCGGCCGGCGCGGGACCGATCAAGCGGTTTGACCTGACAGCATTTGCACAGACCGCCAGCGAGGAAAGCGGCGCGGCGATCCTGATCGAAGGCGCGCCGATGGCGACCGGCGACGATGCCGCCGACCTGGCGGCGCGTGCTTGGACGGCGGCGCATATGGCGCTGATTGTGAGCCGGCCCGATGCGCTGATTCCCTGCGATCCGCCCCCGGCAAAAGTCGGCGCTGGCGACACGGCGACACCGGGACCAGGCGCGGACACCAAGCCCAGCGACGCCCCGGCGCGCGGCTTTCAACTGATCGACAAGGGCGTTTTTCACCATGAGCCGGACAAGTCGCCGCGCTGGATATGTTCGCCCCTGTCGGTTACGGCGATGGTCCGCGATCCGCAGAACGCAGGATGGGGATTACTGACCGAGTTTGCCGACCCTGACCGCAACCCGCACCGGATCATTATCCCGATGCAGTTGTTTCGCGGCGACGGCGCGGAGGTTGCCGGCCTGCTGTTGGATCGCGGTTTGAAGATCGCACCACGGGCGCGGGCGCTGCTGATCGAATACCTGCAAACGGCGCGCAGCAACAAGCGGGCGCGGATCACCGGCCGCACCGGCTGGCATGAAACGACCAGCGCAGCGGACGGTAAGCCCGGCGCGGTATTCGTCCTGCCGAATGAGGCTATCGGCGCGGGGCGCGATGAGTGGATATTCGATTCCGAAAGCCCGGCAACGACTTTTACAACGCGCGGCAGCGTCAAGGGCTGGCAACAGGAGGTAGCGGCGCTATGCCGTGGAAATTCCCGCCTGTTGTTTACCGTGTCGGTTGCCTTCGCCGCGCCGCTGTTACACCTGACGGGCAGCGATGGCGGCGGGTTTCACCTGCGCGGCAATTCGTCTGACGGCAAGACTACGGCGCTGCGGGTTGCCGCCAGCGTATGCGGCGGCCGGGACTATCTGCAGACTTGGCGGAACACGGACAACGCGCAGGAAACAATGGCGGCGCAACATTGCGACGCCGCGCTGTTGTTGGATGAAATCGCACAAGTCGACCCCAAGACTGTAGGCGAATGCGTCTACATGCTGGCGAACGGCGGAGCCAAGGGCCGCGCGCAGCGAACGGGCGGATTGCGCGCGCGGTTGACTTGGCGTGTGCTGTTCCTGAGCGCGGGAGAAATCGGGTTACTGGAACAGATGAGCGAAGCCAACAAGACACCACGGGCGGGACAGGATGCGCGCCTGGCGGAGATACCCGCCGATGCCGGCAAGGGTTTGGGCATCTTTGAAAACTTGCACGGCAAAGCGGGCGGCGCGGAGTTTTCCAAGGCGCTCACGGACGCGGCGCGGACGAACTACGGCGGCCCGTTTCTGGCGTACCTGGCGGAGCTGGTCAAGAATCAATCATCCGTCGCCGACACCGTGAAAGAGGCACAGCGGAAATTCCAGGCCGCGTGCCTGACCATAGAAGCGCACGGACAGGCGCGGCGGGTTGCGGATCGTTTCGCACTTGTCGGCGCGGCCGGCGAGCTGGCTACCAAATGGGGGATTACCGGCTGGGAACCGGGCGAGGCCATGAGCGCAGCATTGACTTGCTTTTACGCCTGGCTATCCCGGCGCGGCGGCGAAGGGAATGCGGAGGAACGCGCGGCGCTGGCGGCGGTGCGTGAATTCCTGCGACGCTATGGTGAATCGAGCTTTACCGAATGGGACCGGCCGCCGAACAAAGACGACCATGCGCCCGTGCGATCCGACCGCAGCGGATACCGGCGCTTTGACGGCGCGGAGGATGCGGTGCACTTCTACATCTTCAACGAGGTATGGCGCGCCCGCGTGTGCAAGGGATTCGACGCGGCGGCCGTGGGGCGCTTGCTGGTCAAGCGCGGGTATGCAGAGGAAGGCACGGAACCGGATCGCCCCTGGCTGGTCCGCCCGAACATTCCGACCGAGAGCCGGCCGCGCGTGGTGCATATCCTGCCTGCGCTGCTGAGTGGCGATGATGATTGATTGGGACGCGCTGCTGCCTGCCGCACCGCCAGCGACCCCGGCGACCCCTGCGACCAGCGCACCCCGGCCGGAACCGGCACCCGCGCCCCCGGCCGCCGATGCGCCCGGCGAGAGCCGCGCCGCGCCCTGGCGGGACGGCGACAATCGGCGACGCTGCACCGACTGCGGCAACCTGAACGAGCGCGGGCTATGCCTGGCGGCGCACCGTGGCGAGATCAAGGCGAGCCGCAGCTATACCCCGATCCGCGAATTGCTGCGGCGCTGCGAAGGATTCAAGCCCCTGCCGGACGATCCCGACCAGCGCACCGCCTGGGACAGATGGGGAACGATTTACAGCGATCCGGCAACCCCGGCCGCCGTGGCGCCAGCGCCGACTTTTGAGGGCGAAAGCCGGAAAGATGCGACGCTGTGACACGTCCCGCGAAAAAGTGTCCCGGCGTGTCCCGGCTGTGTCCCGGTTCATTTGTCATAAAGCAAAGCCGGGAAACCTTGCGCTGCAACGGTTTCCGCGATTTGTCCCGGTTGTCCCGGTTGTCCCGGTCAATTTCTAGGGGTAGGGATGATTTGCCTTGCGAAAACCGGCGCGCGGAGGGGGCGCGGAGGGGTACGGTTTGCGCGGTGCAAACGGTTGCGCATGGCACGGCCGCAACCATGCAGCAGGAAGATCGCAACCCCTGCAACATTCGCGGGTCCTTCCTGGGCTTCCAAGCCGGGGGTCATTGCGAGCGCGGTGTACCTTCAGGCTATGGCCGTTGCACATAGGCAACCGGGGCGAATTGGGCCGGCTTAATCAGGGGCGCACCATGCAGACAGAGCAAACACCGGTCGCAGACGACTATCGAGGCATTCCAGCCCGCGCCTTGCGAACCAGGCGCGCCCAATTCCTTGCCGAAGCGGATCGCCTTTTCCCCTGGCAAGCATGGGCGGACATGATTGAACCGCACTACCCCAAGCGCGGCAAGGGCCGGCCGCCCTATCCGCTTCCGGCGCTGCTGCGCCTGTACCTGCTGCAACAATGGTTCAACCTGTCCGACCTGGCGGCGCAGGAAGCGGCGACCGATTCCATAGCGGTGCGGCATTTCATGGGGCTGCCCCTGACCTGGGACAAGACCGCGCCCGATGAATCAACCCTGCTGCACTTCCGCCGACTACTGACCAGGCGCGGGCTGGCGGCGGAGATCGCCGCCGACGCGTCGGCGGCGCTGGCCTGCCAAGGTTGGAAGCTGCGACCCGGCGCGGTTGCCGAGGCCTGGCTAGTATCGGGACGCGCCTGATAGCTGCGGGTCCTCCTAGCCGTTCCCAAGTACGGCGCTAAAAGACCCCGCGAATTCGCCAGTCCTGTACGCCCCTAAGCGGTAAGTAAGGCATTGCTTGGGCAGTCCACCCCTAGTCGCTGCGGGTCCTCCCTGGGCTTCCGGCTTACGGGTAATGCGAACCCCGGCCGCGCGCTAGTTTCAAAATCACTACAAGGGGGGTCATGAAATACGGG
>VEPA01000142.1 GCA_012026675.1 Betaproteobacteria bacterium | reverse complement strand
TCGCGTGCCTGTCTATCCGGCCAAGGGCTATTCGGTGACCCTGGCATTGCCGGACGGGGTGGCGGCGCCGACCGTGAGCCTGACCGACGCCGCTCACAAGATCGTCATATCGCGCCTGGGGCAACGCCTGCGGGTAGCCGGCACGGCCGAGTTCACCGGCTATGACACCTCGGTCAACCCGGTGCGTTGTGCCGCGCTGCGGCGTCGCGTCGGAGAAATATTTCCCGCGCTGGCGACCATGAATGAGCTCGATCGCTGGGCCGGTTTGCGGCCCGCGACACCGGGCAACGTGCCGTTGATCGGCGACATGGCGGGCGCCGGCCTGGCCGGCGTGTGGCTGAATACCGGCCACGGCACACTGGGCTGGACCCTGGCCTGCGGCTCGGGGCGATTGCTGGCGGACCTGATTGCGGGACGGGAGCCGGGCCTGGACGCAAAGCCCTACCGTATCTGAATATCGGCGTGTCGCCGGCGCCGACTCTCGGGGGTTCTCAATGCAGGTGACGCGGCGCGGTCTCTGCCTGTTCTTCGGGCAGTTCGGCGTGTACGGGTTCACCTTCGGGATTCGGATACAGCGGCGCACCGCAGTCGTCGCAGAATTCCAGCGGAAAGCGCTGGTCGAGCATCAGCACGCTGGCGACACCGGCCTCGCGCAGGGTGGCTTCGATCTGCGCCGGGGCTTCGTTGTTTTCATCCTCGTGCTCCAGCAGCGGCCAGACCACGCCATGTACCACATCGCTGCTGCCGCGCTGGGTGAAGCCGATGCGGAATTCCTCGAGCTGGCGGGCGTGGAAAGGAGCCACCACGGCGCGCAACTCGGTCGCCGGCTGATTCAGGACGGTCTGCAGAAAGGCCACGGCTGCGCGCAGCGACCAGGGGCGCGAGGCGCGGTCCGCATCGCGTACGGCGGCATGGTAGGCCAGCACCGGCAGGAACTCGAGGGCGCAGGCCGGCAGTAGCGGACGCAGGGCGTCGCCGCCCTGTTGTGCCCATTGGCGGAAGGATTCCGCCGGGTCGCCGTCATCTTCCTGCCAGCGGAACATCGCCGCGCCGCGCGGCGCGGCGATGGCACCCAGCAGGTAGCGGGTGTCGGAGAGGAAACTCATGGTTTCGGAAAGTTGCGCCGGATCGATTTTCAGGTTGCGGCCATGGACGGCGGCCTTGGCCAGCTTTTCCGCCAGTAGCGCCGTATCGACATAGTTCTGCGGCAACTGGTCGGGGCTGTAGAGAACGTCGGCGAGGCCGAGCTTGGCGTCGGCGGCGAGCACATGGGCCTGCAGATGAACCCGCACTGCTTCCATTTGCGCCGCCGGAATGCTGCCCGACGGAATCTGGAAGCGAGACCAGGCCAGCAGCGGCACGGCAATCATGACGACGTCGAGGTTGCTGGCGCCTTCCGCACGCCGCGTTTCGGCGCAGGATTCGATCATGTCCGCCAGTTCGTCATAGGCGCGCGAACCGCCGTTATACAAATGGTCGAGCACGGCGACCAGGGTTTCTTCGCCATTGTCGGCCAGCAGATGATCTATGTGGGCCGCCAGGCGGGTTTCCCAGTAGGCATCCTCGATCCGGTTCGAAGACTGGCTGAGCCGCGTTGCAAGGCGGGTGAGGAGTTCGGAGTCCGGCGTCTGGCGGGCGCGGCGCGGAAGGCGGGTGCGTTTCATGGCGGAATGGAGCCGAAAAATGGATCGGCAGAGACGATAAGTACGAATTCTACCAGTTGGCCGCAAGCCGGATTTGCCGCGATAAGCTGATAAACTCTGCATGTTTTTTTGCCACTGGCGGTGCCCGATGTTCTCCAAATTGATGCCCAAAGAGGCCAAGTTCTTCGATTTGTTCAATGCCCACGCCGACCTGGTCGTCAAGGGTGGCCGACAACTGGTGACATTGGTGGATGACTTGGGCAGAGGTCCCGACGTTCTGGCGCAGCACGTGCAGGCCATCGACGAGATCGAGTCCACGGCCGACAGGATCACCCACGAAACCATCGCCCTGCTGCATACGTCCTTCAACACCCCGCTCGATCGCGACGAGATCCATCAGCTGATCATGCGCATGGATGACATCCTCGACCTGATCCAGGATTTCGCCGAGGCCATGTATCTCTACGACATCCGCCAGCTGACGCCGGAAGCCAGGCAGCTCTCGGACATCGTCGCCTCCAGCTGCGAACGGGTGAGATCAGCCGTCATCCTGTTGAACAAGATGGAAAATGCGCCGGCCATGCTCAAGCTGTGCCGCGAGATCGACCAGCTCGAATCCGATGCCGACCGTGCCATGCGCACCGGCATCACCAAGCTGTTCCGCGAAGAGGCCGATGTGCGCCAGTTGATCAAGATGAAAGGCATCTACGAGTTGCTGGAGTCGGTGACCGACCGTTGCGAGGACGTGGCCAACATCATCGAGGGCATCATCCTCGAGAATTCCTGAACGACCGTCATGCAAGCGGTCGAAATGAGTCTGACGGTGATCGTGGTGCTGGTGCTGCTGGCGCTCGCCTTCGACTTCATGAACGGCTTCCACGATGCGGCGAATTCCATCGCCACGATTGTGTCCACCGGAGTCCTCAAACCGCAGCACGCCGTGGCCTGGGCGGCATTCTTCAACGTGGTGGCCATCGCGGTGTTTCAGCTCAAGGTGGCCAGCACCATCGGCAAGGGCACCATCGATCCGGCCATTGTCGATCACTATGTGGTTTTCGGCGCGTTGATCGGCGCCATCGCCTGGAACATCATCACCTGGTACTACGGCATTCCTTCCAGTTCGTCGCACGCCCTGATCGGCGGGCTGGCCGGCGCCGCGACGGCCAAGGCCGGCACCGGTTCACTGGTATGGGCCGGCATCGGCAAGGTGGTAGCCTTCATTCTGATCGCTCCGCTTCTCGGTTTCCTCCTCGGCGGCACGATGATGGTGGCGGTGTCCTGGCTATGCAATCGCAGCACGCCGCGCAAAGTTGACAAGAGTTTCCGCCGCCTGCAGCTGGTATCGGCCGCCGCCTACAGCCTCGGCCACGGCGGCAACGACGCGCAGAAGACCATAGGCATCATCTGGATGTTGCTGATCGCCGCCGGCACACTGAAGACCGGCGATTCAGTACCGATGTGGGTGGTGGTCGCCTGCTACACGGCCATGGGTCTCGGCACCATGTTCGGCGGCTGGCGCATCGTCAAGACCATGGGCCAGCGCATTACAAAATTGCGTCCGGTGGGTGGCTTCTGCGCGGAGACCGGCGGCGCGATCACTCTGTTCATGGCTACGACGCTGGGCATTCCCGTGTCGACCACGCATACCATCACCGGCGCGATTGTCGGCGTCGGTACTTCCAAGGGACCGAGCAATGTGCGCTGGGGCGTGGCGGGCAGCAGCGTTTGGGCATGGATTCTGACCATCCCGGCCAGCGCGCTGATTGCGGCCGTCGCCTGGTGGCTGGGACGGTTCTTGTTGTGAGGCCCGACGGCGCACCCGTTCGCCGTCATTGATTCACTATGTCGCATGAGTAGCCGCATCGCCCCCGGTCCGGCGGCATTTGGGCTGATGGTGTTGCTGTGTGCCATCTGGGGTTTGCAGCAGGTCGCCATAAAGGTGGCCACCGCCGAGATCAGTCCGATCATGCAAGCCGGCATGCGCTCCGGCCTGGGTGCCGTGCTGGTCTATGCCTGGGCGCGCTGGCGCGGCATTGCGCTGTTTTCGCCGGACCGGTCGCTCAAGCCGGGCTTGCTGGCGGGTTTCCTGTTCGGGCTCGAATTCGTTTTCATCTTCGTCGGCGTCGACCACACCACCGTGTCGCGCATGGTGGTTTTCCTCTATACGGCGCCATGCTTCACGGTGCTGGGGCTGCATTTCTTCGTGCCCGGCGAGCGCATGGGATGGCGGCAGGGAGGCGGAGTGCTGCTCGCCTTTGCCGGACTGGTCCTTGCCTTCATCGACAAGGCAGCAGGCGGCAGCGTGCTGGGCGACGCTTTCGGCGTCCTGGCCGCGCTGTTCTGGGCCGCGACGACGGTGCTGATCCGCGCCACGGCCCTGGCGAAGGTGACGGCGACCAAGGTGCTTCTTTATCAGCTGGCGGTCTCGGCGGCGGTCATGTTTCCGCTTTCCTGGCTGGTCGGTGAGCGTGGCATCGGCGTGCTGTCAGCGCCTACTTTGTGGGCCATGGCCTACCAGATTGTCATCGTCGCCTTCATCAGTTACCTGGCGTGGTTCTGGTTGCTGACCCGCTACCTCGCGGGTCGCCTGCTGGTATTTTCCTTCCTCACGCCGCTGTTTGGCGTCTGGTTCGGCATGCTGTTGTTGAATGACCGGCCCAGCCTGCATTTCTTTGTCGCCGCCGCGATGGTGGTGGGCGGCATCGCGCTGGTCAATCTGCCGGTCCGAAAATGAGCTTTACGCCAGCGGACAACTGCGGAAGCCGACAAGGATGTCGTCGCGCTGCGGTTCGTAGTAGTTGCGGTAGCGCGGGTTTCGCATGCGCGGGCGCGTGGCGAAGGAACCGCCGCGCACGCTGCGATGGGTGTGGAAGAAGGGTGCGGAATATTCGGCATAGGGGTCGGGACTGAAGCCGGGATAGGGCGCAAACGGGCTGGCAGTCCATTCCCAGACTTGGGTTCCCCAGTCGAAACGGCCGGCGTGGCGCGCGGCGCATTCCCACTCCGCTTCGCTCGGCAAGCGGCGCCCGGCCCAGTTGCACCAGGCTTCGGCTTCATGCGCCGTGAGGTGGATCACCGCTTGCTCCGGCGCCAGGTCGACCCACTGCGCGAAGCGCCGCTGCTGCCAGTTACCCTGATTCCTGCGCCAGTAGCGCGGCATGGTTTGCCCCGTGGCGGCGAGCCATGCCTGACCGCCTTGCGACCACCATTGCGGCCGCCGGTAGCCGTCCGCCTCGACGAAGGCGAGGTAGTCCGAATTCCTCGTGGGCGTCGCGGCAATCGCAAAACCGGCGATGCGTTGCGGATGGGCCCACTTTTCGTTGTCGAAAACAAAGCCCTTGGCGGACGGAGCACTGCCCATGAGGAACTCCCCGCCGTCGAGCGCGATATCGGCGGCGGCAGGCAGGTCAGCCAGAACATCGGGCGCCGGCCAGCCCAGCGTTTGCCGCGTGTAGTGGAAGGCTTCGCCGTGCATGTCCTCGTGAAACAGGGCGAGGCGGTGAAAGTAGAGGGCGGCATCGGTGGCGGGCAGAGTGTGCAAGGACTCCAGCGCGGTGGCGAGCGTGTCCTGCAGATACTGGCGCGTCGCACTCCAGCCGGGCAGGTCAAGCTGCCAGCGGCTGTCATGCGCCACATGGCGCGAGTCGAAGCAGCGGTCGGCCCCGGCCAGGCGGGACGGGAGCGGGGCGGCCGTTTCGCCCCGGTGGCGCTGGCACCAGTACTCCATGAACCAGGCGACATGGCCAAGCTCCCACAGGGGTGGATTGATGATGTCCATGCAGGGTACATGGCGCGGGTCGGGCGGGATGTCTGCCGGCCAGCAGGCCCAGTCGTCGAGCAGGCTGATCGTATAATCGCGTGCATCCTGCAAGGCATCGGCAAGAAGTTTCTTGTCGGCGGTTCTGAGGTCCGGTGTGTCCATGAAGTCTCCTCCCTCCGTTGCCATTATCAGCCCGGCGCTGGCCAGTGCCAATAACGGCAACTGGCACACCGCGCGGCGCTGGGCCCGGTGCATGGCGCCGGATGCGCGGGTCCGCATCGAACTCGAGTGGACGGGAGTCGATGACGAGATGATGATCGCCCTTCATGCGCGCCGCTCGGCCCTGTCCATCGCGCGTTTCGCCACAGTTTATCCGCAACGCCCGCTGGTTCTGGTGCTGACCGGAACCGATCTTTACCGCGACATTCGCAGCGATGCGCAGGCGCAGCAATCGCTGGAACTGGCGACGCGCCTGATCGTGCTGCAGCCGGAAGGCCTGCGCGAGCTGTCGCCGGCGCATGCGGCCAAGGCCATGACGATCTACCAGTCGGCGCGCTTCCTGCGGCCGGGCCGGCGCAGCCGGCGCCATTTCGACCTTGCCCTGGTGGGACATCAGCGTGCGGAGAAGGATCCCCTGACGGCGGTGCGCGCGTTGCTGCGCCTTCCCGCGGAACTTCCCGTGCGTCTGTTTCATGTCGGTGCTGCCCTCGACCCCGGACTTGCCGCCGAAGTGGCGGCGCTGGGTGCCCTGGACGGGCGCTACCGCTGGCTCGGCGCCCTGTCGCAGGCAGCGACGCGCCAGATCATCAAGCGTTGTCGCCTGCTGCTGCTGCCCTCGCTCATGGAAGGCGGCGCCAATGTTCTGATCGAGGCCGTGACCAGCGGTGTCCCGGTGCTGGGCAGCGACATCCCCGGCAATCGGGGCATGCTCGGTGCGGATTACCCCGGCTGGTTTCCAGTGGGCAATGCCGAGCGCCTGGCCGAACTGATGACCCGTACCGTGCAGGATCCCGGCTACTATGCGAGCTTGTCCAGACACTGCGCCGAGCGGGTATCCTTGTTCTCCCCGGCGCGGGAATGCGCTGCCGTTTGCAGTCTCCTTGACCCGATAAGGCAACCATGAACTCCCCCCAGACTCCCGCTGCTCCCCCGGCGCCGATTCGCTTGACCTCTTTCAGCCATGGCGGCGGTTGCGGCTGCAAGGTCGCCCCCGGTCTGCTCACCGAAATCCTGCGCGGCGTGCGCAACTTTCCGGTGCCCAGGGAATTGCTGGTCGGCATCGAGACTGCCGACGACGCGGCGGTGTATCGCCTCAATGACGAGCAGGCGCTGATCGCCACGACGGATTTTTTCATGCCCATCGTCGACGATCCCTACGACTTCGGCCGTATCGCCGCGACCAACGCCATCAGCGACGTGTATGCCATGGGCGGCACGCCGATCATGGCCCTGGCCCTGGTCGGCATGCCCATCGACAAGCTGCCGCTGGAGGTGATCGGCAAGATTCTCGAAGGCGGCGAAAGCGGCTGCGCCGCGGCCGGCATTCCCATCGCCGGCGGCCACACCATCGATTCCGTGGAGCCGATCTACGGCCTGGTGGTCATGGGCCTGGTCCATCCGGACAAGGTCAAGACCAATGCCGGAGCCCGCGCCGGCGACGTTCTGATTCTTGGCAAACCATTGGGTGTTGGCGTGCTGTCGGCGGCGCTGAAGAAGGGTGCGCTCGATGCCGCCGGCTATGCCGCCATGATCGCCAGCACCACCCAGCTCAATACGCCGGGACGGCATCTGGCGCATCTCGATGCCGTGCATGCCCTGACCGACATCACCGGCTTCGGCCTCCTCGGCCACCTGCTGGAGGTCTGCCGTGGGGCGAAACTTTCGGCAGTTCTCGACATGGGATCCATTCCCATGCTGACCGACGTCGAACGCCTGGCGACTGCCGGCTACATCACCGGCGCATCGGCGCGCAACTGGATGGCCTATGGCGACGATGTGGCGCTGGATCCGGCGATTACCACCATGCAGCGCGCCCTGCTGACCGACCCGCAGACCAGCGGCGGCCTGCTGGTGGCTTGTACGCCTGCGGCCGTCGAGCAGGTGCTTGAGGTGTTTCGCGGCGAGGGCTTTGCCGTGGCGACTGTCGTCGGCCGGCTCGAATCCGGACCGGCTCAGGTGCGCGTGGCGGCCTGACGGGCGAAAAACAGCCCGAACCAGGCACGCGGGTCGGTCCACATCCGGATGTCGGTGAATCCGGCCGCGGAGAGCAAGGTCCTGAATCCCGCCGGCGAATACTTGTACGAATTCTCGGTGTGTATCCGTTCGCCGGCGGCGAAGTGGCGGCTGCCGCGGCCAGCGCCATCCGGCCAACTGACGTCAAGCTCGCGGCGTGCCACGAGATGCATTTCGATGCGGGCGTCTGCTTCGTTGAAGAAGGCCAGATGCTGCCAGTCGCCGATGGCGAAATCTGCATCGAGTCGGGCGTTGACATGGCGCAGCAGATTGCGGTTGAAGGCGGCGGTGACGCCAAGAGGGTCGTCATAGGCGGCATCGAGTACGGCCTTGTCCTTGATCAGATCGACCCCTATCAGGAGGCCGCCGGTGGCGTCCATCTGTCCGGCCAGACGCTTGAGGAAGGTGCAGGCTTCGGGCGGGCTGAAGTTACCGATGCTGGAGCCGGGATAGAAGAACATGCGCTTTTGCGGCGGCAGTTCCGCTGGCAGTTGCAGTTCGTCGGTGAAATCCAGGCCCAGCCCGGTCATGTCAATGGCCGGCAATTCACGCTTCAGCTTGTGCAGCGAATCGCGCAGGAAGTCGACCGAAATATCGACTGCGACGTAGCGTGCCGGAAGCAGGCCGGCATGGAACAGTCTGCCAGCCTTGACGCAACTGCCGCAACCGAGGTCGATCAGCGTGAAATCCGTGCCCAGCGCCTCGCCTATGGCGGGCAGATGCTCGCTGAAAATCGCCGCCTCGGTGCGGGTCGGGTAGTACTCCGGCAGTTCGGTAATCGCCTCGAACAGGCGCGAGCCGAGTGCATCGTAGAAGAACTTGGGCGCAATCGAGGCCTGCGGTTGCAGCAGGCCGGTGGCCAATTCTTCGCGCAACCTGGCCTTCTCGTGCAGCGAGTCCCAGTCGAACAATTGCAGCAGTTTGACCTGGGGCTGCATCTCAGTCGGCGAGCAGAAGAAAAACCGTAGGGCGTTTGTCCAGATCCGGCGGCGAAGCGGCTTTCCAGTCGCAGACGCGGAGCGTCGCAATTCTTTCGTTGACGAGGCTCAGGTCGGTTGCGACGCACAGGCGTGTTCGCGGCCGGCAGGCGGACAGCAGGGCCTTGAACAGCACGTTGTTGCGGTAGGGAGTTTCGATGAAGATCTGGGTTTGCCTTTGGCGCGCCGATTCGCCTTCGAGTTCGACGATGCGACGGCTGCGTTCAGGTTCGCGCGCCGGCAGGTAGCCGTGGATGGCGAAGCGCTGGCCGGCGAGTCCGGAGCCCATCAGCGCCAGCAGCAGCGCGGACGGGCCGACCAGCGGCCTGACGGTGATGCCGGTTTCGTGTGCGCGGCGCACCAGCAAGGCGCCGGGATCGGCCACGGCCGGACAGCCCGCTTCCGACATCAGGCCGAGATCGTGGCCGGCCTGCAGCGGAGCCAGCAGGCGTTCGATATCGGTAGGGGCGAGCGTGGTCGGCAACTGCTCGATGGCCAACTCGCGCAGGGGCAAAGGATGGCCCATGCGCTTGAGTTCGGCGCGCGCTGTTTTGGCGTTTTCGACGACGAAATGCGTCAGCCGGCAGGCGGCTTCGCGCGTCGCTGCCGGCAAACAGTTTTCCCAGGGGGTATCGCCGAGGGCAACGGGCAAAAGCCAGAGCGCGCCGGACATGGGCTCTCGGCTTATGGCAGGCATCATGGCAAACGCAGGCCTTCTGCGCGCAACATGTCGCACAGGGCGATCAGCGGCAGGCCGATCAGCGCGTTGGGGTCGTCGCCGCGCAGATAGGACAGCAGGGAAATCCCCAGTCCTTCGGATTTGGCGCTGCCGGCGCAGTTGAGCGCGTCTTCCTTGTCCAGGTAAGACTCGATTTCGGCATCGTCGAGGTCGCGGAAGCCGACGTGGGTGTCCACACAGCAGACTTGCGCCCGGCT
The DNA here is from genome assembly GCA_012026675.1 of Betaproteobacteria bacterium. Lineage (GTDB taxonomy): Bacteria > Pseudomonadota > Gammaproteobacteria > Burkholderiales > Rhodocyclaceae > Sulfuritalea. The sequence continues at coordinate 17,399 of VEPA01000142.1, read as the reverse complement.
GGTTTCGGCGTTGAGAAGGCACAGTCCGGTATGGAAGACCACCTCTTTTCCGCGCATCAGGCGCAACTGGGCGATGGCATTCTCGCGCCTCTCCGGCTTGCCGAAGCGCTCGTTGCCATTGGCGGCCACCTGGTCGGAACCGATGATCAGGGCATCGGGGTAGCGCTGCATGACGGCGCGAGCCTTGGCCTCAGCCAGGCGCCGGGCGGTGGCAACAGGAGTTTCGCCAGGCAGGGCGGATTCGTCGGTCTGCGGCGCTACGGTCTCGAAAGGGATCTGCAGGCGCGCCAGGAGTTCGCGGCGGAAGGGCGAGGTGGAGGCAAGAACGAGCAGGCGCGCCATGTTTCAGACTTGAAAATGCAGGGCCGGGCATGATATCATCCGCCGCTTTTGTCGCGCGAGCGTCTAGTCCGTGGCTGATTCAATTGCCGGAGCAGTCATAGACTACCTTGAGTTCGCGCGTAGCGGCGGCATGCTGGAGCGTAACGTCAGACTGGATGAACTGCCTCGTTTGGCAGACCTTCTGGCGAGTACGGAGGGTTTCTTGTCGGTTCGGCTCGAGGGATCGCGGGACGACAAGGGTAAATCGTGGTTGCAGGTGGATATCGCAGGCGAGCCGGTGCTGCATTGCCAGCGATGTCTGGGTGGCGTGGAGTTCCCGCTGGCTATCAGCAGCCGATTGCAGCTGATAGCGCCGGGGGAGGAGTGGCCGGACGACGATCTGGCCGATGACAGTGCGGATGCCATAGAAGCCGAAAAGGCACTGGCGGTGCTGTCGCTGGTTGAGGAAGAAGTGCTGTTGGCGCTGCCCATCGCGCCGCGACATGAGCAATGCAATCTGCCTTCGGGCAACGCAACAGAAAATGGTCCATCGCCGTTTGCGGCGCTGGCCGCTTTAAAGAAGCAACGAAACAAGGAGTAGCAAAATGGCCGTACAACAGAACAAGAAGTCCCCCTCCAAGCGCGGCATGCATCGTGCGCATGATTTCCTGACAAATCCGCCACTTGCCGTCGAGCCGACCACGGGCGAGGTCCACCTGCGCCACCACATTTCGCCGTCCGGCGTGTATCGCGGCAAGAAGGTCGTGAAGGCCAAGGGCGAGTAATTCAGCTTGCTGAATCCGGCCGGATGCGCAAGGCGCGTCCGGCCGTTTTTACATCCAGAGCCTCGGAAGATCACGTAAGCAATGACGATCACCCTCGCGGTGGATTGTATGGGCGGCGACCATGGTCCGTCGGTAACCCTGCCCGCTGTCTTCGAATTCCTGCGTCATGACACCGATTGCGCCGCGATTCTGGTCGGCGGCGACGAGTTCTTGCGCCCCGAGCTGGAGCGCCTGGCGAACGAGTTCGGCGATCGCTTGTCGATCCGCCATGCGTCTGAAGTGGTGGAGATGGACGAGGCGGTCGCCAGCGCATTGCGCGGCAAGAAGGACTCCTCGATGCGGGTCGCCATCGATCTGGTCAAGGAAGGCGTCGCCGACGCCGCCGTGTCGGCCGGCAATACCGGCGCCCTGATGGCCGTTTCCCGCTTCGTGCTGAAGACGCTGCCCGGCATCGACCGGCCTGCCATCTGTTCAGTGCTGCCTTCCGAACGCGGCAGCACCTATGTGCTGGATCTGGGCGCCAATGTCGATTGCACGCCGGAACACCTGCTGCAGTTCGGCATCATGGGTTCCCTGCTGGTGTCGGCGCTGGAGCACAAGGAGCGGCCCACGGTGGGTTTGCTGAACATCGGCGAGGAAGCGATCAAGGGCAATGAGGCGGTCAAGCGTGCGGCCGAGTTGCTGCGCGCCACCGATCTGAATTTTGTCGGCAATGTCGAAGGCAATGACATTTTCAAGGGCACGGCAGACGTGGTGGTGTGCGACGGATTTGTCGGCAACGTCACCCTGAAGGCGGCCGAGGGTCTGGCGCACATGATAGGCGGCGCGCTCAAGGAAGAATTTTCGCGCAATGTTTTCACCAAAATCGCAGCCTTGGTGGCGATGCCGGTGCTGAAATCCTTTCGCCAGCGTTTCGATCCGCGGCGTTATAACGGTGCGAGCCTGCTCGGGCTCAAGGGTATCGTGGTCAAGAGCCACGGCTCGGCAGATCAGATGGCATTCCGTTGCGCGCTGGAAAAGGCGGCCGAGGAGGCGCGCCAGCGGCTGCCGGAAGCCATTGCCGCCCGCATGGCCGCCGTCCTGCCGGCGCCGACTCTTTGCGATTGATGGAAGACGGGATGACCTATACAAAAATCAGCGGCACCGGCAGTTTCCTCCCCGGCGAGCCTGTCAGCAATGCCGGGCTGATTGCCGCCCACGGCATCGACTCGTCGGACGAGTGGATTGTCGAACGCAGCGGGATCCGCAGTCGCCACCTGGCTTCCTCCGGCGTGGCCAGCAGCGACCTTGCATTCGAGGCCAGTCGCCGGGCACTGGATGCCGCCGGTCGCGCCGCCAATGATGTCGATCTCATCATCGTCGCCACCTCGACTCCCGATTACGTTTTTCCCAGTACCGCGGCTCTCCTGCAGAACAAACTGGGCATCACCAACGGCGCGCCGGCCTTCGACGTGCAGGCTGTTTGCAGCGGATTCGTCTACGCGCTGACCATTGCCGACAAGTTCATCAAGTCCGGCTCGCACAAGTGCGCGCTGGTGGTCGGCGCCGAGGTGTTTTCGCGCATCCTCGACTGGAATGATCGCGGCACCTGCGTCCTTTTCGGCGACGGTGCCGGCGCTGTCGTACTTGAAGCCGGCGACCAGCCGGGCCTGCTGGCCAGCGCCTTCCACGCCGACGGCAGCTACCACGGCATCCTCTCCGTGCCGGGCCACGTCTGCGGCGGAGTCGTCACCGGCGATCCCTTCCTGCGCATGGATGGGCAGGCCGTGTTCAAATTCGCGGTCAAGGTACTCGCCGAAGTGGCGCAGGAAGTACTCGTCGCGGCCGGCATGGAATCGGCCCAGGTCGACTGGCTGATTCCGCACCAGGCCAATGTGCGCATCCTTCAGGCAACTGCGAAGAAACTGCACATTCCCGCCGAAAAGTGCATCGTCACGCTGCAGCATCATGGCAACACATCGGCGGCGTCGATACCGCTCGCGCTCGACGAGTCGGTGCGCGCCGGTCGGGTCCGCCGTGGCCAGCATCTGCTGCTGGAAGGCGTCGGCGGCGGCTTTACCTGGGGCGCAACCCTGCTCAAGTTCTGAAGGCGAGACAAGCGAAATGAAATTTGCACTGGTGTTTAGCTCCGGCATAACGCTCGCTGTCGCGGGCATTAGCCTTCACTGAAGACTCGCGGAAGGAATGAAATGAAATTTGCGCTCGTCTTTCCCGGACAAGGTTCCCAATCCCTCGGCATGATGGCGGGTTACGGCGGCTCGCCGGTGATCCGTGCCACCTTCGACGAAGCGTCGTCTGCGCTGGGGCGCGACCTGTGGCAACTGGCAAACGACGGACCGGCAGAAGCGCAGAGCCAGACGGTGAACACGCAGCCGCTGATGCTGACGGCGGACATCGCCGTCTATCGCTTCTGGCTGGAAAAAGGTGGCATGCCGCCGGCGATGGTGGCCGGCCACAGCCTCGGCGAGTATTCCGCGCTGGTCGCTGCCGGCGTACTGCAATTGAAGGATGCGGTACCGCTGGTTGAACAGCGCGCCAGGGCGATGCAGGCCGCGGTGCCGGCGGGCGAGGGCGCAATGGCGGCCGTCATGGGCCTCGATGCCGCCGGCGTGGTCGCCGCCTGTGCCGAGGCGGCGCAGGGGCAGGTGGTACAGGCAGTGAATTTCAACGAGCCGAAGCAGACCGTGATCGCCGGCCACAAGGCGGCGGTCGAGCGTGCGGCGGAACTCGTCAAGGCGAAAGGTGCCAAGCGCGCGCTGATGCTGCCGGTATCGGCGCCCTTCCATTGCTTGCTGATGCAGCCTGCCGCCGACGCGCTGAAAATCCATCTGGCGGCGGTGTCCCTGAGCGCACCGCGCATTTCCGTGGTCAACAACGTCGATGTCGCGCAACTGGTGGATCCGGAGGCTATCAGGGATGCGCTGGTGCGCCAGGCGGCCTCGCCGGTGCGCTGGGTCGAGACCATGCAGGCGATGCAGGCGGCCGGCGTGACCCACGTCTTCGAATGCGGTCCGGGCAAGGTCCTGTCGGGACTGGTCAAACGCTGCGTCGAGAGCCTGACCGGCGCAGCGATGAATGATCTGGCCGGCGTCGATGCCGCGCTGGCAACTATCAAGGGAGCCTGAGATGCCTGATTTGAAGGGACAGATTGCCCTGGTGACGGGCGCTACGCGCGGTCTCGGGCGCGCCATCGCGCTGGAACTCGGCGCCCGGGGCGCCACCGTTATCGGTACCGCGACCACGGAAGCCGGCGCCGCCGATATCCAGAAGGCGCTGGATGCCGCAAGCCTCACCGGCTGGGGTGCGACTGCGAATGTCACCGAAGTGGCCGCCTGCGAGGCGCTGATCGGCGAGATCGAAAAGAAATACGGTGCGGTGTCGATTCTGGTCAATAACGCCGGCATCACCCGCGACAATCTGGCCATGCGCATGAAGGACGACGAGTGGGACCTGGTGATCGAGACCAATCTCAAGGCCGTGTTCCGCCTCTCCAAACTGGTCATGCGCGGCATGATGAAGGCGCGCTACGGGCGCATCATCAACATCACCTCGGTGGTCGGCGAAGCCGGCAATCCGGGTCAGGCCAACTACGCGGCGGCCAAGGCCGGCGTCGCCGGCATGAGCCGCGCGCTGGCGCAGGAACTCGGCAGCCGCAACATCACCGTCAATTGCGTGGCGCCGGGCTTCATCGATACCGACATGACTCGCGCCCTGCCGGATGCGCAGCGCGATGCCCTGCTCGGCAAGATTCCGCTGGGCCGTCTCGGACACCCGGACGAGATTGCGGCGACCGTGGCCTTCCTTGCATCGAAGCGTGCCGGCTACATCACCGGCACGACGCTGAATGTCAATGGCGGCATGTACATGACCTGACCGGATGTCAAACCCGCGAGGGCATCCGGCTGCTAAAATACGCAACTTTTCACCACCCGAACATTCAAGGGAAGGAGTTTCAAGATGGAGAACATCGAACAACGCGTCAAGAAGATCGTCGCCGAGCAACTGGGCGTCAATGAGCCGACATCAAGAACGAGTCCAACTTCGTGGACGATCTCGGTGCCGACTCGCTCGATACGGTTGAACTGGTCATGGCGCTGGATGAGGAGTTCGAGTGCGAGATTCCTGACGAAGACGCAGAGAAGATCACCACCGTGCAGCAGGCGATCGACTACGTCAACGCCAACGTCAAGAAGTAATCGGCAAGCGCCGTCCATCGTCTGGAGTACAACGTGTCGCGACGCCGTGTGGTGGTAACCGGACTGGGGGTGATTTCCCCGGTCGGAAATACGGTAGCCGAAGCCTGGGAAAACCTCACGGCCGGCAAGAGCGGCATCGGCCGCATCACGAAGTTCGATCCGTCGGCCTTCAAGGCGCAGATTGCCGGCGAGGTCAAGAACTTCGACGTCGCTGCCTACCTGTCGGCCAAGGAAGCGCGCCGCATGGATACCTTCATCCATTTCGGCATGGCGGCGGGGATCCAGGCACTGCGCGATGCCGGGCTGGACGGCCCGCAGGCTGACGCCGAGCGCATCGGGGTCAATATCGGTTCAGGCATCGGCGGCGAGCCGATGATCGAGGATACGCACAACGACTACCTCGCCGGCGGTCCGCGCAAGATATCTCCCTTCTTCATTCCGGGCACGATCAGCAACATGATCTCGGGCAACCTGTCGATCATGTGCGGCCTTAAGGGGCCCAACATCGCCGTGGTCACGGCCTGCACCACGGGCCTGCACGCGATCGGCCTGTCGGCGCGGATGATCGAGTACGGTGATGCCGATGTGATGGTCTGCGGTGGTGCCGAGGCGACCATTTCGCCGCTGGCGATCGGCGGCTTCGCCTCGGCCCAGGCGCTATCCACGCGCAATGACGATCCAGTGACGGCAAGCCGGCCCTGGGACAAGGATCGCGACGGTTTCGTCATGGGCGAGGGCGCCGGCGTCATGGTGCTGGAGGAATATGAGCATGCCAGGGCGCGCGGGGCGAAGATCTACGCCGAACTCGCCGGCTTCGGCATGAGCGCCGACGCCTTCCACATGACCGCGCCGGATACCGACGGTCCCCGTCGCAGCATGGTCAATGCCTTGAAGAATGCCGGGGTCAATCCGGATCAGGTGCATTACGTCAATGCTCACGGCACGTCGACGCCCCTCGGCGACAAGAACGAAACCGAGGCCATCAAACTGGCTTTCGGCCTCGATGCGGCAAGAAAGACCGTGGTCAACTCGACCAAGTCGATGACGGGCCACCTGCTCGGCGGGGCCGGCGGCCTCGAGTCGGTGCTTACGGCGCTGGCCGCGCATCACCAGATATCGCCGCCGACCATCAATATCTTCAACCAGGATCCGGAATGCGATCTGGATTACTGCGCCAATACGGCACGCACGATGAAGATTGATGTCGCGTTGAAGAACAATTTCGGTTTCGGCGGCACCAACGGCTCATTGGTCTTCCGCCGCGTCTGATTCATCCGGGCGATGAAGCCGGTCGCCTCCCTTTCGGTTTCCCTAAAGCCATCGCAGCGGCTGCGTGCGATCCAGTCGCTGGCCCACCTTGTCGCGGCCGGTGCCGTGCTCGCCGCCAATCTGCCCGCCTGGCTGGCAGCGGGTTTTCTGCTGCTGGTCGGGGCCTCGCTGGCGCGCATGCGTCGTCCGCTGCCGTTCGCGTCGCTGGTGCTGGGCGGTGACGGGACTATTGGAATAGTCGGCGCTGACGGTACGGCAAGCGAAGCAGTGGTGCATCCGCATACCCTGGTTCTGTCGTTCCTGGTGGTACTGCTGTACCGGAGTCAGGGCCCATTGCGCTCCATGACCCTGCTTGGCGACAGTTTGTCGGAAGAAGATTTCCGCCAGTTGCGGCTCTGGCTGCGCTGGCGTTCAACTGCCGCGACATCGGCCTGAAAGCACCTGCCGTCAGGGCTGGCGCGGATGCAGCACCGTTTCCAGCGCGCGCGGCAAGGTATCCGGGTAGTCGCGGCTGAAGTGCAACCCACGGCTCTCGTGCCGGCGCTGCGCGCTTTTCACGATCAGATGGGCGGTCAGCACCAGGTTGCGCAGTTCGATGAGGTCGTTGCCGACCCGGTAGTTGACGTAGTACTCATCGATTTCCTTTTCCAGCAGGCGAATGCGGTGCAGGGCGCGTTCCAGGCGCGTGTTGGTGCGCACGATGCCGACGTAATCCCACATGAAGCGGCGCAACTCGGCCCAGTTGTGGGATATGACGATTTCCTCGTCGGCATCGCGCACCCGGCTTTCGTCCCATTGCGGCAGATGCGGCAGGGGCTCGACGGGCGCGGCGAGTATGTCCTGTGCCGCGGAGGCCGAGAACACCAGGCATTCGAGCAGCGAGTTCGACGCCAGGCGGTTGGCGCCGTGCAGACCGGTGAAGGCGGTTTCACCCACGGCATAGAGTCCCGCCAGGTCGGTGCGCGCCGCCAGATCGGTGACCACGCCGCCGCAACTGTAGTGGGCGGCGGGAACCACGGGGAGCGGCTCCCTGGTGATGTCGATGCCCAGTTGCAGGCAGCGGGCATGGATGGTCGGGAAGTGATCCTGGAGGAAATCGGCGGACTTGTGCGTCATGTCGAGGAACACGCAATCGAGGCCGTGACGCTTCATCTCGAAGTCGATGGCGCGGGCGACGATGTCGCGCGGCGCAAGCTCGGCGCGGCTGTCGTGGTCGGGCATGAAACGCGTGCCGTCGGGCAGGCGCAGCAGGCCGCCTTCGCCGCGCAGGGCCTCCGAAATCAGGAATGACTTGGCATGCGGGTGATACAGGCAGGTCGGGTGGAACTGGATGAACTCCATGTTGGCCACGCGGCAGCCGGCACGCCACGCGATCGCCACGCCGTCGCCGGTGGCCGTGTCGGGGTTGGTGGTGTACAGATAGACCTTGCCGGCGCCGCCGGTGGCCAGCGCCGTGTGACTGGCGCCGAGCGTCAGCACGCGGTCGCGGGCAATGTCGAGCACATAGGCGCCGAGGCAGCGATTGCGCGGTAGGCCAAGCTTGGCGGCGGGGATCAGATCGACCGCAATGTGCCGTTCCAGAACGGTGATGTTGGGATGGTTCTTCACCTGTTCGGTCAGGGTCTGTTGTACTGCCGTACCCGTTGCGTCGGCAGCATGGATGATGCGGCGCTGGCCGTGACCGCCCTCGCGCGTCAGATGGAAGCCCAGCGGCGAATCATCCGGCGTGAACGGAACCCCGCGGGCGCCCAGCCATTCGATGGCCTCGCGGCCATGCTCGACGACATAGCGGGTAGCGCTCGGATCGCACAGCCCGGCGCCGGCCGTGAAGGTATCGTCGATATGGGCGTCGACGCTGTCGGCGGGATCGAGCACCGCGGCGATCCCGCCCTGCGCCCAGGCGGAAGCGGAATCCGTCAGCGTCCTTTTGGTGACCAGCGCCACGCGGCGACTGTCGGCGAGCCGCAAGGCCAGGGACTGGCCGGCCAGGCCACTGCCGATGATGAGGACGTCGAAATGCTGGATGGCAGCCGGATTCATGGGGCGGGACTATATCACTGCTGACTTTGTGGAACTATTTGCAAAGCCTCCGGTCACTGTCGGCAACGGTTGCAGCATTGGATTCATTGTGATGCGAAATGTGGGCGGAGTGGCTTGTTATACTCGCTTGCGGCCAGCTTCTGGCCGCACATGTCCAACAGGCGGGAACCAACAGCAAACTCCATGGGAGATCGCGAAGCAGACCGGATACTGGTCGAGCGGGTGCAGGCGGGCGACAAGCAGGCTTTCGGTCTGCTGGTTTCCAAGTACCAGCGCAAGCTCGGGCGTCTGATTTCGCGCATGGTGCGTGACTCGGCCGAGGTGGAGGATATCGTTCAGGACAGCTTCATCCGGGCCTACCGGGCCTTGCCGGGCTTTCGCAACGACAGCGCCTTTTACACCTGGCTCTACCGGATCGGCGTCAATACCGCGAAGAACTGGCTGATTACCCATGGCCGGCGTGCTTCGGCGACGACCGGGGTGGACAGCGAGGAGGCGGAGGGCTACGACGATGCCGATCTGTTGCGCGACAACGACACGCCCGAGCGCCTGTTGATGACCAAGCAAATCGGCCAGACTGTGAACGCTGCCATGGAAGCCCTGCCCGAAGACTTGCGCACGGCAATTGTGCTGCGCGAGATTGACGGTTTGTCGTATGAGGAAATTGCGCAAGTCATGGAGTGTCCGATTGGAACCGTCCGTTCGAGGATATTCCGTGCACGTGACGCGATATCGGAAAAATTGAGGCCCTTGCTTGATGCGGCCCCCGACAAGAGATGGTGATGACATGAAGACGCGGATTTCAGCCCTGATGGATGGCGAACTCGAGCAGCACGAGGTCGTCGAGACGTTGCAGGCCCTGCGCCACAACGAGGATTTGCGCCGCGAGTGGAATGACGGCCAACTGATCGGCGCGGCATTGCGCGGCGAACGCAGGCTCGATCTTGACGTCACAGCGCGCGTCATGGCGGCGCTGGACATGGAACCCACGGTGATGGCTCCCGCAGCCCGACGCGCCCCGGCGTGGCAGCGGCCGCTGCTGGCGCTGGCGGCATCCGCTGCCGGAGTTGCCGTGGTCGCCGGGCGGGTACGGACGCCCGATGGCAGCGGCTTGCCTGCGGTGGCGAGGGGCCTGGCCGCCGCCAAATCGGGGCCGGTGGTGGCGCAGGCCCAATCCACGCCGCGCCTGCAGGAATATCTGGTGGCGCACCAGGCCTATGCGCCGAGCGGAGTCATCGGCGGCGCTGCGCGCAACATCCGCACCGTGGCGGCAACCGGCGAGGGACGCTGATGCCGCTGCGCATTCCGCTGCTGATTCTGTCCGCAATTCTGCTGACGCCCATGCTGGCAAGCAAGCCGGCATTTGCCGAGGATGGGCTGGCGCTTCTCCAGCGCATCGCGCAAGGCTCGCGACAGCTTACCTACAGCGGTGTTTTCGTCTATCGCAGCGGTGCCCGGGTAGACACCTCGCGGATTGCGCATTCGTTCAGTGATGGCGTTGAAGTCGAGCGCATCGAAGCACTCGACGGCAGTCCGCGCGAGGTCTTGCGTGCCGACAGCGAAGTCAAATGCTTTTTCCCCGAGGAAAGACTGCTTATCGTCGAACGCTTATCCAGGCAGCGCGGATTTCCCGCTTTGCTCCCTGCGGGCCTGGGCAGCTTGCCGGAGCACTATGCGATTCAAGGCGGCAGTTCGGGGCGAATTGCGGGGGTGAGCAGTCGTGCCGTTCTGCTCAAGCCGCGTGACGAGTGGCGCTATGGGCACGAGTTCTGGATGGATGCGGGCAGCGGCTTGTTGCTGAAGGCCACGCTCCTTGGCGCAAATGGCGAAGCGCTGGAGTCCTTTGCCTTCACCCATGTCAAGATCGGCGGTCCGCTGGAGCAAGGCGCCCTGAAACCTGGTTACGACCTTGAACGAGTGCGAGTGCAGCAGACGCGCACCACGGATTTGCGGCCGGAAGATCTGGGCTGGACCTTTCGCACGCAGCTGCCTGGATTTCGCAAGGTGGCCGCCATGAGGCGTGAGGCCGGTGCGGCGAATTCCGAGAGTCTGCATGTGGTGTTTTCCGATGGTCTGGCGACGATCTCGGTATTCATCGAACCCGGCGGGGCGGTCGGGGAGCGGGAGACGACGGCCACCCTCGGACCGGTCAACGTCTATCGGCGCCAGATCGACGAGCATCGCGTGGTGGTCATGGGTGAAGTTCCGGCGATCGCCGTCAGGCGCATTGGCGAAGGCTTGGAGCGCAGGCGCAAATGAGCCAGTGCGAGGCAGTCGTAGTGGCCGTGGAAGGTCGCGAGGTCTGGGTTGAAGTTCCCGGGCGCGCCCCAATCTGCGGCAGTTGCAAGACTGCGGATGCCTGCCAGACGGGTCTGCTCGGCCTGGGCACGGGACCGCGTCGCTACCGGCTGGATAACCGCATCGGCGCCCGCGTCGGCGATCACGTGCAACTCACCGTCGCCGACGGGACGGTGTGGCGCGCCTCGCTGCTGTCCTATGTGCTGCCGCTGCTGCTGGCCATTGGCGGGGCGGTGATCGGACAGTTCGCGGCAGGCGATGCCGGGGCCATGACGGGAACGCTGCTTGGCCTGGGCTGTGGCCTGATGCTGCTGCGACGCGGCGAGATGCGTGCGCGCAGCGACACCAATCTGTTTTCTTTGCAGGTGGAGACCATGAAAATACGATTCAAGGAGCAACAATGAAAAAGTTTGTCATTACTCTTGCGCTGGTGCTTTCATCGATACTGTCCTTGCATGCGCAGGGTCGTGATCTCCCCGATTTCACCGAACTGGTCGAGAAGCAGGGCGCTACGGTGGTCAATATCAGTACCACCCAGGTCATCAAGGGGCGTCGCGGCGGTCCCCAGTTTCCGTTCGACGGCGACGAAGCCGCCCAGGAACTCCTGCGCCGCTTCTTCCCCGGCCAGATTCCGAATCAACCCGGCCTGCCGCAAGAGTTCAAGAGCCGCTCGCTGGGATCGGGCTTCATCATCAGCGCCGATGGTCACATCCTGACCAATGCGCATGTGGTGGAGGGAGCCGACGAAGTGCTGGTCAAACTCACCGACAAGCGCGAGTTCAAGGCCAAGGTGCTGGGCACCGACAAGCGTACCGATGTGGCCCTGATCAAGATCGAAGCCGGCAATCTGCCGGTGGCGAAACTCGGTGATTCGACCAAGCTCAAGGTCGGCGAATGGGTGGTGGCGATCGGCTCGCCCTTCGGCTTCGAGAATACGGTAACGGCAGGTATCGTCAGCGCCAAGGGGCGTTCTTTGGCTCACGAGAACTATGTGCCTTTCATCCAGACCGACGTCGCGATCAATCCGGGCAATTCGGGCGGGCCGCTGTTCAACCTGAAAGGCGAGGTGATCGGCATCAACTCGCAAATCTTTTCGCGTTCCGGCGGCTCCATGGGCCTGTCCTTTGCGATTCCGATCGATCTGGCGAACGAAATCCAGGGTCAGCTGAAAGCCAAAGGCAAGGTGAGTCGCGGTCGTCTGGGTATCGGCATCCAGGAAGTCAGCAAGGAACTCGCGGAATCCTTCAATCTCGGCAAGCCGCAAGGTGCACTGGTGGCCTCGGTTGAGAAGGGCTCGGCGGCGGACAAGGCGGGCATCGAGGTCGGCGACATCATCCTCAAGTTCGACGGCAAGGCCGTGACCGAGTCCGTCGACCTGCCGCGCATGGTGGGCAGCACACGCCCCGGCACCAAATCCGTGGTGCAGGTCTGGCGCAAGGGCAGTTCACGCGAACTGACTGTCACGGTTGGCGAAATACCAGACGAAGAAGGCAAGACGTCGCTCGCCGCCCGCGGCGGCGGCAAGCCTGCCGAGTCGCAGGCTGCGAACCGGCTCGGACTGGTGCTGGCCGTACCGACGGCTGAGCAGAAGAAGGCCCTGGACATCCAGCACGGCTTGATTGTCGAAGATGTCAAGAACGGCAGTATGCGCAGCGAAGTGCGGGCCGGCGACATCATCCTGTCGGCAATCGCCAAGGGCAGTCAGGTAGACATCAAGTCCCTGTCGCAATTCAATGACATATTGAAGGGCCTCGAAAAAGGCGCGACGTTGACCTTGCTGGTCAAGCGCGGCGATTCGCAGACCTTTATCACCATCAAGGGCCCGTCCGATAAGTAATTGTTCGGACGGCCGGTCGGCGCCGCGGTTGCGTTTGTACAGCCGCGATTACTGCCATCTGTGCGACGACATGCTCGCCGCGCTGCAAACCCTGCGCGGCGAGCCCGGCGTGGCATTTTTCGACATCGATGTAGTGGATGTCGATGCCGATCCGGCCCTTGAAGCCAAATACAACGAACTGGTGCCGGTTCTGGTCGATGTCGAGGGGCACGAGTTGTGCCACTACTTTCTCGATGCGGCGAAAGTGCGTGAGTATTTAGGCTCTTTGGGCTAAAATCCGCCCCTTGCTTTTATGCCTCCAAGGTGCTCAACAGCCCCTGAAAGAGCGCTGTTGACCTCATGGATCACATCCGCAACTTCTCCATCATTGCCCACATCGACCACGGTAAATCCACCCTGGCCGATCGCATCATCCATCGCTGCGGCGGCTTGTCCGACCGCGAAATGGAGGCGCAGGTTCTTGACTCGATGGATATCGAGCGCGAGCGCGGGATCACCATCAAGGCGCAGACGGCGGCGCTCAGTTACACGGCGCGCGATGGCAAGACCTACAACCTGAATCTGATCGATACGCCGGGGCATGTGGATTTCTCCTACGAAGTCAGCCGCTCCCTGTCGGCCTGCGAAGGCGCTTTGTTGGTGGTGGATGCCTCGCAGGGCGTCGCGGCGCAGACTGTCGCCAACTGCTACACGGCCATCGCACTCGGCGTCGATGTGGTACCGGTGCTGAACAAGATCGCCCTGCCGGCGGCCGCCCCCGACAACGCGCGTACCGAGCTCGAGGACGTCATCGGCATCGATGCCACTGAGGCGATCTTGTGTTCGGCCAAGACCGGCCGCGGCGTCGACGACGTGCTGGAGGCCGTCATCACCCGCATCCCGCCGCCCAAGGGCGACCCGGAAGCGCCGCTGAAGGCGCTGATCATCGACTCATGGTTCGACAACTATGTTGGCGTGGTGATGCTGGTGCGCGTCGTCGACGGCACCCTGCGCGCCAAGGACAGGATCCTGCTGATGGCGGAAGGCTCGCAGCATTTGTGCGAACAGGTCGGCGTATTTACGCCAAAGTCGGTGACCCGCCCGGAATTGCGGGCCGGCGAGGTCGGCTTCATCATCTCGGGCATCAAGGAACTCGACGCCGCCAAGGTCGGCGACACGGTTACCATCGCCGATCGCCGCGCCACCCAACCGCTGCCCGGCTTCAAGGAAATCAAGTCGCAGGTCTTCGCCGGTCTCTATCCGGTGGAATCCAACCAGTACGACAGCCTGCGCGACTCGCTGGAAAAGCTCAAACTCAACGATGCCTCGCTGCATTACGAGCCGGAAGTGTCTCAGGCGCTGGGCTTCGGCTTCCGCTGCGGCTTCCTCGGCCTGCTGCACATGGAAATCGTGCAGGAGCGCCTGGAGCGCGAGTTCGACCAGGACCTGATCACGACGGCGCCGACCGTCGTCTATGAAGTGCTGATGCGTGACGGCACCACGATCCAGGTGGAGAATCCGGCCAAGCTGCCGGAAGTCCAGAAGATGGAGGAAATTCGCGAGCCCATCATCACCACCAAGATTTTCGTGCCGCAGGAATATCTCGGCGCGGTGATCACCCTGTGCGAGCAGAAGCGCGGCACGCAGGTGAACATGGCCTACCACGGCCGCCAGGTGCAGCTGACCTACGACATGCCGATGGCCGAAGTGGTGATGGATTTCTTCGACAAGCTGAAGTCCGTCTCGCGCGGCTATGCCTCGCTCGATTATGAATTCAAGGAGTACCGGGCGGCCGACGTGGTCAAGCTCGACGTACTGATCAACGGCGACAAGGTCGATGCCCTGTCGCTGATCGTGCATCGCGCCAACGCGCCGTATCGCGGCCGCGAACTGGCCGCCAAGATGCGCGAACTGATCCCGCGCCAGATGTACGACGTGGCCATCCAGGCGGCGATCGGCTCGACCATCATCGCCCGCGAAAACGTCAAGGCCATGCGCAAGGACGTGCTGGCCAAGTGCTATGGCGGCGACATTACGCGCAAGAAGAAGCTGCTGGAAAAACAGAAGGCCGGCAAGAAGCGCATGAAGCAGGTCGGCAGCGTCGAGATTCCGCAGGAGGCCTTCCTGGCAGTGCTGCGCGTGGGAGACAAATGAACTTCGCCCTGATCCTTTTCATCCTGGTGGTGGCCACCGGCCTGGTCTGGGCCTTCGACCACTTCCATGCCCGCAAGAAGCGCGCGTCCGACGCCCCTGCTCCCTGGTGGGTCGAGTATGGCGGCAGCTTCTTTCCGGTGATCCTCGCCGTTTTCCTGCTGCGCTCCTTCCTCGTCGAGCCCTTCAAGATCCCGTCCGGCTCGATGATCCCGACCCTGCTGGTGGGCGACTTCATCCTGGTCAACAAGTACACCTATGGCATCCGCCTGCCGGTGATCAACAAAAAGATCGTCGAACTGAATTCGCCGCAGCGCGGCGACGTGGTGGTGTTCCGCTATCCGCCGGATCCTTCGCTCGACTACATCAAGCGCGTGGTCGGCCTGCCGGGCGACAAGATCGTCTATCGCAACAAGAAGCTCAGCGTCAATGGCAGGGAGATCGCGCAGAAGAAGACCGACGACTATCTCGACCGTGATCGACTATTCTATACCCCGCGCTTCGTCGAAACCCTGGGCAGCGTCGAGCACCATATTCTGGTCGAGGCCGAGGCGCCCTCATTTGTGCAGCAGATTACGCGTTTTCCGTACATGGAAAAATGTAACTACAATAGCGAAGGGGTCAGTTGCGAGGTTCCGCCCGGCCACTATTTCATGATGGGCGACAATCGCGACAATTCGCAGGACAGCCGGTTCTGGGGCTTCGTCCCTGACGAAAACCTGGTCGGCAAGGCGTTCTTCATCTGGTTCAATTTTTCCGATCTGAAACGGATCGGTTCGTTTCACTAGGGGATAAACATGAAATTTCAGCGTGGACTCAGTCTGAACGCAATCATGCTTGGTGGCGCGGTGCTGGCAGTGCTATCGCTATTGGCGATGAAGTCAATTCCACCCTGGATCGAATACGGAAATCTCGTCAAGGCGGTCAAGGGCACCGCCGGCGATGCGAGCCTCAAGGAAGCCTCGGTGGCGAAGGTGCGCGATGCATTTACCAAACGCGCCGACATGGACGATGTCAAGAGCGTCAAAGCAGAGGATCTGGATATCACCAAGGAAGGCGGCGAACTGGTGATTTCCTTCAAGTATGAGAGAAAAGTACCGCTGTTTCATAATGTCAGCCTGGTCTTCGATTTCGAGGGCAGCAGCGCCAAACAATGAAGCTGGAGCGTCTGGAGGCGGCGCTCGGCCACGGCGTTGGCCGGCCGGAGTTGCTGCGCCAGGCGCTCACTCATCGCAGTTTCGGGTCTCCCCACAATGAAAGGCTGGAGTTCCTGGGTGACTCGGTCCTCAATTGTGTCATCGCCGGCACGCTCTTCAACAGCTTTGCAGCGCTCAAGGAAGGCGAACTCTCCAGGCTGCGCGCAAGCCTGGTAAGGCAGGAAACCCTGGTCGACATCGCCCGGGATTTGGCTCTCGGTGACTTCCTCCAGTTGGGCGAGGGCGAATTGAAAAGCGGCGGCGCCCGGCGCCCTTCGATTCTCGCCGATGCGCTGGAAGCGCTCTTTGGCGCGATCTACGTGGATGCCGGATTCGATGCGGCGCGCAAGGTCATCGAGCGTCTGTACCAGTCGGCCATGACTCGCATCGATCCAAATGATGCCGGCAAGGATCCCAAGACCTCCTTGCAGGAAATTCTGCAGGGGCGGCACTTGCCTTTGCCGCGCTACGCACTGCTGGCGACGCGTGGCGAGGCTCACGCCCAGGAGTTCGACATCGAATGCGCGATTCCGGAACTGGGCATCCGCACCACCGGCAGCGGCGGCAGCCGCCGCATCGCCGAACAGCAGGCGGCGCAGCGCGCCATGGCAGAGATCAAATCATGAGCGAGGCGTTTCGTACCGGCTACCTGGCTGTCATCGGCCGGCCCAATGTCGGCAAGTCGACCCTGACCAATCGTCTGGTCGGCGCCAAAGTCAGCATCACCTCAAAGAAGGCGCAGACCACCCGGCATCGCATTCACGGCGTGCTGACCACTGACGATGCCCAGTTTATTTTTGTCGATACGCCGGGTTTCCAGATGACGCACAAGAATGCCCTCAATCGTCTGATGAACCGCAGCGTGACCTCGACTTTCGCCGATGTCGACGTGATCCTGCTGGTGGTCGAAGCCGGCAATTGGGGCAGCGGCGAAACCGATATCCTGCGCATGCTGCCCGCCGCCACGCCGGTGCTGCTGGTGATCAACAAGATCGACCGCCTCACCGACAAGAAGGAGTTGCTGCCCTTCATCGCCAAGGTTTCCGCGCTGCACGAATTTGCCGAACTGGTGCCGCTGTCGGCCGAGAAGGGTATCGGCACGGATGAACTGCTCAAGGCCGTGATGCGCTACCTGCCGGAAGGCCCGCCGGTGTTCGCTGCCGACGACATCACCGACCGCTCCGAGCGCTTCATGGCTTCGGAAATCCTGCGCGAGAAGCTGTTCCGCAACCTCGGCGAGGAACTGCCCTATGGCATCGCCGTGGAAATCGAGAAATTCGAGCAGGAAGGCGAGCTGCGCCGCATCCACGCCGCCGTCATCGTCGAC
>VEPA01000071.1 GCA_012026675.1 Betaproteobacteria bacterium | reverse complement strand
GTCGGAAAACCGCTCCCGCTCGATGCCCAGATATTCTTTTTGAAGCGCGATCTCATCCGCGAGCGGCACATCGTGAAATGGATCGAGCGCGAGTGTGGTGCGTAGAAAGGTTGAGAGCGACAGGACCATGCGCTCGGCCTGCGTGGCCGCGCCTTCCTCGATCAGCCCCGCGATAGAATTGAGCGTATTGAACAGGAAGTGTGGATTGATCTGATAGCGCAGCGCGCGCATCTGGGCCCCCAGCGCCTCTTCACGGATTGCCGCCAGACGCAGTTTGCGATCGTTGAGCTCAAAGGCAAAAACAAGCGCTACGAACAGGCACGACCAGCCGAACAGAAACCCCCAGGAAATGACAACAAGACCCCCAAAGTTGTCAAGGGAATGCGGCGCGGCAGGTGGCGTCCCAAGGAGAGCCGGGTAAAAATTATGCGCTCCAGCCCATAGTGCAGCCGCCATCAATGACAATGCGAATGAGGCAATGAGCAATATCGGCAACGAATCTTCCGAAGTCATAATTTCCGTCAATTTTTCGTGTAGAATATAAATAACATATGATAACAACGCTGAAAACGTAATAATGGATAGAAACTGAATTAATCTTAATTCTATGAATTTTGTTGATATTTCTTCCACTGAAGATAAAGATGTCGAAACAATTATTATCAAAACTATAAGATAAAATACACCAAACCGCACGGTTGCAATCTTAATACCCCGCAAATTGGTCGGGCCATTTTTGAATTCGCCGTCCGAAATCATGTCGTCCAGGGTCATGAATGCTCCCTTGAGGTGCCGCGCCTCCATCGAGCTACGCTAGCCCGTCTTATGCACGAAGGGCGGATTGGAACGGTGATGAGCGTAGCATAAGCGCCTGAATAGAAATAAGGTTTTGTTGTCGACGCCAATCCTTTATCGCCTTTTCGAGCCAGCCACGCCCGCCATGTTGGACGATACGACCGCCGCCTTTTCCTTTCCAGCCATCGCGCGTAAGAAAGTCACAGCCGCCTTCGATGGCGGCAGGATCACCTCAGATGGCGGCGTCATGCTGCTGTCGCTGTCTGAGCGGCGGCTTGGAATCGCCGAACGGGTCGCGCACTGTATCCCAGACGCCCGCGACCCGTCGCGCATCGCGTCGTCGTGGTGCTGGGGGGGGCGAGCTTCACTTTTGCGAAGGCCAGCTGGACGCAGACGCTTCCGGACTGGATCGACGCCCACGTCGGCGCGCTCGAGGCGATCGGCGACGTCCCGCAGCTCATCGTGCCGGACAACGCCAAGACCGCCATCGTCAAAGCCTGCTTCTACGACCCGCAGGTCAATCGCATCTACACCGAGATGGCGGCGCATTACGAGACGGCGCTTTTGCCGGCACGGCCCAGAAGAGAGACCATGCTCGTCGAGCCTCTGGAGGCAAGCATATACGAAGAACTGGTACTTCTTATCCGGCTCTCGGTGCCGCCGATGTACCGGTTCCGCGCGATCTGATGACAAGCCGATGCCGCTGCGCGATCAAAATCGATATCGACCGCGCTGCCATCGGGTTTCGCCTCTCAGCTCCTGCTTGCTGCCCTTGTCCTTTCGGCGCATGCGGCCGTGGCCCTGGAGAAATCCGGTTCACTCGTCGATCATGCTTCGTGCCAATACAAATATGACATCAGACTGGGGTGGAGCCTCTGGCATGTCCCCGAACTCAAGGTGACGGCCCTTGCGATCGAGGCAAGGCAGCGGCAGTTGACGCACACGCTTGACGGAAGAACCGCCGATGCCCTGGTGGCAGATTGGAAACGCTTGATCGATCATCTGGCTTCCGAAGTGGGCAACAAATGGTTCGATGACACGAAAACCGATGTCGCCCTGAGTCTGAACGATTACCGGCGTTTTCTTGAATCGATCGATGCCAACCCACCGGCCGGACTTCCTGATCATTGGGAAAACAGCATGGCAAACATATCAATCCCACAGGAGGCGGTCATCGCCGCGGTACGCGAGATCCTATCGACCTTGCGCCGCCACGAGCGCTGAAGGAAGGCGGCCATGACCCTTGGCGAACGCCTAACGAACCCATGGGGTGGCGCTGGCTCATGGCGTCGGTCGGACACGCCGAAGAGAATTATCGCAATGACGCCGCTCGCAAGCACCGGTACATCGTATTCCTTGGCCAGCTTGGTCATCTCCGTTAGCTTGGCGCAGCTGCCCATTCCGCGCCAGTCCGATGCGGACGGGAGTTTTGCCGAACAACGAGGAGCCTTCGGAAGGCGCCTCATGGCGCGAGGCTAGGGACCGGGCACGAAAATGACAAGACAGTTCCGATTTTTGCACGGCCTCCTATTTTCCCTCTTCGCGTTTGCGTGCCATGGCGCCGACCGCGCGTCCGCCGAAGGCACCTGCCCACCCGGATTCATCCCGGGC
>VEPA01000230.1 GCA_012026675.1 Betaproteobacteria bacterium | reverse complement strand
ATGTCGTAAGTCAGGTCCACGTCTTCGGAGAAGCGCCGGATGACACCGTAGGCCTTCGACAAGGACGTGCCGCCCTTGAATACCAAGTGGTCAGCGTAGGGGCCAGCAAAGAGGTGCCGCAGCGACCAGACCACCCAGATGTCTTTTTCCAGCAGATGGGGCAGTAGGCCCGATGTGTTGGCGGCCGCGTCGAGCGCATCCAGGCGTTCGGCGGTGGAGAGCTGGAAGAACTCAGCCATGGGTCATCAATGCGCTGACTTCTTGAGCCATCCAGGTCGGCAGGCGCGCTCGTGCCGACGCGACTTCCTTCAGCGCGGATGGTGGTAGTTTGGCGCGCAGCGTCCGGATCGCTTCACCGGCTTTCTCCGGGCCCAGCCAAGCCAGTGCCCGTACTACTTCGCCGGCGGCCCGCCCGGGAAAGATCAGTTGCCAGACTGGTGCGTGCCGGAACTCGACCATCTGCGCGCCCAGTTTCAAGCGGCGGCTGGGGCCGGACGTGAGATATACCGCCCTCATCGGCACCTGCGTGGTGAGGCCCAGCGCGTTGGCGGCGGCGGCGCCGTGCGACACGATGGTTTCCCCACGCTGGTTTGCCAAGCCCTCGACCATCTTGACCGCCGAAGGAGCGCGGGTGCCAAAGCGGCTTTCGACCGGCAGGACATAGATACCGCGGCCAGCACGTAGCAGGGAGCCGCGCCGCACCAGGCGGGACAGCACTTGATCCACGGCTGCGCGACTGCCCAAGTGCAGCAGTTCTTTTGCGACCAAAGGCGTACCCTCCGGCATTCCGGCGGCGTACTCCAAGACTTGTTTGGTGAGGGTTTCCATAGCGAGGCCTCGAGACTGGTAGAAGTATGAGGCTACTTCTGACACTTTTCAAGTCTTGGATCCATTAGCGATGTAGTGATATTCCTTGAAACCGACCACTTATGACATAAGGTGGTGCAAATGGAATTATGGCTAAAACGTGACGTGAGTGAGACCAATCAGGGCACTACAGCGCTATTACGGGCTAGCGTTAGAAAGTGGCTAGCGTCGAAGTCTAGAAAAATCAATTGGTTAAGAGTGGCGCTTTGGGCCGACTCCCTTTGACATGGTGGGGGTCGGTGGTTCGAGTCCTGTCGGGTGGGCCAATAGGCGGCTGTTGCAGCGAGAGTAATTACTTAGTTATTTAGCGACTGTGTCACAAACGGCCTAACATCGCCGACCTGATCCACGCTCAGGCTCCCTTGCGGTTCTTCGGGGCTTGGAAGGGCATGGAACCGTGTAAAGTGGGGATATGACTAGCTCCCCGTGGGGACGCCAGCAAAACGACACGCCACGCCTTGAAGTTCAAGGCGTGGCGTTGTTGCGTGCGGAAGAGCATGACTGGATCGCGCGAGGCTTTTCGGTTCGCGCAAGATCGTCCGGAACTCGCCGTTGCCGTGTCACCTGCGCCGACTATTACGGGTCGGTCGACGCATTCGGCGAATCCTGAATCTGCCCTCGCGAATAGCGGTGAAACTCTGCCCAGCCTGCGTATGGCGAGACGAAAAATAGGCTTGACCGGGGGGGAAACGGTCGGGGATACTCGCGCCCATGCACCTGAAATGCCCGTCCTCCGCTCCGGTGGCGAACTGCCGTTCCATGTCGGTCCCCCGGCGCGACTGAATTTTCTGCCGCCGCGAGAATTTCGATCATGAAACTGAATGTCATGCTGCGCAGATTGAGTTGCCTGCTGCTTGTCGCCGGCAGCCTGCTGTCCATGCCCGCCGGGGGTGCCCCAAAGCGTGATCCGGCGGAAGCCGCGAATGCAAAGAGCGCAGCCGCTCCGGCGGATCTGGTGGTGCGCAATCGCTACGTGATGACTTTCCGCGGTACCTTCCTTGGTACGTCGCCGGAGGAGCGGGTGGATCGCGCACGGCGCAACATCCTCGAAATCATTTCCGGCGATTTAGAAGGCAAGGTGGCGATCGGCACGATAGAGCAGGGCAGGCGAGTCACCGTTGACCGGAAATTCATGTTTACCATCACTCCGGG
Organism: Betaproteobacteria bacterium; assembly: GCA_012026675.1. GTDB lineage: Bacteria > Pseudomonadota > Gammaproteobacteria > Burkholderiales > Rhodocyclaceae > Sulfuritalea. The sequence goes on along the minus strand of VEPA01000230.1, from coordinate 2,407 downwards.
CGACCTCGATCCGCTGGGGCAAGAAACTATTGACGACGTCGCCGCGGCGGAGAAGGAACGTCTCAAGCTGGTCGTCGACGAGACCGAAGAGGCGCGCAGCACCGATAACCTGATCCGGGCACTGGTCGCCGGCGGCATAGCCACCCTGGTCTGGCTGGCGCTGCTATGGGGCCTGGCGCGCCTTCACCGCCGGTTCGTGAGGATCTTCGTCCGCCTCGCCGCGAGCAAGGCGCCGACCCTGAAACTGGGCGGCAGCGTCCTCCTCGATCAGCGGCACGTCTACCCGATGGCGCGGCACCTGGTCGAAGTTCTGCGCTGGCTGCTGGTAACGATCTTCAGCTATGAATGGCTGAGTTTCATGCTCTCGCGGTTCCCCTATACCCGCCCCTGGGGGGAGAGCCTGAACGGTTATCTGATCGGCATCGTGGTTGACATCCTGCAGGCCATCGTCGAAGCCATTCCCGGGCTCGGCGTTGCCATTGTCATCTTCTTGCTTGCGCGTTCGCTGATCAGCATGATCGAGGGCTTCCTGGAGCGCCTTGCCACCGGCGACTCGCCGCCACGCTGGCTTGACACCGAAGCCATGCCGACCACCCGCCGCCTGGTGGGTCTGGTCGTCTGGCTGTTTGCCCTGGCAATGGCCTACCCCTACCTGCCCGGCGCCCAGACCGAGGCCTTCAAGGGCTTGTCGGTGTTGCTCGGCCTGATGGTCTCGCTCGGTGCATCGAGCCTCGTCGGCCAGGCCGCGGCCGGGTTGATCGTGACCTACACGCGGACGGTTCGCATGGGCGAGTATGTCCGGGTCGGGGAACATGAAGGCACCGTCACCGAACTGGGCATGTTCACGACGCGCATCCGGACCGGTACGGGCCAGGAACTCGCCTTGCCGAATTCGCTGATCACAGGCACGGTCATCCAGAATTTCTCGCGTGTAGTGCAGGGGCATGGCTTCATCGTCGATACCAAGGTCACGATCGGCTACGACACGCCCTGGCGCCAGGTCGAGGCGATGCTGATCGAAGCGGCGCGGCGCACACCCGGCATTCTGGAAGACCCGGCACCGCGCGTCTTTCAGACGGCGCTGTCCGACTATTACCCGGAATACCTGCTGGTCGGCCACGCTGCTGCCATGAAGGCGAACACGCGCGCTGAAACGATGTCCGTGCTGCACAAGAATATCCAGGATGTATTCAACGAGTACTGTGTGCAGATCATGTCGCCGCATTACATGACCGACCCCGCACAAGCCAAGATCGTCCCGCCGCAGCGCTGGTACGAGCCGCCGGCAGACAAGGATTCTCCGGCATCGCTCAGGACGGACGGCCTTGCCCCGCCGTCTGCGTGAAATCTGCGCAGGTCGCCCGGACAGGCTTCATGTGGGGCGAGGGGCGCGTAACGAGATGCCCGTCGCAACTGGAATTTTTTCCATGCTAGTATTCGCGCTCGGTTATTTTCCCGGCATCGTGGAGCCCGCATGACCACTCAATTACCTGCCCTGACCCCCGCCAGTAGCGAAGGCCGTCCCCTCCGGGTGCTCGCCATCGCGGCGTTTCTTGCCGTAATGTTTGCGCCGAGCGCATATGCACAGGCCCCCGCCGCACCAGTGGCCGCGGCGGCGGCACCGTCTCCCGCCGAGTTGGAGAAGCTGGTGGACCGGATCGCGCTATACCCCGACGACCTGGTCACCCTCATTCTGCCGGCGTCGACGAGTCCTCTGCAGATCGTTCAGGCGGACCGTTACCTCGAAAAGCGCAAGAAGGATCCGAAGCTGCCGCTTGATGACAAATGGGACGATCCGGTGAAGTCGCTGCTCAACTATCCCGAGGTCGTCAAGATGATGAGCAACGATCTCGACTGGACCTCCGATCTGGGCGAGGCGGTTGTCGCCAACCAGGGAGCGGTGCTCGAAGCGGTTCAGGCCTTCCGGCGCAAGACGCAGGCGGCCGGCAATCTCAAGTCCGACACCAAGCAGACCGTCGTGGTCGAGAAGGAAATCATCAAGATCGTTCCCGCGGATCCGCAGGTGATCTACGTGCCGCAGTACAACCCGAGCACCGTGGTGGTCTACGGAGGCTATTCCTCATGGGGCTACTATCCGGCGCCTTATCCGGTCTATTACTATCCCTATCCTCCCGGCGCAGCCTTGGCCACCGGCCTGATCTGGGGCGCCGCCATCGGTGCGGCATGGAGCGGCAACCATTACGGCTGGGGCGGCAACAACGACATCAACATCAACCGCAGTACCAACATCAGTGGTGGAAACCGCACCACCAATATTGGTGGCGGAAACCGTACCAACGTTGGCGGCGGATCCGGCTCGAGCCAATGGAAGCCCAACAAGCAGCCGGGCCAGGTCAGCGGTTCGGTCGGCAAGAGGCCTTCGGGCGGTCGTGTCGGTGATGCGGGT
>VEPA01000246.1 GCA_012026675.1 Betaproteobacteria bacterium | reverse complement strand
TCTGGCGCCCGATGTGATTCAGGTCGGCCGCCTCGGTGGCGGTCTTCGCCATCATCTGGATGAAGCCGGTGTCATCGACGCAGTGGTAGTCGTCGTGGCCGGCATGGACGTTGAGCGAGGCCTTGGTGATGGCGCGGCAGCCCATGTTGAGCACGTAGGGCAGGCGCTTGCCGACCGCCGCGTACAGCGATTCGTGCATGAAGGCCACGCCCTGCGCCGAGGAGAAGTTGGTGGCGCGCAGCCCCGTCATCGCCATCCCGGCGGTGACGCCGGCGGCGGCATGCTCGGACTCGGGCTCGATGAAAATCAGCGGCTTGTCGGAAATGTTGAGGTGCCCCTTGGCGACCTCCTCCGCCCAGTATTCGCCCATCTGCGTCGAAGGCGTGATCGGATAGGCGCCGGCGGCATCCGAGGACTCTCGCTCTACGTGGATGACGGCGGTATTGCCGTCCACCGCATCGCGCACCCCGGGGTATTTCACCTTGCCCGCGGCAATGCCGGCGCCGGTTTGCGGCAGCAGTCCGGTGGAGAAGATTTTCTTGATGATCGACAGGCTCATGGCAGCTTCCTCGATGGCGAATTCAGATGTGCAGCGGCAGGGGTTCGTTGCGCAGGATTTTCTTGGCCGCCACGCCCTTGACGGCATGGTCGGGGGTTTCGAACCAGACGATGGCGCCGGTGGGGCAGCGCTCGATGGGTTCTCGCGTAGCTTGGTCGTTCCAGTCGTAATTGACCACGGCCAGGTTGCCGGCGAGCTGCATCAGCTTCAACGGCGCGTCGGCGACGCACTTGCCGCAAGCGGTGCAGGCCACCTCGCAGGAGGCCTCGGCGGTATCGCCGTCCGCCTGGTTCTTGCAGGCCACCCAGAGCCGGTGGCTGACGGCCTCGAGGCTGAACAGGCCCTTGGGGCAGACCTCGACGCAGTCGTTGCAGGCCGTGCATTTTTCGCTATCCACCACCGGCAGACCGTGCAGGTTCATGGTAATGGCATCGAAGGTGCAGACATTGGCGCAGTCGGCCAAACCAAGGCAGCCCCAGGCGCATTCCTTGCCGCCGCCCGAGACCACGGCCGCCGCGCGGCAGGTCTGCAAGCCCTCGTAGCGCGCGCGCAGGAAAGCGACATGGCGGCCGCCGCCGCAGGCCAGGCGCGCCACCTGCTTTTCCACCGTGCCAGCGGCAACGCCAAGCAGGTCGGCGATGCCCTGGCGCTGTTGCGGCGTACTCACCGTGCATTTCGCCGGGATGGTCTCGCCGCCGACTACCTTCTCGGCAAAATCGCGGCAGCCGGCCTGGCCGCAGGCGCCGCAGTTGGATTTGGGCAACAGGTCCTCGACCTCGCCGATGCGCGGGTCTTCAAAGACGTAGAGTTTTTTGTTGGCGAACGCCAAGAGCAGCGCCAGGACCACGCCCAGCCCCGCCATGAAGCCACCTGCCACCGCCAGATTCGACAACGCCTCCAATCCCGCCTGCTCCCTTGCCAGCGCGGTCCGCCGGTAATTGAAACTTCAAGCAAAACCGCGTAGATGTCATGGTTTTTTCGTCGCACTTCGGCCTTGGCGAGTGGCCCAAAAGGCACACCGCTTTACGGATCGAAAAGCCACGAAAACCGCTGAACCGAGGGGCTTCGCGCCTCAGGGCGGAAGCCCTCGATCCCATCACATCGCAGCTGGAGGTTGCTCCCGAGCTGCAGGGGAAGTCAGCGCTTTAGCGCCGACTCGGGGAAACACCCGAAGCAGGGTTTGGCCTCGGGGGTTCGTGACAAGTCTACTATAAGACTTGCGAACCAAAACCTCTAGCGGATTATTCTATTTCCCCATTCGCCAAGTTCATTCCACGACAGCCGGCCACAGGCGCAGGCGCCGTAAACCCGCTTTCCGCTGACGCTCGGCGACGGCTTTGCTCATTTCCTGATCGCTCCCCTGGCAATTTCATAGCAGGCATCGACATGCGAATTGCCCAGATACATCATGGCCGTCACGCTGAGCGCGACGGCGGCAGCCTGACCGGCGAAGGGTATGTACTTGAGCACCTGTCTGGTGGCGAGGCGCGCGCCGACCTTCTTCAAGGCCGCCATCGCCAGCCGCTTGGTGATGGCCCGCCCGGCCAGATCGCTGCCGACCTTCTTCAGCATGGCGTAGATCAGCAC
>VEPA01000159.1 GCA_012026675.1 Betaproteobacteria bacterium | reverse complement strand
TTCGGAGCTTCAGCGGGCTTCGGAGCTTCAGCAGCGGGCTTCGGGGCTTCGACCTTGGGCGGCTCGGCGGGCTTCGGGGCTTCGGTCTTGCCGCAAGCGGCAACAGCCAGCGCGAGGAGGGCAGCTACGAGGAGAGATTGCTTCATTTTGGTTAGTTCCTTAACGTTATGGAGTTGATCGGCCAATTGGATGATCGGAAGGTATTCATTTCGATCAATTACTAATTCTATCAGTGAAATAGTATCAATGGTGCACCACGGCAAAATGCAGGACAGATTGCAGCATCAAAGGCCGGTGGTATTGATCTGCAGGCAGGGATGAGAAAGGCCCCACAATTCTTCGAAACGTTGCCGCCACGGCTGAATATAGGCTGCATCGTCAAGAATGAGCGCACTGCGCGGCAAATCGATATGGAAACGGCGAACGCCCTGCGCTTCGTCTGCGATCAGGTGCGCATCAGCAAGATGACGCAGGTTGTCCGGGCTCTGTCGTACGTCGATCAGATGGGAGAAGCGGCCTATGAGTCGCATCAGGCGCGGTGCCTCGCGATGCAGCGGTCCCGGATCATGCAGCACCACGCGGATTCTGCGCAATGAATCGGCCACCAGGAAATCGGACAACAACCGAAGCCGGGATTCATGGTCCAGTTGCATTGCACGCAGGTCGCGATCGAAGATCAATATCTCGTGTTCGGCTCGACCCAGCACGGTATCGCAGGCTTGGCGATACTCCGTTTCAGTGGTGAGTAGCTGGTAGGAAGGATCCATGATCGAAGGCGTTGGTGGCTCCTGACGGGCAAACCGAAGGTTTGTCATGGAGTTGAGGAACGGGCGCTTCACCGCTTCCCGGCCGGATTGACCAGCGCGGCGGGGCATTGCGTGCGCATTATAATCGCCTTCCTTTATCGAGCGGGTCCAGTAAATTCCCATGCCGCAAGCACATATTGAATCCCTGGATCACGAAGGACGCGGCGTTGCGCATGTGGACGGCAAGGCGATTTTCATTGAAGGCGCCCTGCCTGGCGAAGTAGTTGAATACGCCAGCTATCGTCGGAAACCGAGCTATGAAAAGGCGCATGCCCTGCGTGTGCTGCGAGCATCAAGTCAGCGGGTTGTGCCGCCCTGTCCGCACTTCGGTACCTGCGGCGGCTGTTCGATGCAGCATCTCAATCTTCCCGGCCAGACTGCGGCCAAGCAGCGTGTGCTCGAAGATGCCCTTTGGCACATCGCACGACTAAAGCCGGAACAGCTTTTTCCGCCCATCGCCGGTACGGCTTGGGCCTATCGCCAGCGCGCCAGATTGTCGGTGCGTCACGTCGCGAGCAAGGGTGGAGCTTTGATTGGCTTTCGCGAAAAGCACAGCAGTTACGTGGCGGTGATGGATTCCTGCGCCGTGCTGCCCATCCATGTTTCCGCATTGATACCCGGGCTCAAGACTCTGGTCGAGGGCATGTCGCAGCCTGATCGCATGCCGCAGATCGAGGTCGCCGTGGGCGGATCAAGAACAGTGCTTTTGTTGCGCCATTTGGAGCCACTTACACCCGACGATCTTGATCGCCTGCGACAGTTCGCCGACGCACATGGAATCATCTGGTATCTGCAGCCTAAGGGGCTGGAAACTGTCAGCCTATTCCACCCGGTCGATGCGCCGATGCTGAGTTACGAATTGCCGGATTTCGGTCTTGAACTGCGCTTCCACCCGACGGAATTCACGCAGGTCAATCATGGCGTAAACAGCATGCTGGTGCGCCGCGCCATGGAGTTGTTGAAGCCGCAGGCGGGGGAGCGGATCGCGGACCTGTTTTGCGGGCTGGGCAACTTCACGCTGCCTATTGCGCGACAGGGTGCCTGTGTTGTCGGCATTGAGGGCAGCACTGCCCTAGTTCAGCGTGCCCGACAGAATGCGGAATATAACGGCCTTGCGGAACTCTGCGAATTCGCCGTCTCGAACCTGTTCGAAGCGACCGAGGAAAGTTTTGCTGCATTGGGTCGCTTCGACAAACTGATGATCGATCCGCCACGCGAAGGCGCAATAGCCTTGATCAAGGCGCTGCCGGCAACGTGCGCGCCACGGCGCATCGTTTACGTCTCATGCAGCCCGGCGACCTTGGCGCGGGATGCTGCGGTGCTGGTGCATGAAAAGGGCTATCGCTTCGTCGGAGCGGGCATGGCCAACATGTTCCCACATACCTCCCACCTCGAATCGATCGCCCTGTTCGAGAAATGAGCGCTTCCTGATCACATTGCGGGATAGTGGTCTACGCGTCCCGCGGGGACAGATCCCACCGGGGGATATCGTCCTCGCGTCCCGCGCGGACATAAAAACGGCGACCGGAGTCGCCGTGTCGCCAGTGCCGACTTTTTGATCTAGTCGCGATCGCCGGTAAAAGCCATCAGCAGTTGCAGCAAGCTGACGAAGACGTTGTAGATGTCGAGATATACCGCCAGCGTGGCCGAGATATAGTTGGTCTCGCCGCCTTGCACAATGCGGTTGATATCGTAAAGGATGTAGGCGGAGAACAGGACGACCGCGATTGCCGAAATCGCCAAGGCCAGCGCCGGAATCTGGAAGAAGATGTTCGCTACGATGGCGACCAGCAGCAGGATTACGCCTGAAAACAGGAACTTGCCGATATTGGAGAAGTCCCTTTTGGTGGTCGAAGCGACACCTGCGAGCGAGACGAAAATCGCCCCCGTGCCGCCGGCGGCCATCGCAATCAGCGTCCCGCCGTTTGAGAATCCGAGCGCCGCCTGCAGGATGCGCGAAAGCATCAGGCCCATGAAGAAAGTGAAGCCGAGCAGCAGGGCGACGCCCATTCCGCTGTTCTTGGTGCGCTCGATGCCCCACATGAAGCCAAAGGCCACGCCCAGGAACAGCATGAAAGCAATGAACGGGCTGCCGGCAAAGAACGCGAATTTCAACTGCACGCCGAGCAACGCCCCGGCCACGGTAGGTGCCATTGACAGGGCCAGCAGTGCGTAGGTATTGCGCAGGACGCGATTCTGCTGTTGGGTAATGTCCTGCGTGGTAGTTTGCGGGTAGGTGCGGACGTTTTCCATGGTCTTTGAAATTCTCCTGTGAGATGACTCCAATACATTCGACCCATATCGGTGCGCCAAGTTCCACGTCTCCGGGGCAGGCGAATGTGCAAGAGATTATAGCGGCGAATGATTCCCGATAGACCCGTCTTCCCGACTCAGAAGCCGCCACGCCGATTTCCATCCGGGAGAATCCCGGTTGCGCCTCAGGTCGATGGCAGCTAAGCTGGGTCCGGATACCTAAAAGGGGGCGCAGTGGCTTCGCTCGATCGGATTCGAACCCACGGTTTTCGTCGTTGGTATGAGCGACAACTGATCGAATGCCACGCCTGGCTGGTCAGCTGGTTTCTCGGCGTCATCGTCCTGGTCAGCGGACTGGAAGTAGCCGGGGCTCCTGCTTCGCGTCCACCGGGAGTGATCCTGTTGCTGGGCGGGTTGGCCGTCACCGTTTACAGCTGGAAGCGCTATCACCTGCTGCTGGAAGTTGCCGAACGTCTCGGCGAGCAGGCGGTATGCCCCCGTTGCCAGGCTTATGCCAAGTTCAACATAGAGTCGTCGGGGCCGGCACCCTTGCCCGATGGCGGCGATCCCGTGCTGGAAAACCATGGAGGCGGAGTCTGGTTGCGCGCAAAATGCCGCAAATGCGGGGAAGAATGGATGCTCAAGTAGCTTTCGGCCACAGAGATCTGGCGGATGGGGTGAGATTCGAACTCACGGAAGGCTTGCACCTTCGCCGGTTTTCAAGACCGGTGCATTCAACCGCTCTGCCACCCATCCTTTGGGCTGCGGATTCTAGCAGCCTGTCAAAGGCGCCTAGGCAAATTTCGAGAAGTCCGGTTTGCGCTTTTCGAAGAAGGCGGCGAAGGCTTCCTTTGCTTCCGGCGAGACCAGGCGCTGGCGGAAGATCTCGGCTTCGATGCTCATGGTCTCGCCGATCAGGGACTGCTGGGCGCGTTTCATCAACTGCTTGGTCAGGCGCAGCGATGCGGCAGGCTGCGTGATCAGCTTGCGGCAGCGTTCCAGTGCGTGAGCCAGCACCTGCCCGTCGGGCAGGACCGAGTTGACGATGCCGGTTTCAAGCGCGGTTTGCGCGGAGAAGACTTCGCCCAGCATCAGCATTTCGGCGGCGCGGGCATGTCCGGTGCGCAATGGCAGCAGGAGGCTCGACGCGGCTTCGGGAGTCAGGCCAAGGTTGGCGAAGGGCAGGCCGAAGCGGGCCGAAGTGCCGGCATAGACAAGATCGCAATGCAGCAGGACGGTGGTGCCGACGCCGATGGCAACACCCTCCACGGCGGCGACGAAGGGTTTCTGCAGACTGGCGAAGCCATTGAGGAAGCGGAATACGGGGGCGTTCTCATCCATCGGCGGATGGTCGAGAAAGTCGGCCAGATCGTTGCCGGCAGTAAAGTTGCCGCCCGCACCCGAGATCAGGATCACCCGCGCCGCCGGGTCTGCTTCGGCGCGGGCCAGGGCGTCCGCCATGGCCTGGTACATTTCCGCGGTCAGGGCGTTCTTTTTCTCCGGGCGCGCGATTTCAATGCGGAACACGCCGTCGATGAGTTCCATGCCGATGAACGGGCTCATTTTTTTGCTCGCGAAAGGTAGGCATCCATGGCCGCCTTGCGGTCGGCGCTGACTCTCTGCGCATGCGGACGCTGGTCGACCAAGGCGAGGTAAGCCTTGGCCTGGGGCAGGAATTCATCAAGGAAATCCCGTTCGTAGATCTTGCGCGTGGCCTGGCTGACCAGGGGCAGATGCGCCCAGGCCGCGCAGTCGGCATGCGTGAAGTCGCTGCCGGCGACGAAAGGCGAAAACCGGGCCAGTCGTCCCAGGCTGCGCAGTCCCTTTTCCAGCACCGGCGCGACTTCCTTCCTGGTTTCCTCAGATACCGTGGCACCGAAAAAGGCCTGCCCATAAAGACGTCGGGCTGGCAATTCAAGATGCAATTCGAGGTGCTCGATCAGTTCGCGGCAGCGCGCGCGGGCGAAGGGGTCGCGCGGAAAGAGCGGGGGCTCGGGCCAACTGTCCTCGATGAACTCGGTCAGTACCTGAGATTCGCTGAGGACGCCTTTCGGCGTGCGCATGAACGGCACCTTGCCCATGGGCGATTCGCTGAGGAATCCTTCGCTCTGGGAGGGAAACACTTCTACCTCGGTGAAGGGAACATTCTTCTCCAGCAGGGAGAGTTTGACCTTGTTGTAGTAGTTGCTGACGGCAAAGCCGCAGAGGGTAATCGGCGTAGTCACTTCATCCTCCCGAAAAACGAAAATCACGCAGGCGTTCGCGCAGCTGCAACTTGGAGAGCTTGCCGGTGGCCGTGTGCGGCAGGTCGTCGACGAAGACGACATCATCGGGTATCCACCACTTGGCCACCTTGCCCTCGTAGAAGGCCAGCAGTTCGTCGCGACTGACATCCTGCCCGGTTTTCCGGACCACCACCAGCAGCGGGCGTTCATCCCACTTCGGATGGGCCGCGCCGATCACGGCCGCCTCCGACACGGCCGGGTGCGCAATTGCTATGTTCTCGAGGTCGATCGAGGAAATCCATTCTCCGCCGGACTTGATGACATCCTTCGAGCGATCGGTGATCTGCATGTAGCCGTCGGGGTCGATGGTGGCGACATCGCCGGTCGGAAACCAGCCGTCACGCAAGGCGTTGTCGCCTTCGTGCTTGAAGTAGCCGCTGGTCACCCAGGGACCGCGCACCAGCAGGTCGCCGAAGGCCTTGCCGTCATGCGGCAGCGCCTTGCCTTCGCCATCGACGATCTTCAATTCGACGCCGAAGATGTTGCGGCCCTGCTTGAGGCGAATCCGGTCGCGTTCCTCCGCCGGCAAGGCGAGATGCCTGTTCTTGCAGGTATTGACCGTACCCAGCGGGCTCATCTCGGTCATGCCCCAGGCATGCAGCACGGTCACGCCGAACTGCTCGTCGAAAGTCCGGATCATGGCCGGCGGCGCTGCCGAACCACCGATGATCAGGCGCCTGAGCGTCGACAGCCTGAGTTTGTTGTCATGCAGGTGCTGGAGCAGGCCGAGCCAGACGGGCGGCACGCCGGCGGACAGGGTGACGCCCTCTTCCTCCAGCAGCGAATACAGGCTGGTTCCGTCCAGGTGCGGTCCGGGCATTACCAGTTTGGCTCCGGTCAATGCGCAGGCATAGGGCAGGCCCCAGGCATTGACGTGGAACATGGGCACGGCGGGCAGGATGCAGTCGCGCGCCGAGGCGCCCAGGCTGTCGGGCAAGCTGGAACCATAGGCATGCAGCACCGTCGAGCGATGCGAGTAGAGCACGCCCTTGGGATTGCCGGTGGTGCCCGAGGTGTAGCACAGCGAAGAGGCCGTGTTCTCGTCGAACTGCGGCCATTCGTAGTCGTCACTCTGGCCCGCCAGCAGGTCTTCGTAGCAGAGCAGGTGCGGAATCGGATTGGCCGGCATTTCATCGCTGGCGCACAGTGCGATCCAGCCTTCGACGCCCGGGCAATGCGGCGCCAGGGCTTCGATCAGATTGGCGAAGTTGACGTCGAAGCAGACGAAGCGATCATCGGCGTGGTTGGCGATGTAGGCAATCTGTTCCGGGAACAGTCGCGGATTGATGGTGTGGCAGATCGCGGCCATGCCAGAGACGGCGTAGTAGATCTCGAAATGCCGGTGGGTGTTCCACGCCAGCGTGCCGATGCGGTCGCCGCCCCCGACACCCAGGGCCAGCAACGCGCGCACCAGTTGCCGCGAGCGGTGGTGGGCATCGCCATAGGTGTAGCGATGCATGCCGCCGACGGGCAGGCGGGACACGATTTCGGTGTCGCGGTGATTCTGGCCAGCATGCTGCAGTAGCCCCGATATCATTAGTGGCCGGTTCATCATCAAGCCTTGCATTTGTCATCCTCCTTCCGGCTGTTTTTTCGCCTGCCAACAGACGGCAACCATAGCATCGGAATATCCGGGAGACAATCGGCAAACCCTAAGACTTGGCGATCAGGCGAGGTCTTCGCGCGAGGCATCGGCCCAGCAGTTGGGCGTTTCGTAAAGCCGGATACGTTCGAGATGCAGATGGTTGCCGTAGTTGTCGCGGTAGAGCGGATCGAGGATGGCAAAGGCGATGCGGGCCAGGTTTTCCGCAGTGGGCACGGCATCGAGGACGACAGTCTTGTGTCCCGGCAAGCCGGCGAGAAAGTTCGCCACGGCTTGGTCGCCGCGCCAGACAAGGAATGCATGGTCCCAGGCATCGACCACATGCTGTTTGGCGATGGCCTTGACTTCCGAAAAATCCATCACCATGCCGTCGTCCGGCCGGCCCGTGGCATCGATGATGCCGCCGGCGAGCGTTATTTCAAGGGCGTAGCGGTGCCCGTGCAAATGGCGGCACTGGCTCTGATGATTGGGAATCCGGTGGCCCGCATCGAATTCGAGGCGGCGGGTAATACGCATGTTCGGGACGGCCGGGTTTGTGGCAAAGTGGGCGCGGAAGTGCGCCGGTGAGTTGGCGCGCATTATAAAGCGCGGCAGCGCCGTCTCGCCAGCGCCGACTATTGGCCTCTGTGCGTGAGCCCTCCTTTCGATTCCCTATGTTCCCCATCCTGCTCAAGACTGAAGAACATTCCCGCGACAGCGCCGGCATGCGCTATGTCTACCCGGTCATTTCGCGCAGGGCAGGCGGCGTTTCGGTCGGCATCAACCTGAATCCCAATAGTGCCTGCAATTGGCGCTGCATCTATTGCCAGGTTCCCGACCTCAAGCGCGGCGGGCCGCCACCGATCGATCTGGCGCTCCTTGAACGGGAACTGGACGAGTTTCTGCGCGAGGCCGTCGCCGGCGACTTCATGGTCAAACGTGTTCCCGCAGGATCTCGCCGCCTGGTCGATGTGGCGTTCTCGGGGAATGGCGAACCCACCAGCGCACGCGAGTTCGCTGATGCCGTTGGAATCGCCGAACGGGTAATGGCCGCGCATGGCCTTGCTGCAAAAGTACCCCTGCGCCTGATCACGAATGGCAGCCTGCTCGATCGCAAAGCCGTGCAATCGGGCATCGCGCATCTGGGCCAGGCCGAGGGGGAAGTCTGGTTCAAGCTGGACGCCGGCACCGCTGCCGGCATTGCCCGCATCAACAGCACCCGTGCCAGGCCTGAAGTCGTGGCGCGGCGCCTGGCGTGCTGCGCGGAACTGGCGCCGACCTGGGTGCAGACCTGCCTGTTCAGGATCGACGGTGAAGCGCCCGCCGAGCAGGAACTCCGTGCCTACCTGGCGCTTCTCGCTCCTCTCGCTCCGGCATTGGCCGGCGTACATCTCTACAGTCTCGCCCGGCCGTCACAGCAAAAAGAAGCACCCCGGTTGGGACGCATGGAAGCGGAGGCGCTGGAGAAGATGGCGGATCGCGTCCGCCAACTCGGGCTGGAGGTGCGCGTCAGCCCCTGATCGCTGCGCTTGTCCGGGGTTGATTGACGCCGCGGACTATCAGGTAAAATTCGCGGCTTTCCAACTTACGAACCACTGCAATGGCTTTGATAGTTCAGAAATACGGCGGCACATCGATGGGGTCGCCCGACCGCATCCGCAACGTCGCCCGGCGTGTCGCGCGCTGGAAGGCACAGGGGCACCAACTGGTCGTGGTGGTTTCCGCCATGAGCGGCGAGACCAACCGCCTGATCGCATTGGCCAACGACGTTTCGCCGCAGCCCGACGCGCGCGAACTCGATGTAATGATTTCCACCGGCGAGCAGGTCACCATTGCCCTGCTGGCCATGGCGATCCGCGATCTCGGCCTCAAGGCCAGGAGCTACACGGGCGGCCAGGTGAAGGTCCTGCCCGACAGCACCTTCACCAAGGCGCGCATTCTGGAGATTCAGGACGCGAACATTCGCCGCGATCTTGACAATGATGCGGTGGTCGTGGTCGCCGGGTTCCAGGGCATAGACGCCGATGGCAACATCACCACACTCGGCCGCGGCGGCTCGGATACGTCGGCCGTGGCGCTGGCGGCCGCTTTGACTGCCGATGAATGTCAGATCTACACGGACGTCGACGGCGTCTACACCACCGATCCGCGCATCGTCCCCGAGGCGCGCAAGCTGGAGCGCATCACCTTCGAGGAAATGCTGGAAATGGCCAGCCTCGGCTCCAAGGTGCTGCAGATCCGCTCGGTGGAATTTGCCGGCAAGTACAAGGTCAAGTTGCGTGTGCTCTCCAGCTTCGAAGAAGAAGGCCAGGAGACCAACGGCACGCTCATCACTCTCGAGGAAGACACCATCATGGAACAACCGATCATTTCAGGCATCGCCGTCAACCGCGACGAGGCGAAGCTGACCGTGCTCGGCGTGCCTGACCGTCCCGGCACCGCCTACCAGACCCTCGGCCCGATTGCCGATGCCAACATCGATGTCGACATGATCATCCAGAACGTCGGCCACGACGGCACCACGGACTTCTCCTTCACGGTTAATCGCGGCGAATTTGCCCGTGCCCGGAAGATGCTGGAACACCAGATCAAGCCGCACGTCGGCGCACGCGCTGTCGAGGGCGACAACAAGATCTGCAAGGTCTCGGCCGTCGGCGTCGGCATGCGCTCCCACCCCGGAGTCGCCAGCATGATGTTCCGCACCCTGGCCGAGGAAGGCATCAACATCCTGATGATTTCCACTTCCGAAATCAAGATCTCGGTCGTGGTCGACGAGAAGTATCTGGAACTCGCCGTGCGCGCGCTTCATCAGGCTTTCGGCCTCGACAAGAGCGCCGCCTGAGTTTGACCGCGAGGGATGCTGCGGTTATGGTGCAGCCCCTTCGGAGACGTGGCCGAGAGGTCGAAGGCACTCCCCTGCTAAGGGAGCATGCGGGCAAAACCTGCATCGAGGGTTCGAATCCCTCCGTCTCCGCCAGTAAC
>VEPA01000079.1 GCA_012026675.1 Betaproteobacteria bacterium | reverse complement strand
GGCAGCAAGGATTTCTACGGTGAAATTCCGTGTGGCGAAATTCTCGATACGCGCGGGCATTGCGGCATCACCGCCTACGAGGCGACCGAACTGGTGATCACGGCGCGCTGCGGCACGCCGCTGGCGGAAGTAGAGTCGGCGCTGGCGGCACGGCGCCAGTTCCTCGCCTGCGAGCCGCCACGCTTCGGCAGTGCCACGGTGGGCGGCGCCGTCGCAGCTGGTCTTTCGGGGCCGCGCCGGGCGGCGGGCGGCAGCCTGCGCGACTTCGTCCTCGGCGTCAGGATCATGGACGGCGAAGGGCGCGTGCTCAGGTTCGGCGGCGAGGTGATGAAGAATGTCGCCGGCTTCGACGTGTCGCGACTGATGACGGGCAGCCTCGGCACCCTGGGCCTGATTCTCGACGTCTCGCTCAAGGTGCTGCCGCTGCCGGCGGGCGACGCCAGCCTGCGTTTCGAAATGCCCCAGGACAAGGCGCTGGAGGCGATGAACCGCTGGGCCGGCCAGCCCCTGCCGCTGGTAGCGAGCTGCTGGCAGGAAGGCATGCTGACCGTGCATTTGTCAGGCGCACAGGCCGCGGTGGCCGCCGCATGCCGGACGCTCGGCGGCGAGCCGCTTGCCGCTGCAGCGGCGGATGATTTCTGGAACGGTTTGCGCGAGCAGAACGCGGGTTTCTTTGTCGGCGCGGACACCCTTGCGCCGCTGTGGCGATTGTCTGTGTCCTCCGTCGCCCCGCCGCTGGAATTGCCCGGCGCTCAATTGATCGAATGGGGCGGCGCGCAGCGCTGGCTGCGCGGCGATGCCGATGCATCGAAATTGAGGGAGGCGGCGGCCAGAGCAGGCGGCCACGCCACGCTATTCCGCGGCGGCCATGGTGACCAGCGGACCGGCGGCGTTTTCACGCCCCTGCAGCCGGCGCTGCTGGAAGTGCATCGTCGCCTCAAGCACAGCTTCGATCCTTATGGAGTATTCAATCCCGGCCGGCTTTATCCCGAACTATGATGCCCCCACGCTCATTTCATTCGCTGCCCCCCGAAGGGGCGCGGGTCTTCCTTGGGGCGGCCCTGCAGGAGACCTGATGGAAACCCATCTCGCCGATTTCATGCGTCATACCACCGCCGGCCGCGAGGCGGAGGAGATCCTGCGGCGCTGCGTGCATTGCGGTTTCTGCACGGCGACCTGCCCCACCTACCAGTTGCTGGGCGACGAACTGGATGGGCCGCGCGGCCGCATCTACCTGATCAAGCAGGTGCTCGAAGGCGCCGAGCCGACGGAGAAGACCCGGCTCCATCTCGATCGTTGCCTTAGTTGCCGCTCCTGCGAGACCACCTGTCCCTCGGGTGTGCATTATTCGCGCCTGCTCGACATCGGTCGCGAAGTGGTCGAGAAGAAGGTGCCGCGCGCGGGAGGCGATGCCTTCATGCGCGGACTGCTTAAGAATCTGTTGCCGCGTACCACGGTGTTCGGCGCGGCGATGAAGCTGGGACAGTCGGTGCGCCCCCTGCTGCCGGGCGCACTGCGCGCCAAGGTGCCGCCCTTGTCCTCTGCCGGTCCGGCCCCGCAGCGCAGCCATGCGCGAAAGATGATCGCGCTGGCCGGCTGTGTGCAGCCTTCGATGTATCCGAACGTCAATGGCGCGGCGCGGCGCGTGCTGGATCGCCTCGGCATCCAGATGGTTGAGGCCAGCGGCGCCGGCTGCTGCGGCGCGGTACGTTTGCACCTCAATGCGGTGGAAGCATCGCGCGATGACGCCCGGCGCAACATCGACGCGTGGTGGCCGCTGCTCGAGGCCGGTGCCGAGTGTCTGGTGATGACGGCCTCCGGTTGCGGCTCGCATGTGCTCGAGTATGCCCATCTGCTGCAGGAAGATCCCGACTACACCGTCAAGGCGGCACGCGTCGTGTTTGCGACACGCGATATCAGCGAAGTCATCACGGCGGAAGCGGCAGCGCTGGGCAGCTTGTTGCAGCACTGCGCCCCCCTGCCGGAAAGCCAAAAGTCATTAGCCTTTCAAAGCCCCTGCAGTCTGCAGCATGGCCTCAAGATTCGTGGCACGGTCGAGTCCCTGCTCACCGCGGCGGGCTACATCCTGACGCCGGTGGCCGACTCGCATCTCTGCTGCGGTTCGGCCGGCACCTACTCGGTGCTGCAGCCTGAAATCTCGAAGCGTTTGCAGGTCAACAAGATTGCCGCGCTGACCGCAGGCCGGCCGGCAGTGATCGCCAGCGCCAATGTCGGTTGCATGGGACATTTGCAGGGTGGTACCGCGGTGCCCGTCAGGCACTGGATCGAACTGATCGACGAACGACTGTCCTCATGAGCGACATCGGGCTCGACGCCACGGCGCGCGACTGGCAGACCCTGCGTGATTCCTTCCGCTGGAAGGTGCCGGCGCGCTACAACATTGCCGCTGCCTGCTGCGGGCGCTGGGCTGACGAGCGCTCGCGCTTTGCGCTCTACTACGAGGATGAGGCGGGGCATACCGAGGCATGGAGCTTCTGGGACGTGCATCAGGCCGCCAACCGCCTGTGCAATGTACTGGGCGCCATGGGCGTCATGGCCGACGACCGCGTCGCCATCATCCTGCCGCAGCGGCCCGAAACCGGCATCGCGCACATGGCCTGCTACCAGATGGGCGCGATCGCGGTGCCGGTCTCGCACCTGTTCGGCGCCGATGCCCTCGAATTCCGCCTGACCCACGCCGGGGTGCGGGTCGCCATCATCGATGAAGGCGGCCTGGAAAAACGCGGCGCCGCGCGCGAAAAGCTGCCCGACCTCAAGCACGTGATCGGCGTCGGTGGCGCGCGCGAATCCTGGGCGCGCGAGTGGAATACGCTGCTGCCGCTGGCTTCGTCGCGCTACGTGGCGCGCGACACGGCAGCCGATGATCCGGCCATGATCATCTACACCAGCGGCACCACGGGCAATCCCAAGGGCGCGCTGATCGCCCAGCGCAGCCTGATCGGCAACCTCTCGGGCTTCGTCTGCTCGCACGATTTCTACCCGCAGCGCGGCGACATGTTCTGGTCGCCGGCCGACTGGGCGTGGACCGGCGGCCTGTTCGATGCGCTCTTGCCGAGCTGGAACTTCGGCCAGCCGATACTCGGTTATCGCGGTCGCTTCGATCCGGAGAAGGCCTTCTGGCTCATGGAAAAGTACGGCGTGAGGAACAGCTTCCTCTTTCCCACGGCGCTGAAGATGATGATGAAGGCCGTACCCCGGCCGAAGGAGAAATACGACCTTGCCCTGCGCAGCATCATGAGCGCCGGCGAGACGGTCGGCGAAACCGTCTGCCACTGGGCGCAGGAGGCGCTGGGCGTTACGGTGAACGAGATGTACGGCCAGACCGAGATCAATTACATCGTCGGCAACAGCGCCGCGGTGACGCCGCCCAAGGCCGGCGCCATGGGCCGCGGCTATCCGGGGCACCAGTTGGGCGTGCTCGACGACGAAGGCAATCCGGTGGCGCCCGGCGAGATGGGCGAGGTCTGCGTCCGGCGCAGTTGCAACGGCGAGATGGACCCGGTGTTCATGCTCGGCTACTGGAACAACCCGCAGGCCACGGCGGAAAAGTTCTTTGGCGGCGGCATCGATGATCCACAGGCCTGGGGTCGCACCGGCGATCTGGCGAAGATGGACGAGGACGGCGTGCTCTGGTACCAGGGCCGCTCCGATGACATGTTCAAGAGCGCCGGCTACCGCATTGGCCCGGGCGAGATCGAGAACTGCCTGGTCAAGCATGCCGCGGTGGCCAATGCCGCAGTGATCGGCGTGCCGGACGAGACGCGCGGCACGGTGGTCAAGGCCTTCATCGTGCTTGCCGCCGGACAGACGCCCTCGGCTGAACTCGAGGCCTCGTTGCAGCAGCATGTGCGGCAATACCTGGCACCCTACGAATATCCCAAGATCATCGAATTCATCGATGCCCTGCCGATGACCACCACCGGCAAGGTGCAGCGCCGCCTGTTGCGGCAGCGCTGAATGTTATGTCTCCGGCTGAGCCGGAGACGGTATCCATTGCGGACGGCGCTGGCGGTACGGCGCTTACCGGCCGAGGCTGAACGAAAGCTGGCGGTGATGGCGAATCGCCAACAGGGAAATCGTCGCCCCGGTCAGCGCGTAGAGCATGAGGTAATCGCCGCTCAGGTACTCGCGTATCTCGGCGGCGGGATCAATGCGGCGCAGAGTGGTGCGCAGGCGGGCGACACGAGTCTGTGCCTGTATCGATCCGCAAGTGCGGGCCAGGAAATCCCGTCCGAATCGTGGGTGCTGCTCCAGATTGGGAATCACCGTCTTGAGCAGTTCCGCGAGCAGATCGTCGTGGGCGTGAGGCGCGCCGCACTCCTGCCAGAAGGCCTCGATCGCATCGAGATTGCGCTCGAAGTTCGCCGTCAGTTCGACGCGGATCTTCACCTCCGGCACGCCGAGCTTCAGCCCGCGAAACGCTTCGCCTGTCGTTTTTTGAGCGCCGATCGCGCGTCACCGGTCCGTCCGGCGGCAAGATCCTCCAACCCTTTTTCGGCCTCGTCGATGAGCATCAGGTGAACGTGCTCGTGCTCCAGCCGGTGGTAGTAGTCGAGCCGTGCCGCATCGACGAGGGCGACATAACTTTCGCCGTTGCGTGTAATGATTTTTTCGCTGCCGGCCTTGACCTCGTCGGCAAGTTCGGAAAGGCGGGCACGCGCCTGCGTGAGCGGAACGATATCCTTGGTGGCGAATCCCATGACCGGCTCCTTTGATTATTCTGTACAGAATAGTGTGCAGTATAACATTGCACCGTAGGCACCTCGCCGTTCCGTCAGCACCGACTTTTGCTCGAACAATATCGGCCCGCCATTGTGGGCAGAGACATTTGCCCTTCCGAGCATCTGACCTGCCTCGCCGCCCGCGTATTCTCCTACCCGACTACTCCAGCCAGCGCCGCCGCCAGAAGACCAAACTCAGCGTCGTGGCGACCGCCGCCATGAGGCCGAGGGCGATGAGGAAGCCGTTGGGCCAGTCGAGCGGCGGCATGACCTTGAAGTTCATGCCGAAGATGCCCGAGATCAGCGTCGCCGGCATGAATATGATGGCGACCACGGTCAGCGCCCGCACTTCCTGGTTGACGCGGTTGCTGACCGCGGACAGGTAGATGTCGAGCATGCCGGCGATCACGTCGCGGTTGGCCTCCAGCGATTCGATGGCATGCACCGTGTGGTCGTAGATGTCGCGAAGGTAGGGCCGGGTTTCCGGGCGGAAGAAGCGATCGTCGGCGCGGGTCAGGCTGTTGATGACTTCGCGCAGCGGCCAGATCGAGCGGCGCAGGCTCAGTGTCTCCCGCTTCAACTGGTGCACCGTCTGCAACGAGCCCGGCCTCGGCCGGTCGAGCATCATGTCTTCGAGTTCCTCGGTGCGTTCGCCGATGTTCTCGAGGATCGTGAAGTAGCGGTCGACGATGGCATCGAGGAGGGAATAGGCGAGGTAGTCGGCGCCCAGCTTGCGGATCTGGCCGCGATCCTGGCGCAGGCGCTCGCGCACCGGATCGAAGCGGCCGCTGGGCCTTTCCTGGAAGCTGAGGACGAAGTTCGGCCCGAGGACCAGGCTGACCTGGTCGGAGCCGATCTGGTTGTTGTCACCGTCGATCTCGAAGAAGCGCGCGACGATGAAGAGGTAGTCGCCATAGTCGTCGATCTTGGGCCGCTGGTTGGTGTTGAGGATGTCTTCCAGCACCAGCGGGTGCAGCTTGAAGCGGCGACCGATTTCGGCCATTACTTCCGGTTCGTGCAGGCCATGGACGTTGAGCCAGAGCACCGGGAGTATTGGTTGATAGGTCCGCGACTCTGCCAGCGACGTGAATTGGTGCTCGATGATCTCGGACTCGCCATACTCCATCAGCGAGATTGCCGCCTGTTCGGTCTTGCGCTCGCCCAGATGGATCAGCGCGCCGGGCGCCAGACCAACCTTGGCGGCTTGCGAGAGGCGCCTGGCGGCGCGCATACGCGGGCGATTCGGCTTTGAACTCGTCATCTTGGTCGGCTCAGTCTCGGGCGAAAGGCGTTATCATAGCCGCCGCACGTCGTCTGCGTTGGCAGGGCGGGCGTCCGGTGCGAACCAAGAAGACAACGAGAGACGGTCGCACATCAAGGCATCGATGGAAAAGTGAATGGGAGAATCATGGCGCTGACAATAGGAGTACCGCGGGAAACGCTGGCGGGCGAGAAACGCGTGGCCACCGTACCGGAGGTTGTAGAAAAGCTCATCAAGCTGGGTTTCAAGGTCGCCGTCGAATCCGGCGCCGGGGACGCGGCGAATTGCAGCGACGCCGCCTATCGCGCTGCCGGTGCCGAAATCATCACTGGCGCCCCCGCGCTCTGGGCGGCGTCCGACATCGTCTTCAAGATCGGCGTCCCGACGCCCGAGGAAGTCGCCCTCATGCGCGAAGGCGGCACCCTGATCGACTTCATCTGGCCGGCGCAGAACCCCGAACTCATGCAGCAGCTCGCTGCCAAAAAAGCCACCGTGCTGGCCATCGACTCCCTGCCGCGCACGCTCTCCCGCGCCCAGAAGATGGACGCCCTGACCTCCCAGGCCGGCGTCGCCGGCTACCGCGCCGTGATCGAGGCCGCCAACGCCTTCGGCCGCTTCTTCAACGGCCAGATCACCGCCGCGGGCAAGGTGCCGCCGGCCAAGGTCTTCATCGCCGGCGCCGGCGTCGCCGGCCTCGCCGCCATCGGCACGGCCGCGAGCCTGGGCGCCATCGTGCGCGCCAACGACACCCGTGCCGAAGTCGCCGACCAGGTCGTGTCGCTGGGCGGCGAATTCGTCAAGGTCGATTACGAGGAAGAAGGTTCCGGTGGCGGCGGCTACGCCAAGGTCATGAGCGAGGGCTTCCAGCAGGCCCAGCGCGAGATGTACGCCAAGCAGGCCCGCGAGGTGGACATCATCATCACCACCGCGCTGATTCCCGGCAAGCCCGCGCCGCGCCTGATCACCGCCGAGATGGTGCAGAGCATGAAGCCGGGCAGCGTCATCGTCGACATGGCGGCCGAGCGCGGCGGCAACTGCGAACTGACCGAACCTGGCAAAGCGGTGGTCAAGCACGGCGTGACCATCGTCGGCTACACCGACCTGGCCTCGCGCCTGGCCAAGCAGTCCTCGACCTTGTACGCCACCAACCTGTTCCGCCTCACCGAAGAACTGTGCAAGACCAAGGACGGCAACATCGACGTCAACATGGACGACGAAGCCATCCGCGGCCTGACCGTCATCAAGGAAGGCAACATCACCTGGCCGCCCCCGCCGCCCAAGCCGTCGGCTGCGCCGCCCAAGCCTGCCGCCGCACCGGTGGTGCAGGCCAAGAAAGGCCACGGCCACGGTGCGCCGAGCGAACCGATGGCGGGCAACAAGCTGGCCATCATGTTCGGCGTCGCCGCCGTACTGTTCTGGTTCGTCGGCGCCAACGCCCCGCAGGCCTTCCTCGCCCACTTCACGGTCTTCGTGCTGGCCTGCTTCGTCGGCTACATGGTGGTGTGGAACGTGACGCCGGCCCTGCACACGCCCCTGATGAGCGTGACCTACGCGAGCTCCTGCATCTTCGCCATCGGCGCCCTGGTGCAGATCGCGCCGCCCCTGGCCGGCGGCGCGTCGCCGGACTCGTGGATACGC
>VEPA01000212.1 GCA_012026675.1 Betaproteobacteria bacterium | reverse complement strand
TTGGTCATTTCGCCGACGCTGGCGTAGGCCTTGACTGCTTCGACCAGTGCCGGCATCACATTGGTTCCTGCTGCCGCATCGGTACGCAGTCGTGTCAGGGCGGCAGCGACGGCATTGTTGTCGCGTTCGGCGCGGATGCGCTTGAGGCTTTCGATCTGCACCCGCGCGTCGTCTTCGTTGTAGGGGTGGAATTCGACCGGGTGCTCCTCCTCCTGCTCGTTGCGATAGCAGTTGACGCCGACCTTGCGGAATTCGCCCGACTCGATCTTGCGTTGCATCTGGTAAGCCTGTGAAGAGACCTTGGCCTGGATGGTGCCATCGGCCACCATCTTGACGATGCCGCCCTGGGCATCGACCTCGGCCATGATCTCTTCCATCTTCTTGCGCATCTCGTTGGTCATGGTCTCGACGTAGAACGAGCCCGCCAGCGGATCGACGGTCTCGGTCAGGCCCATTTCCTCGATCAGCAACTGCATGGTGCGCAGCGAGATGCGCGCCGAGTACTCGGTGGGTATCGTGTAGGCCTCGTCGTAGGAACATAGCGCCATGGTCTGCGTGCCGGACAGCGCCGAGATCAGCGCGTAATAGGCGCCGCGCATGATGTTCACCTCGGGCTGCTCGAAGGTCAGGCCGCCGCCGCCGCCTGCGGCGATCATGCGCATCCACATCGAGCCGGGCTTTTCGGCGCCGTATTGCTCCTTCATGATCTTGGCCCACAGGCCGCGACCGGCGCGGAACTTGCAGACCTGCTCGAAAATGTTGCCGAAGATGTTGAAGTTGTAGGAGAGCCGCCCGGCGAATTCGTCCACCGGCAGGCCGCGCCTGATCGCGTCGTCGGCATAGGCCTTGGCGATGCAGAAGGCGTAGGCGATTTCCTGCGCCGGCGTCGCTCCGGATTCGCGGATGTGGTAACCGCAGACCGAGACCGGGGTGTATTTCGGCGCCTCCTTGGCGCAGTACTCGATGGTGTCGCCGACCAGGCGGAGCGACGGCTCGACCGGGAAGATCCAGGTGCCGCGGCCGATGAACTCCTTGAGGATGTCGTTCTGCGCCGTGCCGCGCAGCTCCTTGATGTCGTAGCCGCGCTTCTCGGCCATGGCCAGGTACATGGCGATCAGGATCGCGGCGGCGCCGTTGATGGTGAGCGAGACAGTGATTTTTTTCAGGTCGATGCCGTCGAAGGCGATTTCAAAATCGCGCAGGGTATCGATCGACATGCCGACGCGCCCGATTTCGCCTTCGGCCATGGGATCGTCGGAATCGAGGCCGATCTGGGTCGGCAGGTCGAAGGCGACGTTGAGTCCAGTCTGGCCGTTGGCGATCAGGTATTTGAAGCGCTGGTTGGTGTCGGCCGGATTGCCGAATCCGGCGTACTGGCGCATGGTCCATGGCTGCTTGCGGTACATCTCGCGGTGGATGCCGCGCGTGAAGGGATACTGGCCGGGCTCGCCGACCATTGCCATGCCGCCGCTGGCTTCGACATCCGCCGCCGTGTACAGCGGCTTGACCTCGATGCCGGATTCGTTGATGACCTTCTTCATTTCCGGTTTCTGCGGCGCATTCATTTGACTTCTTTCCGGATGAATTCCGTGATCGCGTCGAGCTTCGAACCCGAGGGGAAGATGCCCTTGAAGCCGAGTTCGCGCAGCGCCTCATGGTCCTGCGCCGGCAAGTTGCCCCCGATGACCCAGAGCTTGTCGGTCAGCCCGGCCTCTTCGAGCAGGGGCTTCAGCTTGCGGCAGAAGGGGATGTGCGAGCCGGCCATCGAGGACAAGGAAATCACGTCGACGTCTTCTTCGAGCGCGATGCGCGCGATCTGTTCCGGCGTCTGGCGCAATCCTGTGTAGATGACCTCGAAGCCGGCGTCCATCATGGCGCGGGCGACGACCTTGGCGCCCTGGTCGTGGCCGTCGAGGCCGGGTTTGCCGAGCAGGACTTTTATCCTGCGTTCTGTTGCGTTCATGACGACACTTCTTTCGCAATGATGAGTTTGAGTATTTCGCTGGTACCGCCGCCGATCAGCGTGAAGCGCACGTCGCGCAGGTAGCGTTGCACCGGGTATTCCATGGCGTAGCCGTAGGAGGCGAAGACGCGCGCAGCCTTGTCGCAGACCGTGGCGGCGGTCTCGGTGGCGAACAGCTTGGCCATCGCCGCTTCCTTGTGATACGGCTTGCCCGAATCTCGCCGCCAGGCGGCGTAGTAGACGAGGTGCTCGGCGGCTTCGAGTTCCGTGGCCATCTCGGCCAGCTTCATCTGTATCGCCTGGTAGCGGTTGATGGCCTTGCCGAACTGCTTGCGTTCGCCGGCATAGCGCACCGCCTCGGCCAGCGCCGCACGTGCCACGCCGAGGCCCATGGCGCCGGTGATGATGCGGATTTCGCCCAGCGTCTTGCGCAGGTGGCCTTCGCCGTCGCCTTCCTCCGTCGACAGGCGATGGCTGTCGGGGACGAAGCATTCGTCGAAGGCGACTTCCGATGTAGGCAGCGCCCAGACGCCCATCTTGTGGATTTCGCGTCCCACCGTGATGCCCTTGAACTGCTTCTCGACGAGGAAGATGGTCAGCTTCTTCTCCTCGCCGGCCTTGGCGAAGACAGTGAAGAAATCCGCCACCGGCGCCGAGGTGATCCAGGTCTTCTGGCCATTGAGCACGTAGCCGCCGTCGACCTTCTTCGCGGTGGTGGCGATGGAATCCAGGTCGGAGCCGGCATTCGGCTCGGTCATGCAGATCGCACCAATCTTCTCGCCGCGCAGCGCCGGCTTGAACAGGCGCTCGATGATGTCTTCGTTGCCCAGCAGATGGAGGAACTTGGTGCCCATCAGCGACTGCATGGCCACGGCACCCGCGAGCGACATCGAACCGCGCGCAATCTCCTGCAGCGCGAGGCAGAACTCGGTCAACGCCGTACCGCTACCGCCGACTTCTTCGGGGTAGCGCATGCCGAAGAAGCCAATGTCGGCCAGTTCCTGGAACAGGGCGCGCGGGTATTGCTTCGCTTCGTCGAGTGCCGCCGCCTGCGGCGCAATGCGCTCGTCGCAGAAGCGGGCGAAGGTATCGCGTATCTGCTGCTGGTCTTGAGTGAGTTCGAAGTTCATTCTTGTTGTTCGTTAATGTTGGTGCGCGCACGGGGCGTCGGGTGTCCGATTCCCTCCGTGTCCCCCGGGCCGATAAAGCGCCGGCCCTCCTCCTTTACCTCCGGTATGCGTACACCCGACACCCCGGCCGGGATACGCCCTTGCCTTGCTGCCGCAAACCACTACGGCGCTTCCGGATCGTGACGGTAGGTCACCCTGCCGGCACGATCGCGCGCGGGCGTCGATACAAGAGTGTTTCATTTCAGATCCTGCTCCACCATGCCGTAATCGCGCACTGCAGCTTCCTTCGTGATGACGCCGTTACGAATCTCCTCGGCCAGCAGTTTACGATCGCGCTTCTTCGGATCGCCGTAGCCGCCGCCGCCGCTGGCGACCTGGTGATAGGTGGTGCCCTTCGGCACGCCGGTGATCAGGTCCTTGTTCTTTGGCACCACCTATCACCAGGTCGCCAGCGGCGGCGGCGGCTACGGCGATCCGAAGAAGCGCGATCGTTAACTGCTGGCCGAGGAGATTCGTAACGGCGTCATCGCGAAGGAAGCTG
>VEPA01000050.1 GCA_012026675.1 Betaproteobacteria bacterium | reverse complement strand
GGTGGGCTCTCGTGGCCTGGGGCGGCCTCTGTTATGCGCTCAACGCCGGCAAGCCCGTCACCAAAAAGCCTTACCAGCTCAATTCCTGCCACGTCTACAAGGACGATGCCGACGCCGTGCGCGAGCGCTGGCCGCAGTACTACACCGGATAAACCATTAGCAAAAACAAATAGTTATAATGTCCTCTGCCACACAGCGCAGAAGCTGCATTGGCCTCGGCACAACAAGCCGATGATTTATCGGACGATCGTTGCATGTGTTCTCGAGGGCGTGCCATGATAGATGGTATTTCTGCAATTTATACATAGCCTGCGAGATCAGCGACGATCTATGGCAGCAGCGCCACAGGTCTTTATTTCATACTCGGGACACGATGCCTTCGAGGCGAGCTTGTTCCAGTACGCCTTGGAAACCCTTCTCGATGGTGACGGAGTGGTTGCATGGACGTTTCAACGTGACCAGGCACGCTCCGAAAAGGAAATCGCACAGAGCTTGAAGGATCGTGTTCGGGAATCCATCGCTACCGTATTCTTGGTTTCCCCGGTAACCCTAGACGGAGGTGCCACTCAATGGATGGAATTGGCCTATTCTGATGCCTTTGACGTACCGACGTTTGTTCTTCTCCATCATCTTGACTATCAAGAACTCAAGCGCATGGAGAGCGGCGTGCCGCCCCTCTTGCTATCCAGTCAATGCAACTCCGCTTTAGATTGGAAGAAGATTGTCGAAGACATAGGGGAAATTGTGAGGAAGCGGAATCGCAATGACTGAAAAGATCTTCGTCTCATATGCGTACCAAGATCGCGCTATTGCGGAACGGGTACAAGACCACTTAAGGACACACGGGATTGTCGCGACTGCTGACATCGAAATCTTGGATCCTCAAAAAGGGATACAAGCTGGCGACAACATTCGCGAAATGATCAAGGCGCAAATGATGGCGGCAAGCAAGGTGGTCATCATTACTTCATCGAATAGCGCGCAATCCCAATGGGTGAACTATGAGGCCGGTATGGCGGCGGCCCTTGGCAAGCCGATTATTGCGATCGTTGCGCATCACGGTTCGCGCAAGACTGACTTTCTGACGTCTCTCGGTGATGTGCGCACTATCGAGATTGATGACGCAGGCTAACTTTGCGCCCCACACGGACATGGGCCATGAAGCCCACCCACGCTGGTGGGCTCCATGTTATGCGTTTAATCCGAGACGATGGGGAGCCTTAAGGAAGAGGCCAGAGTATTTGCACGGAAGAACGAAATGGAAGCGATGATGACCTACGACAACTATCCTTCTCTCTACCGTTGCGCCGATGCTGCGTCACTCAAAACGCAAAGCACCTATCTGCTTCTTCACAAGGCCTACCTCGGGTCCCTCGTGCTGGGTAGCGTAACCAGTGCGCTTACCGCCATCGGGTCTCAGACCGTGAATACACGCCTCTACACTGGGCTGGCAGTAATCCTTGTGGTGGGCCTCCTCATCCTGTGGGCAATGCGCGCGAGGCAAGACGACAGAATTTGGTTTGACGGTCGCGCCGTTGCCGAATCTGTGAAAACCGCTACCTGGCGGTTCATGATGAGGACTCAACCATTCCACGAGGACAATAGCGCCGAGAACCTCTTCCTCGCCGACCTCAAGGAAATTCGCGAAGCAAGGCCACATCTTGGGAAGCACCTCGCCGCCGCAATGAATGCCGATGGGTCGGCAATTACGGATTTCATGAAGGGGAAGCGATCTTCTTCCTTGGAGGACCGCCGTGGCTTTTATGCCAGCGCCAGGATTCGCGACCAGAAAACATGGTACGCTAACAAAGCGAAGTCAAACGTCGAAAACGGGGCAAAATGGTTTTGGGCAATTGCTTTTCTACAAATAGTCATCGTCGTACTTGCCATCGTTCAAGCCTCGTCCGGAGGGTTGGGAATCAACCCCATTCCCATTGTCACCACTTGCGCCGCCGCAATGGCAGCGTGGAGCCAGATGAAGCGCCACGACGAACTGGCTCAATCTTACGCCCTCGCCGCCCAGGAATTGGAGGAGATCGAATCAATCGCCAGAAATCAGATGAGCGAGGAGAAATTCTCGCAGCTTGTCGAGCAGGCCGAAAATTCAATATCCCGCGAACACACCATGTGGTGTGCGCGCCGGGACGTTCGGCTCTCAAACACGGCAAACATAAACCCGAGGATAGGAGGGTAATCAATGGCCAAGCCGAAAATTTTCATCAGCTACGACTACGACAACGATAAGCACTATAAGAACATGCTCTTGGCTTGGGACAAGAACGACGAATTCGATTTCGCGTTTAGCGACCACTCGGCTGACGTATCCATCCAGAGCATGAACACCGAGGCGATTAAGCGAGTTATATCGGCCAAGATCAATTCAGCAACGCACTTTTTGTGCATCGTCGGAGCCAAAACGAGCAAGAGCGGCTGGGTGGCCTGGGAGATAGATAAGGCGAAGGAGCTTAAGAAGAAGTTCGTCGCGGTGAAAACGGCCCCGGACAACACAACCCCGAGTGGCCTTCTGAACGCCGGTGCGTCCTGGGCGATGTCGTTCACATTCGACGCGATCAAGAAGGCTATCAGCGGCGCGTAAGTTTGCTGAAGAACGATGCTGACGCCAGAGGAAGAAACAATGGCACAGAACCGCACATTTGACCTGTCAATCGCACAAACGGTCATCCCGCTGCCGTGTTTCTTTCCGTCGGTATCCAGCGTGAAGACCAATCTGATGCCAGTCGATTACGTGGAGCTCCTGGACGCCGCCGCGCACCCGCTCTTCCTAGCTTCAGCATTCGACATTGCAAACTGCCTACCGGAGCAGCGCTCTCGGATAAACGCCGTCCTGAGCCGAAGCAAAATGCGGGGCACCGCGATACTAATGGACAGCGGGAACTACGAAGGATTCTGGAAGGGCGAGCTGGCTTGGACGCCGGATCGCTTTCATGAGGTAGCGAAGGAGAGCGAACACCACTTGTGCTTCTGTTACGACAACCAAGAGCCACCGAATTCCTCTGAAGCCATTGCCGATGATGTGGTTTCGAGCGTCCTACGCGATCAAGAATATGCCTTAGGCACGGTCGCCCCGATCATACATGGTCCTACAGAATTGCTACCTTCTGCTGCGCGATTGGTTGCCGAGCAGTTGTTCCCCGTGTTGCTCGCAGTCCCGGAACGCGCGCTTGGGAATGGGATTAACGCGCGGACTCGAACCGTGAGACAACTTCGAGAAGCGCTTGACGATCTGGGTTTCTATTGCCCCTTGCATTTGCTCGGAACCGGGAATCCGCTTTCCATCGCGGTCTACGCTATGGCTGGGGCGGACAGTTTCGACGGGCTGGAGTGGTGTCAAACGGTCGTGGATCACGAAACCGGGAAGCTGTTCCACTTCCAGCAGTGGGACTTGTTCAAGGACCAGACGGACTGGGGGAGCAACGGTGCGTTGCCATATATCCAATCGGCGTTGATGCACAACTTGGACTTCTATCGACCGTTCATGGTGGACCTGCGCAAAGCCTTGATGGCCGATACGGCAGAGGCGTTTCTGCGGCGCTATGCCCCCGACAAGCAAGCATCGCTGCTTATGAACGCAATCAAGGGAGGCGAATGAAATGACCGCCACGCGAATTTCCCTTCCTGCGATCCACAATGCCATTCGAGAGGTGTGTTTCGCGCTTGAGGAAAAGTGCCATCGGCCGCCTTCCTGGACCAGCATGACCGAAGACGATCTGTGGCGCGAACTTGTCGCTTGTATTCTGGGGAGCCGAGTGCGGTTTGAGGTGGCTCATTCCGTCGTGGAGCGGATGGATAGACGTCAACTGTTCTCTGAGAATCGAAGATCATCCCGCTTCCAGCAATACGAGCAGGATGTCATGAGAGCCCTGTCCAATGGAGATGCCCCAGGCGAGCCGAGTGGCTACCCCTTTTATCGAGTTCGCGCCAAACAAATACGGAGGGCGGCCGAGCGGCTTTACGGAAGTAGGGACACCCTCCGCTCGTTTCTGAAGGACTCGGACGATGTTCGGGATGCGCGTCGCCGCTTGGCCTTGGAGGTATCGGGATTGGGACCGAAGCAAGCCAGCCTTTTCCTTCGGAACATCGGATATGCCGCGCATGTTGCGGTCTTAGACATCCATGTCTTGACCTACATGAACTGGGTCGGCTTGACCAGAGCGCCTATAAGGGCTGTTCCGACGGTACGGAAGTATGAAGCGCTGGAAGACGCCTTCATAGAGCACGCCTATTCGTTCGGGTACACCCCCGACCGCTTCGACCTTGCCGTGTGGGTCGTCGTGAAGGTTGCCAAAGAGGAACAGGAGACGTGGCAATAGTCATGCTCGTATCCGGCGGCTTCGATTCCACCCTCATGAGCCTGATGGCTCATGAGGAAGGGATGGCGTTATTCCCGCTCTTTGTTGACTACGGCCAGCTTGGCGCAGATAAGGAATGGGAGGCCTGCAAACGGCTTCACGAGAAACACAGATTGCCATCTGTCACGCGAATGGACCTGTCCGGATTTGGGAAGACCATTCCCAGCGGAATAACCGATTCGCGCTTGAGAATCAACGAAGACGCTTTCCTGCCGGGCAGAAACCTTTTATTCGTGTTGGCCGGTGCAGCGCACGCATTCAAGGTACAGGCGAACGGGGTTGCCCTCGGGTTGCTCGACCCCGCTCAGCACTTGTTTCCCGACCAAACACGAGAATTTGCCGAAGCGTGCGAAGCGATGATCGAGGCGGCAATGGGCAGGCGCATTCGGGTTCTTACGCCACTAATCGAGTTTTCCAAGAGCAACGTTTTGGCTATGGCCGAAGCCCGTGGATTGACCGGCACGTACTCATGCCATGCAGGCGGCGACACGCCCTGCGGAGTGTGTGTTGCATGCGTTGAGATCACGAACGCGGAGAAAAGGAGTTAATCATGGGTGGAGGTGGTGGCGGCGGTCGGGGATTGACCCCTGACGAGTTAAAAGCCCTGGAACAGAAGGCCAAGAAGTCCATGAAAGATTCCGGCATAACCGGGAAATGCAACGTATTCATCAGTTTCGTCGAGGAAGACCTGAACGACGTGAAGATGCTTCGAGGACAGGCCAAGAATCAGAATTCGGATATCGAGTTCAACGATTGGTCCCTCCAGGAGCCCTTTGACAGCAAGAAAGCCGATTACATCAAACGTGGAATCCGGGAGCGCATACGGCAGTGTTCGGTCACCATGGTGTACGTCTCCGACAAGACGGCCGACAGCAAATGGGTCGATTGGGAAATCCGTGAGAGCATCGCCATGGGTAAAGGCGTCGTAGCAATGCACAAGGGAGACACCCCTCCGGCGCGCCTCCCCAAGGCCGTGACTGACCATAAAGTTCCAGTCGTCCCGTGGAATCAGAAGGAACTGGCGAAAGCGATTAAGAAGCAATCCGAGAGCCGATGAGAGACGAAAAACGCATAACAACCGGTTGCAGCGGACGGTACGCTGCGCGGCCCGCCGCTGAACCTGAGCGTTAACAAGTGTTTTTTGACTGATAAATCACTACGGAGAACACCACCATGAAAACCCTGATTGCAGCCCTTACCCTGATGCTGATCGCCACCCCCGCCCTCGCGCGCAAGTCGTGCGACGAGCTGAAGTCCGAGATCGAAGCCAAGATCAAGGCCAAGGGTGTCAAGGAATTCACGCTGGATATCGCCGGCAAGGACGAGCAGAAAGAAGGCAGCGTCGTCGGCACCTGCGACGGCGGCGCCAAGAAAATCGTCTACAAGCGCGGTTGAGCGCGTTCAAGCGATGCGTTGTGCGGCCCGCAATCACGCAGACGTGCAATTTCACTGAGTTATTGACCAGCATGGGTACCGCAGGCATCATATTGTAATCACGATGCAATTTTTCAGCGCAATCCGCGAATAACACCCCTTATGCAAAAACAGTTTGATGTCATAGTCGAACGAGACAGCGAGGGCTTTTACGTTGCCTCAGTGCCGGCGCTGCGTGGCTGTCACACTCAGGCCCGGTCACTGGATGAACTGATGGAACGCATCAAGGAAGCAATCGAGCTTTGTCTGGAAGTCGAGAGCGAACGCCCGGAAAACCTCGATTTCATTGGTATTCAGCGCGTAACCATCGCCGCATGACTACACTGCCCGCTCTCACGGGCAAACAACTGCTGTCCGCTCTGGCTCGCGCCGGTTTCAACCTCGTCCGCATAAAAGGCAGCCATCATTTTCTTCGCCATGCCGATGGACGATCTACGGTTGTACCTGTTCATTCCGGCGAAACGCTCGGACCAGGCCTTCTCGCAAAAATCCTGAGAGATTGTGAGATTGCCCGCGAAGACCTGCAACGCTTTCTTTAACGGTTTCCTTAAGAACTCGTAGCAAAATGACAGCCGCTTGCCCCCTCACCCTGCCCTCTCCCCCATGATCGGGGGAGAGGGTAATTCATTTTGTTGCGCGGTT
This sequence comes from Betaproteobacteria bacterium, assembly GCA_012026675.1. Lineage (GTDB taxonomy): Bacteria > Pseudomonadota > Gammaproteobacteria > Burkholderiales > Rhodocyclaceae > Sulfuritalea. Next base: position 3,747 of record VEPA01000050.1, on the reverse strand, counting down.
TAAGAAAAGATCAGGCCGGCGGCGTGAACTTTTTGCCGTAGAGCCGGCGCGCGAGCGGCGCCAGCGCGCCGAAAATGCCGATGCTGGCGAAGGCGAAACCCCACGCCGCCACGCTCCGGTTGCCGCCGGCGAGATCGAGCACCACGCCGAACACCAGCGGCGCGAGAAACGCGGCGCTGAATCCGATCAGCGAATAGATCGCCATGCTCGCGCCGCGCAGGCCGGGCGGCGCGGAAGCGATCGCGCCCGAAGTCAGCGCCGCGGAGTCGCCCAGCATCAGACCGTAGTGCAGGCACATGATGAAAAACACCGCGATCCACGGCAGCGCCGCGGTAAAGCCCAGAAAGCACGCCGTCAGCCCCGACAGCGTCATGAAAGTGAAAATCACGCGCTGGCGGCCGAAGCGGATCGCCATTTCGTTGCCCGACACGCTCATCACCGGCCCCAGCATGTTGATGACGGCGGCGAGCGTCGCCGCGCTCCACAGCATCGGCGACTCCGCCGGCTGCAGCGATGCGCTGAACACCAGAAAGGCCACCATCCAAGAGCGCTGGCCGAACAACTCGTAGTTGTGGGCGGCATAGCCGATGATGTAGGCGAGCGTCGCGCGGCTTTTGAGCACGGGGCGAAAGTCGAGCAGCGCCGCCGGCGTGTGGTGCTCGGGATGGGTGATGCCTCTTGGCATCGCCAGATTGACCAGCGCCGCTGCCAGCAGCGGACCGATCACGCCGAAAACAAATGCCGACGGCCAGCCGAACACCGCGCCCAGCTTGCCGCACACCCCGATCGACACGCTGGAACCGATGCCGAAGCTCGCGGTATAAAAAGCCGTGGCGCGCGACTGCGCGCTGCCTTCAAGATGATCGGTCAGGGTTTTGAGTCCCGGCATGTAAGTGCCGCCCAGTCCGAAGCCGATCAGGAACTGGAAAAACAGCGCGCTCCACAATCCTTCGGCGAACAGCGCGAAGCCCAGCGCGCCGATGCTGGAAATCACGCATGCCCACAGGTAGACGCGGCGCGAATCGATGCGGTCGGTGAGGCTGGTCAGCACCGGCACCGCCGTCATGTAACCCGCGAAATAGACCCCGCTGATGAGCCCGGCCGCGGAATTCGACAACGCCCATTCGCGCTGGATCATCGGCAGCAGCGCGGTGTAGGCGGCGAAGCCGGTCATGGACAGCACCTCGGCGATGCACATGGTGAGCGCCAGCCGCACGGCTGAGTGTGAAGAAGTCGGGGTCATCTCGGAAATTCAGAAAATTAACTATCCGTGTATGGCTTGTTCTTAAATCGCCCCAGCCTTGCGCAGCAATTCGGCGACCGCCTCCGCCATGCGCCGGTAGCCTTTGGCATTGGGATGGATCGCGTCGGATTTCATGTCCGTCGAGTAGAGCACGGCCTTGAGGGCGCCGCTTTCGTAGGGAATCCCGAACTCCCTGGCAAGCTCACCATAATACTCGGGCGGGCTCGCCAGCAGCGCCGGCCGCGGCACGCCGACCAGCACCACCGCGATGCCCTGCTCGCGGATGGTCTTGATGATGGCGCGCAGGTTGGCGCGGGTTTCGTTTTCGTTCACTTTTCTCAGCATATCATTGCCGCCGAGGCAGACGATCATCAGGTCCGGCCGGAATTCGGCGATCACCTCCGGCAAGCGCCGCAGGCCCTGCGCAGTCATTTCACCCGGCACGCCGGCGCGGATCACCTGGCGCCCCGTGATCTGCGCCAGCACTGCCGGGTAGCTTTCCTGCTCCGTCGCGCCGGTACCGTAAGTCAGGCTGTCGCCGAAGGCAACGATGACGCCGGAATCCCCTACCCGGGGCAGCTTCGGCGCCTTGTCGCCACAGCCTGCAGCGGCCAGAAAGAGCGCCAGCAGAACAAGACGCAGCAGTATTGTTCTGAAACGCGCTCCCGCCAGCATCATTGGCGCCTGTCTGTCTATGGTCCTATTCCTTGAACTTGCCTTTTTTGACGTCCCGGATGATCTCGCGGGCCGCATTATGCCCCGGAATCCCGGTCACGCCGCCGCCGGGATGGGTGCCGGCGCCGCACATGTAGAGTCCCTTGATCGGCCCGCGGTAATCGCCGTGGCCCAGCATCGGGCGCGCGCTCCATAACTGGTCAAGCGTCAACGCGCCGTGAAAAATATCGCCGCCGGTCAGGCCAAAGTCGCGCTCAAGGTCAAGCGGCGAGAATGTCTTGCGCCCCAGCACCGCATCCTTGAAGTTCGGCGCATAGCGGGTGACGGTATCGATCACGAGATCGGCGGCGGGCTCCTTGATTTCGTCCCAGTCAAGATCGTTGGGCAGTTCCGGATTGAAATGCTGGCAGAACAGGCTGGCCACGTGTTTTCCCGGCGGCGCCAGCGTCTCGTCGACCGTCGAGGGAATCAGCATTTCGACAACCGGCGCGCGCGCGCAGCCTATGGTGCGCGCGTCGAAATACGCCTGCTCCATGTAGCGCAGCGACGGCGCGATGATGATGCCGGACTTGTGATGGTCATCCAGCGACTTGCCGGGCAGGCATGAAAAATCAGGCAGTTCCGATAGCGCCACGTTCATGCGGAAAGTCGCCGAGCCGCATTTCCAGTTACGGATGCGCTGCGCGAAGTCCGGATCAAGCGCGCTTTCGCCCACCAGTTTCAGATACAGCAGTTTCGGATTGAGGTTCGACACCACGCAGCGCGCGTCGATCATGCGTCCGTCCGCCAGTTGCACGCCCTGCGTGCCGCGGCCGTCCACGCACACCTTGGCCACTTCGCAATCGGTGTTGATTTCCACGCCGAGACTGCGCGCTTCCCGCGCCATCGCCTGCGTGATCGCGCCCATGCCGCCGACCGCATGTCCCCAGGCGCCGCGCTTGCCGTTCACTTCGCCGAACACATGATGCAACAGCACATAGGCCGAACCCGGCGTGTAAGGACTCGCAAAATTGCCGACGATGGCATCGAAACCGAACGCGGCCTTGAGCGGCTCGGACTCGAACCAGCTGTCGAGCAGGTCCGCCGCGCTTTTGGCGAACAGATCGAGCACGTCGCGGCGCGCCGTCATGTCGAGCTTGCGCAAGCGGTTGCCGGTCTTGAGCGCGCTCACGAAATCATGCAGGCCGCCGCCGACGTTGGGCGGCGTCTCCAGCAACAGGCTGCGCAACAACTCGGCCACCCGTTCCAGCATGGCGTAGTACGCGGGTAGCCGCTCCGCGTCGCGCTTCGAATAGCGCGCGACCTCGGCCCGGGTTGCCTCGAGCGACCCGCCGATTTTCAGGTATTGGGTGTCGGACAGCGGCAGGAAATTGGCGATGGGGCGTTCAATGATGCGCAGGCCATGCTCGGCCAGGCGCAGATCGCGGATCACTTTGGGATGCAGCAGGCTGACCGTATAGCTCATGGTCGAATTGCGGAATCCCGGGAAGAATTCCTCGGTGACCGCGGCGCCGCCCACCACAGTGCGACGCTCAAGCACCCGTACCTTGAGCCCGGCGGCCGCAAGGTAGCAGGCGCAAACCAGGCCATTATGACCGCCGCCGACGATCAGCGCGTCATACGGTTTCGGGCTGGGCATCAGGAGTCGCTTGTTATTCAGGGAATTGGCGCGCCCGAGACGATTCGAACGTCCGACCCCTGCCTTCGGAGGGCAGTACTCTATCCAGCTGAGCTACTGGCGCGCATGCCGCTGATTCTATCACAGCCGCGACCCCGGACTGCCGTCGAATCAAGGTTTTACCGGAAAAAGGATTGCCGCTATAATGTGC
>VEPA01000120.1 GCA_012026675.1 Betaproteobacteria bacterium | reverse complement strand
GGCGTAGCGCGAACTGCGGCCGAAGGCGTCGCGGCCTTCCAGCTCGACGGCGAAGTTCAGGCTCTTGTTCAGCACGCGCGGGAAGGGGTGGGCCGGATCGAGTCCGATCGGCGTCAGCACCGGCATCACTTCGCGCAGGAAATAGTCGTGGATCCACTCGCTCTGGGCAGCGTTCCACAAGCTGCGGCGGAGAAAGACGATGCCTTCCTTGGCCAGCGCCGGCAGGATCGCGTCGTTGAGCAGGGAATACTGTTCCGCGATCAGCGTGTGGGCCTGCTGGCCGACCCGGCTGAAGACTTCCTGCGGTGAGAGATTGTCGGTGCCGGGCGTGTGACTACCGAGCTTGATCTGTTCCTTGAGGCCGGCGACGCGGATCTCGAAGAACTCGTCGAGGTTCGAGGAGACGATGCAGAGGAAACGCAGCCGCTCGAGCAAGGGTACGCGCTCGTCCGCGGCCTGGGCGAGGACGCGCCGGTTGAAGGCGAGCAGGGATAGTTCGCGGTTGAGGAAATGCTCGTTGGGAAAGCGGCGTTGATTCGACATGGGGGCTTTCATTCAGGCGCTTCGAAAGCAGTAATTATGTGTCAATTCCGTTGCCGCCGTATGACAAGGAGCATTCCCCGGCTGCGCGGTAGAATCCACTGATGGCATACGAACTGATCGCCGCGGTCGATCTCGGCTCCAACAGCTTTCGCCTGCAAGTGGGGCGGATCGTGGGCAACCAGATCTATCCGCTCGACGGACTCAAGGAAGCTGTGCGGCTCGCGGCGGGTCTGACTCCCGACAAAAGGCTTGATGGTGCGGCGCAGCAGCGGGGTGTCGATGCGCTTTCGCGCTTTGGCGAGCGCTTGCGCGGCTTCGATCAGGGAGCGGTGCGCGCGGTGGCGGCCAATACGCTGCGCGTGGCGAAGAACGCCGAACAGTTTCTGGAGAAGGCCGAAGCTGCGCTCGGCTTCCCGATCGAGGTGATCGCCGGGCGCGAGGAAGCGCGCCTGATTTATCTAGGCGTTGCGCATACGCTGGCCAATCCGCAAACCCGGCAGTTGGTGGTCGATATCGGCGGCGGCTCTACCGAATTCATCATCGGCCAGAACGTCAATCCGATCCGCCTCGAATCCCTCTACATGGGCTGCGTCAGCTTCAGCCTGCGTTTCTTTCCCGACGGCCGTGTGGACAAGCGCTCTTTCCGCGAAGCCGAACTGGCGGCGCGGCGCGAGTTGCAGGCCATCGTCCACGCCTTTCGCGAAACGGGCTGGGACGAGGCCATCGGTTCCTCGGGAACCGCCAAGGCCATCGTCGACTTGCTGGAATTGAACGAATTTTCCGATCACGGCCTGACCCGGGAGGGCCTGGAGAAACTGCGCAACGAACTCCTACACGCCGGCGAGGTTTCGCGCCTGAAACTGCAGGGCTTGCGTGCCGACCGCATACCGGTATTGCCCGGCGGCCTGGCGATCATGTCGGCTGTATTTAAGGAGTTCGGCCTCGAGCGCATGGCGTTCTCGGAAGGAGCGCTGCGTCTGGGCGTGCTTTACGACCAGTTGGGCCGTTATCATCACGACGACCTGCGGGAAGCCACCGTAACCCGCTTCATGCAGCGCTACGAGGTAGACCAGCGGCAGGCGGCGCGCGTCGCCCGAACCGCGCTCGATTTGCTCAACCAGATGGTGCCGACCAGTCGCGTGGCGGGGCATCCGGATGCGCAATTTCTGGTCTGGGCCGCTTACCTGCATGAGATCGGTATATCCGTGGCCCACTCAAGCTATCACAAACACAGCGCCTACATTCTTGCCAATGCCGACATGCCCGGATTTTCCAGGCGGGATCAGGCGCGCCTGTCGCGGCTGGTACTGGCGCATCGCGGCAAGCTGGAACGCGCCCAGCCGCTGCGCGGGGAAGCTCCCGAATGGACGCTGATTTTCTGCCTGCGAACCGCCGTATTGCTGCATCGATCGCGCGATGACCAGCCCTTGCCGCCATGCTCTGCCGGCTTCACCCGCCATGGTTTCCATCTCAGCCTGGGCGCCGATGGCTTGAATGTACTGCCGCTGACCACGGCGGCTCTGGAGGATGAGGCGCAGCAGTGGGCCGGCATAGGCGGCGATCTGCGGATCGATCGCCAGGAGTGATCGACCTTAAATGCGGCGTGGTTATAATCAGCGCCTTCCTGTCCTGCGAGCGCAAGCACCTGCCTGATGTCAGCCGCGCACATTGAAGTGACCGTTGGCGAAGGCGGACAGCTTGTGCGGCTTGCCGGGCGCTGGACACTGGCGACTACCTCGCTGCGAGCGGCGGAATTGTCCGCCGCACTGGGACGTGCTGCGGACGCTGACAGCCGGTGGGATTGTCTCGACCTCGAAGCAATTGACAGCGCCGGAGCCATGCTGCTCTGGCGTGCCTGGCAACGGACTTTGCCTGCGCAACTGGAGATCAAGCCGGAGCACTGGCGAGTGTTCGAGCGGATCCAGACCGCCGATCACGAGCCACGCGCGGCAGTCGTTCCGGTCTCGCCGCTGCACGGGGTGATGGTAGTCGGCAGCGCGGCAATCGGCATTGGTCGCCATCTGGCCGATTTCGTGGCCCTGGTCGGCCAGTTCTGCCTGAATCTGATTCACGTCATGCGGTTTCCGGCGGATCTGCCGAAGCGCGAGATTTCCGCCAACCTTTACAAGAGCGGGGTACGCGCGATGCCGGTTACCGCCCTGGTCGGGTTTCTGATCGGGGTCGTGCTCTCCTACCTGTCCGCCCTGCAGCTGAAACAGTTCGGCGCGAATATCTTCATTGTCAATATCATCGGCCTCGGCATCATCCGCGAACTCGGGCCGGTGCTGGTCGCCATCCTGGTGGCCGGTCGGTCGGGCTCCGCGATGACTGCCCAACTCGGCGTGATGCGTGTTACGGAGGAGATCGACGCGCTGGCCACCATGGGCGTGCCGCGCGGACTGCGCCTGATCTTCCCCAAGGTGGTGGCGCTGACGATTGCCATGCCGCTGCTGGTGCTCTGGGCCACGGCCATCGCCCTGGTGGGCGGCATGGTATCGGCGCAGCTGCAGCTCGACATTTCCTACGGGTTCTTCTTGCAGACCCTGCCGCGCGTGGTGCCCGCGGCCAATCTCTGGATCGGCCTGGCCAAGGGGGCGGTATTCGGCATGTTCGTCGCACTCGTGGCCTGCCATTTCGGCCTCCGGGTGCGACCCAATACGGAAAGCCTGTCGAGCAATACGACGGCGGCGGTGGTCTCGGCAATTACCGTGGTCATCGTTCTCGATTCCTTGTTTGCCATTGCCACGCGCAGCATCGGCCTGCCCGGGGGAATGTAAGGACATGACAACCCCCGTCATCCGCATTCGCGATCTCTCTACCCGCTTCGGCGAGGTGTGGATACACCAGGGGCTGAACCTCGATGTCCAGCGCGGCGAACTGGTGTCGCTGGTGGGCGGCTCGGGCAGCGGCAAGACCACGCTCTTGCGCATGGTCATCGGTCTGCTCCTGCCCGACCGCGGCAGCATCGAACTTTTCGGCGAGCCCCTTTTCGGCGGCGGCGTGGCGCGCGAACGTGCGCTGCGGCAGCGCTTCGGCGTGCTGTTCCAGCACGGGGCGCTGTTTTCGGCATTCAACGTATTCGACAACATCGCTTTCCCCCTGCGTGAGCTCTATCGCTATGACGAGGATGCCATCCACGATCTGGTGATGCTCAAGCTGTCCATGGTCGAACTGCTGCCGCGCCACGGCAAGCTGATGCCGGCCGAGCTCTCCGGCGGCATGGTCAAGCGCGTGGCGCTGGCGCGCGCACTGGCGCTGGAGCCGGAGCTGCTGCTGCTGGACGAGCCGACCGCCGGTTTGGACCCGGACCGCTCGGACAGTTTTGTGCGGCTGATCCGCATGCTGGGCGAGGAACTCGGGCTCACCGTGCTGCTGGTCACCCACGATCTGGACACGCTGGCTGAACTTTCAACGCGTGTCGCGGTGCTCGCCGAACAGCGAATCCTGGCTTACGGCACGACAGAGGAAATCATGCACTTCGATCATCCTTTCATTCGCAACTTTTTCCTTTCCGAGCGCAGCGTGCGGGCCTTGCAGAATTCCGGGCACGCGGCCGCGCCGCACTGAAAGTCTTGACACATGGAAAACCGCTCGCATGCACTGGCGGCCGGCATCTTCACCATCCTGCTCGGCATATGCTCTGCGATTGCCATCTGGTGGCTGGGACAGAGCGACGAGTCGACCACGACCTACCTCCTCGAAACGCGACGCAACGTGACCGGCCTCAACGTCCAGGCGCAGGTGCGCTATCGCGGGATCAGGGCCGGCAAGGTGGAAGCCATCGAACCCGATGAAGGCGATCCGCGCGTGATTCTAGTGCGTATCAACATCAACAGCCGCTTCAAGCTGACCCGGGGCAGTACGGCACAGCTCGGCTACCAGGGCGTGACGGGCCTTGCCTACGTGCAGATCGAGGACGACGGGTCTGCGCCGGAACCACTGACGGGGAAGGCCGGCGCGCCCGCGCGCATCGTTCTGCGGCCGACACTGTTCGACACGCTGGGCGAAAAGGCGGGCGACATCGTTAGCCAACTCGGCGCGGTTTCGCTGAGACTAGCGAAGCTGCTGGACGAAAAGAACGTGCAGAATCTTTCGCGCACGCTGGATAACGTCGCGACGGCGTCGGACGGCCTGCGCGAAATGCCGCTCATCCTGGCGTCGGTGCGCGAGGTGCTATCCGAGGCTAACCTGCGCAACCTGCGTCAGATTCTGGCACATGTCGAAAAGACGGCAGGGGAGGGCGCACCATTGACCCGTGAGGTACGCGAACTGGTGAAATCCATGGACAGCCTGTCGCGTCGCTTCGAACTACTGGCCGGCAAGGTCGAGGATGAATTGACGAGCGGAACGCTGCCGCGTGCAAACGAATTGATGCGCGAACTGACGGCCAGTACGCGCCAGCTGTCACGCGTTCTGGACGGGATCGAGAATAATCCGCAGATGCTGATTTTCGGCCGTGGCGCGGGCGTACCCGGCCCTGGCGAGACGGGGTTTTCGCCTCCGGCAACAAAGTTGGGAGTTCAATGATGCGGCGGCTGATTGCGATTCTTGCAGGCGTCTTGCTTGCGGCCTGTGGCGGCCCTATGCGCACGGTCGAGCCGGCCAGTTATGACTTGGGCAATCCGGGTGGCAACTGGTCCGGATCGCGCATCCCGATTGCCGCGGTCAACGTGCAGGCGGCGTCCTGGCTCGCAGGGCCAGGCATGCATTTCCGGCTCGCCTATGCCGAGCCGCTGCGGCGCCAGGCCTATCTCGAAAGTCGTTGGGTGGCGCCGCCAGCCGAGTTGCTGGAAACTTTTCTGAAACGGCACATTATTTTCAGTCAGGTGGATTTCAGCGGTACGGGTTGCCGCCTGCAGCTGGTATTGGATGAGTTCGAACAGCGCTTCGATGATCCGCAAAAGAGCTACGCGGTGCTCGAAGTCAGGGCGCTCCTGACCCCGTTGCGCGGCGATGAGATACTGTCCAAGAAGGCATTCCTTATCCGGCAGCCGGCACTGGCAGCCGACGCTCGCGGCGGTGTGGCAGCCGCTCGCGGCGCGGCGCAGGCTCTGGCAGATGATCTAGGCAAATGGCTGGACGAATCATCCCGCGACAGGCCTGTTATTGTTGACCGCTGTCGCACCACTTAGAGAGGCGTTTCCATGACTAATCCATACGCTGCAGGGCTGGACAAGAATCCGGCGAACTACGTCCCGCTGACGCCGCTGACCTTCATCGCGCGCTCGGCCTACATCTATCCCGATCGCGTGGCGACGATACACGGGCAGCGCCGCTACACCTGGCGCCAGGCCTACGAGCGCAGTCGGAGACTGGCTTCCGCGCTGGCGGCGCAAGGAGTCGGCGCCGGCGACACGGTGGCGGCGATGCGCAACAACACACCGGAGATGTTCGAATGCCATTTCGGCGTGCCGATGTGCGGCGCGGTGCTCAATACCCTGAATACGCGCCTCGACCCCGAGTCGATCGCCTTCATGCTCAACCACGGCGAAGCCAAGGTCCTGATCACCGACCGCGAATACTCAGGCATGGTGAAGAAAGCCCTGGCGGAACTGGGCCGCACGATTTATGTCGTCGACGTCGATGATCCGGAGTACGCCGGTCCTGGCGAGCGCCTCGGCAACATCGACTACGAGGCACTGCTCGCTGGCGGCAATCCGCAATATGCCTGGAAGACCCCGCCTGACGAGTGGGATGCGATATCCCTGAACTACACCTCGGGCACCACCGGCAATCCGAAAGGCGTCGTCTATCACCACCGCGGCGCCTACCTCAATGCACTCTCGAACATCGTCTCCTGGGGCATGCCGCCGCAATCGGTGTATTTGTGGACGCTGCCGATGTTCCACTGCAACGGCTGGTGCTTTCCGTGGACCGTGGCAGCCAATTCCGGCACCAATGTCTGCCTGCGCCGCGTCGATCCGAAGCTGATTCTCGATGCCATCCGCGAGCACAAGGTCAGCCACTATTGCGGTGCGCCGATCGTGCATTCGTTGCTGATCAGCGCCCCGGCCGAGTGGCGCGAGGGCATCAACCACAAGGTTTCGGCGCTGGTGGCCGCGGCGCCGCCACCCGCTGCCGTGATAGAAGGCATGGGCAAGATCGGCTTCAACATCACCCACGTCTACGGCCTGACCGAAACCTATGGCCCGGCCTCCGTCTGCGCCAAGCATGACGAGTGGCTGGAGTTGCCGCTGGACGAGCAGGTGCGCCTCAATGGCCGCCAGGGCGTGCGCTATCACTGCCAGGAGGGGATCACGGTCATGGATCCCATATCGATGCAGCCGGTACCTTGGGACGACCAGACCATGGGCGAGATCATGTTCCGTGGCAATATAGTTATGAAGGGCTACCTGAAGAATCCGAAGGCGACCGAGGAAGCTTTCCATGGTGGCTGGTACCACACCGGCGATCTGGCCGTGATGCAGCCCGACGGCTACGTCAAGATCAAGGACCGCAGCAAGGACGTCATCATTTCGGGCGGCGAGAATATTTCCTCGATTGAGGTCGAGGACACGCTGTACCGCCACCCGGCGGTGATGGGGGCCGCCGTGGTTGCCACGCCCGACGAGAAATGGGGCGAGGTGCCCTGCGCCTTCATCGAACTGCGCGAAGGCGCCAGCGTCACCGCCGAGGAGCGCACCGATTTCTGCCGCGAGCGCATGGCACGCTTCAAGGTGCCGAAGAGATTCATCTTCGAGGCGCTGCCGAAGACCTCGACCGGCAAGATTCAGAAATACGTGCTGCGCGAGAAGGCGAAGTCGACCCAGGCCATCGAATAAGCGGTCTGCCGCCACGCCCCGACCGAAATCCCCAAGGAGGAAACCATGAACGCACCCGAAACCGCACTGCCGATCCTGTTGCGCGAGGACGCCGGCGGCGTGACGACCCTGACGCTGAACCGCCCGACGCAGTTCAATTCGCTATCTGAAGAGTTACTAGCCGAGTTGCAGGCGACCCTCGATGCGATCGCCGCCGACAAATCGGTGCGCGCCGTGGTCATCGCCGGCGCCGGCAAGGCCTTCTGCTCCGGCCACGACCTCAAGCAGATGCGCGCCAACCCGAGCAAGGCCTACCAGCAGAAGCTGTTCAAGGCTTGCGGCAAGGTCATGATGACTCTCGTCGAAATCCCGCAGCCGGTGATCGCGCGGATTCATGGCATAGCCACCGCCGCCGGTTGCCAGCTGGTCGCCATGTGCGACCTGGCCGTCGCTGCCGAGGGTGCGAAGTTCGCCGTGTCCGGAGTGAATCTCGGCCTCTTCTGCTCGACGCCATCGGTTGCGCTGGGCCGCGCCATGGGCCGCAAGCAGGCGATGGAAATGCTGCTGACCGGCGACTTCATCGATGCCGCCGAGGCGCAGCGGCGCGGCCTTGTCAATCGCGTGGTGCCGCTGGAGCAACTCGACGCGGAAGTGAAGAAGCTCACCGATTCGATCTGCGCCAAGTCCCCGGTGGCCCTGGCCATGGGCAAGCAGATATTTTACAAGCAGCTCGAAATGGGCCTCGACGGCGCCTACCAGCTGGCCGCCGAAACCATGGCCTGCAACATGATGGCCCACGATGCGGCGGAAGGCATCGATGCCTTCATGCAAAAGCGCAAGCCGGAATGGAAGGGCTGCTGAACCTGTTGCAAGAGTCGGCGCCGGCGATACGTCAAGTACGGGAATCGATAGCGCATTGTCGCCCGTAGGTGAGAAATTCTTTGGATACGCACACTCCAGAAACTGAAAACGGTGGTCACCAGGCGCGGGAGGAAGGTAGCGCCGTGGATCGGTTCGCAAAATTCGCGGTCGATCAAACCTTGCTGGTGTGGGCCATACTGCTGTTGAGCGCATTGGCAGTCGCTTACCTCGTTGGCGAAGTGGCGCGCGATCGGCTCGAAAACGAGCGCCTGTCGAGCCTGAGGCTCGAAGCCGAGCGGCGCGGCATCGAACTGATGGCGCAAACCCTGAACGGCAATCAGATGGGGGCGATCGGCCTGCTCGGACTGATCGACGGCAATGCCAAGCAGGAGGCCCTCGGCGCACGCGCGCCGAACGCCCAGGACGCAGCCATGATGATGGAAAGCATCGCCCGCGCCCACGATGCCGATGGCACCTACATCGTCGGACAGGACGGCGTCATCAAGTCCTCCTGGGGTGTCGGCAGACCCCTGACCGGCGTCGACGTGAAATTCCGCCCCTATTTCCAGATGGCATTCAAGGGCAAGCAAAACGTCTACGCGGCGATCGGCACGACCACCGGCAGGCGCAACCTGTATTACGCCAGCCCTCTGTACGCGGGCAGCACGCGCGATGCTCCGGTCATCGGCGCGGTGGTGATGCGCACCGGCGTGGTCCAGCTGGACAAGATGGTGGCCGCAGCGGCGGACGACGCCCTGCTGCTTTCGCCGCAGGGCGTCGTCTTCGCCGCGAGCCACGAAGAGTGGATCGGCCGCGCCGCCGGTCGACTCACACCGGAGCGAATCAAGGAAATTCGTCAGCTCAAGCAGTTCGGCACCATGTTCGATACCAAGGATCCGCTGCCGCTGTCCTTCGCCGTGGATCCCGGCATCACGAACATGAACGGAATCCGTCACGCCGTGATGCAGACAAAGGTGAATTGGAACGACCCCTACGGCGACTGGACCCTGGTGTTGATGGAGGATTTGTCGAAAACCGTACCGGGAAAGGAGCGCATTCGCTTCGGCCTGCTGGCGGCCATTGCCTTCCTGACCGTCGGCTGGATGGTGATCCACCTCCTGCGCGGACACCACCGGCAGGTCCTGGCTGGCGCGCAACTGGCGGCGTTTTCCCGCTCCCGGCAAGCCAGCGCCGATCGAAAGGCCAGTCTGGCCGGCGCCGCCCTGAAGATGCAGCAGGCCAGGAGCCCGGAGGAACTGGCGGGCATTTACCTGCATGAATCCCACCTCGCTCTGGGCGCGATGCAGGGCGTGGTTTATTCCTTCGATGCCCGCGACGCTATGCTGCACCTTATCGGTCACTACGCTTGCGCCGAAGTTCCGCAGGCCAAGCTGGCGATGGGCGAAGGCTTGCTCGGCCAATGCGCGGTGGAGCGGCGCATGCAGGTGATCGACACCGGTCCTGCCGGCTTCGCCATCATTCGCTCCGGCCTGGGCCAGACGCAACCGGTCGCCCTGCTGTTGTCACCAATCCTGCTTGGCGACAACTTGCTCGGCGTCGTCGAGCTTGCCCTGCTGAGTGCGCCGGGGGAGGCCGAGCGCGAGCAGTTCGGCGAGATGGCCGCGCTCCTCGCGATCAACCTTGAAGTCCTCGGTCGCAATGTGCATACCGAGGAAATGCTGGCGGCAACCCAGGCCGCCGAGCGGGCTGCGGCCGAGCAACTGGCCTTCCAGCAGGCTCTGGTTGATGCGATTCCCTACCCGGTGTTCTACAAGGACGCGGATACCCGCTTTCTTGGCTTCAATCAGGCCTACGAGCGCGCCTTCGCCGTAAAGCGCGAGGATCTCGTCGGCAAGCGGGTGCTCGACCTCGAGCACCTGCCCGAATCCGAGCGCAAGATCTACCAGGCGGAAGACGAGGCGACCATCGCCAGCGTCGGCAAGGTGGAACGGGAAGTGCGCCTGCCGTTCGCCGACGGCAGGATGCACGACACCCTTTATTTCGTCTCGGCATTCCGCCGATCCGATGGCGAACCTGGGGGACTGATCGGTACCCTCATCGACATCAGCGACATGAAGCAGGCACAAAGCGACCTCGTGCGCCTGGCGGACGCCGAGCGCTTCAACCGGTTGGCCAAGGACCGCGAGGCGCGCATCGTTGAACTCAAGCAGGAGATCAATGGCCTCTGCGTGCGGCTCTCCGAGTCCCCGCGTTATGCATCGGCGGAACTGGAAACAACGGCCGACGCGTCCGACAAAAATGCAACCACGACGATGATCCCCGGAACAGATTTCAAGCTGGTCCGGCTCGCCTGGCATTCCACCTACGAGTGCGGACAGCCGGAAATCGATCGGGATCACCGCACCCTGTTTGCCGTGACCAACGATTTGCTCAACGCCATCGTCGCCGGCAGGTCGACGGAGGTCATCGGTGAGATAGTCGACACTTTGGCGCGGGAAGCGACGCAGCACTTTGCCCGCGAAGAGGCCATCCTGTCGGCCCATGGCTACCCTCACACCGAGGAGCACGCACGGATCCACCGCGAACTGACGGAAAAGGCCGTCCACCTGATCGGCGAGTTCAAGGCCGGCAGGGTGGAAGCCGGCCCCTTCTTCCAGTTCCTGGCCTATGACGTGATAGCCCGGCACATGCTCAGCGAGGACCGGAGATTCTTCCCCCTGTTCCAGGCTACGGGCAACAGCGGAAAGACAGCGGGCCGTCCGGCGGATCAGGCTGCCGAGGCAATCACCGGCATGGATGAACTTATCGATCCCGACGAGTTGCAGAAGCTGCTCTCCGCCTTCTGCGAATCGGTCGACATTGCTGCGGCCATCGTCGATCCGCAGGGCAAGGTACTGGTCGCAGCGAACCGGCAGCGAACCGGCACGGACTTTTCTCGCGTCAATCCGGAATCCCGCGCCCGCTGCGCCGAGGGCAGCAGCGAGCTTGCGCTCAAACTGGAAGATGGCAGCGATTACACCATATACAGGTGCAAGAACGGCATGAACGATGCCGCCTCGCCGATCATTGTCGAAGGCCAGCACCTCGCCACCGTCTGCGTCGACCAGTTCCATCTTGGCCCGCCCGATCTCGAATTCTTTCGGCAGCAGGCACGGCAGCTGGGCTATCCCGAAGCCGAGTACCTGCAAGCCATCGCCGACGCACCGATAGTCGATGAACGGCGCCTGCCGGCCATCCTCGGTTTCCTCGGCGGATTAGCCCGCATGATCTCGACGACATCGCTGGCGCGCCGGCGGGCCGATAGAGCGCAGCAGGAACTTCAGCAGCAGGCCGATCTGCTGCGCAATGACCGGCTTCTGGCCATGAGCCTGGCCGAGGACAACGCACGGGCGCGGCAAAGTCCGGCGCACAAAACGGAGCAGCAGCAATGAAACTTCTACTGACGGCACTGGAAAAGCGCACCCTGCACCGCAAGCTTGCGGTTGGTTTCGTGTTGATGCTGTTGATCTCGCTGGGAATTGGGATCGAGGGTCTCTTCAGCCAGCGAACGCTGACCGCGGATCTGCGGATGCTTTACCAGAAGGACATGCTCGGCTTGTCCAATGCCAAGGACGCGCAAATCGCCTTCACCACGATCGGCCGTACCATCCGCCAGGCCATCATCGCCCCGGATGCCGCGGGGCGCGATCTGGCACTGACCGAGTTGGCCGCCGCACATGACCGGCTGCCAAAAGAAATCGAAGCGCTGCGACCAACGCTGATCCGGGAGGAAAACCGGAAGAACCTGGCACGCTTCGAAGAGAACTATGCAGCCTATTTCCGCGGCGTCGACAGCGCGGTCGCCATCCTGCGCAGCGGACGCGTTGCCGAGGCGCAGGCCCTGGTGGCTTCGACGGAGTTCCAGAAGCCGGGCAGCGCCGCCAACGCGGCCCTGACCAGTCTGAGCGACATAAAGGAAGCCGGGGCGAAAAAGCAAATCGAAGCAGCGATGGAGCTTGCCGACCAAAGCACGTGGCATTCCGCTCTGCTCCTGCTCGGTGGTCTCGTGGTCGGTCTCCTGCTCTGGCTGCTGGTGGCCCGATCCGTAGCCACCCCCCTGGGTCGCCTGCGCGATGCCGTGGAAGAGATCGCCGCGGGAAAGTTCGATCATGTGGTACCGCATCGCGATTACGACAACGAAATCGGCGCCCTTGCCCGCTCGGTCGCCGTCCTGCAAAGCGAGGCGCAGAAGATGGAAGCGCAGCGCTGGGTCAAGACCCACCAAGCTGCAATTTCGAACGAGCTTCAGCTGGCGACCAACTTCACCGATCTGGCGAACACCTTTCTTTCCAAGGTTGCGCCGCTGATCAAGATCGGCCACGGCGTGTTCTACATCTACGAGCAGGAACAACGACGCCTGCGCCTGCTCGGCTCCTATGCCTACCGCGAGCGCAAGAACCTCGACCAGTATTTCAACCTCGGTCAGGGCCTGGTCGGCCAGTGTGCGCTGGAAGGCGAGCCCATCATCCTGACCCAGCCCCCGGCGGACTACATCCATATTGGCTCCGCCCTCGGCGAGGCCGCACCGCATGCCATCGCCGTGTTGCCGGTGATGCGCAACGAGCGCCTGCTGGCGGTAATCGAACTGGCCACCTTCGGCAGTTTCGGCACCAATGAACAGGCGCTGCTCGATGGCCTGATGCCGATCCTGGCGATGAGCCTGGAAATTCTCGAGCGTAACGTCAAGACCCAGCAGCTCCTGCAGGAAACGCAGCGCCAGGCCGAAAATATGGAAAAGCAGGCGGCGCGGCTCGAAGAGCAGACCGTCGAACTGGAAG
>VEPA01000054.1 GCA_012026675.1 Betaproteobacteria bacterium | reverse complement strand
TCGTCCAGGCGCGCAACAAACAGTCCGTGACGCTCAATCTCAAGCATCCCGAAGGCATCATCATCGCGCACAAGCTCGTGGCACGGGCCGACATCGTGATCGAGAACTTCCGGCCCGGCGTCATGGAAAAACTCGGCCTGGGCTGGGATGCACTGTCAAAAATCAATCCCGGCCTGGTCATGGTGCGTCTTTCCGGCTTCGGCCAGACCGGACCCATGGCGAGCCAGCCCGGCTTCGGGGCAATAGGCGAGTCGATGGGCGGGCTGCGCTACGTCACCGGTTTCGCCGACCGCCCGCCGGTGAAGACCGGCATATCGATCGGCGATTCGATTGCCGCCCTGTGGGGTGCGCTGGGCGCCCTGATGGCGCTGCGCCATCGCGAAGTCATGGGTGGCGCGGGGCAGGTGGTGGACGTTGCCTTGTATGAAGCGGTGTTCGCCATGATGGAAAGCCTGGTGCCGGAATTCGATGTCTTCGGCTTCATTCGCGAACGTACCGGCAATGTAATGCCGGGGATCACGCCGTCGAACACGCACACGACCCGGGATGGCAGGCACCTGATCATCGGCGCCAACGGCGATGCGATTTTCCGTCGCCTGATGCTCGCCATCGGACGTGCCGACCTGGCCGAAGATCCTCAGCTTGGCAGCAACGCCGGACGGGATGCGCGGGCAAAGGAGATTTACGGCGTAATCGACGCCTGGGTTGCGGCGAATGATGCGGACAGCGTTTTGCGCATTGCAGCAGAGGCCCAGGTGCCGGCCAGTCGAATTTACTCGGTCGCGGATATGGTGGATGACCCCCAGTTCCTTGCACGGCAGATGCTGGAAAAAGCGCAACTACCTGATGGAAAAGACTTTCTAATTCCAGGTGTGGTGCCGAAGCTGTCGCTGACGCCGGGCGGGACCCGCTGGCTGGGGCCGGCCCTCGGGGAACATACTGAAGCGGTCCTCAGGCAGCTGGGTTACGCCTCTGAAGAGATAGTTCGCTTTCGGAGTGACGGTATTATCTAATTGATTAATAAAATTAAATATGCGTTACAACTGTCAGCGCCGCTAAGTTGTGCCAGTTCAGGGCTTTAATCCCCTGACGACATTCGCTACAATTGCAAACTTTTAGTTACGGCCGCTGCGCTTAACGTCGATAGAACCGACTTTAGCCTTCACTGAAACTACGTTTTGTTGAAACTTAGTTTTCGATTTCGCATTTGAGCATTCAGGGACTAACACCATGAGTTGTGACGAAACAGTCGATTGCGGTCGGCGGCGTCTGCTGGTTGCCACGGCAGCCGCGGGCGGGGTTGCCGGAGTGGCTGCAGCCGTGCCTTTTGTGGCCAGCATGCTGCCTTCCGAACGGGCAAAGGCGGCCGGCGCGCCGGTGGAGGTGGATATCAGCAAGCTCGCCCCCGGCCAGATGATGACCGTCGAATGGCGCGGCAAGCCCGTCTGGATCATCAACCGTACCAAGGAAATGCTCGACTCCATGGCGAAGATCAGCGATCAGCTGGCTGATCCGAAGTCGGAGAAGAACATGCAACCTGAATACGCCAAGAACGCGACGCGTTCGATCAAGCCGGAAATCCTGGTCGCCGTCGGCATCTGTACCCACCTTGGCTGCTCGCCGACCGACAAGTTCAAGACCGGTGCCGAATCGGGTATCGATCCCAACTGGCCGGGCGGCTTCCTCTGCCCCTGTCATGGCTCCACCTTCGACCTTGCCGGTCGTGTTTACAAGAGCAAGCCGGCGCCGGACAACCTCGAAATCCCACCGCACATGTACCTTGGCGACGCCAAGATCGTGATTGGCGAAGACAAGAAGGCATGACGCGATGAGCAAAGTGAACGTGAACGCCCTGTTGCAAGGGACGCTGAACTGGGTCGACGAGCGGTTTCCGCTCACATCCAACTGGAAAGCCCATCTTTCGGAATATTACGCGCCGAAGAACTTCAACTTCTGGTACTTCTTCGGTTCGCTGGCCATGCTGGTGCTGGTCATACAGATCGTCACCGGCATCTTCCTGACCATGCACGTCAAGCCCGACGCCGCGCTGAATGCATCCGGTGTGCCGGTCGCCTTCGCCAGCGTCGAGTACATCATGCGCGACGTGTCCTGGGGCTGGCTGATCCGCTACATGCACTCGACCGGCGCTTCGGCCTTTTTCCTCGTCGTTTATCTGCATATGTTTCGCGGCCTGCTCTACGGTTCCTACCGCAAGCCGCGCGAACTGATCTGGCTGTTCGGCATCGGCATCTTCCTCTGCCTGATGGGCGAGGCCTTCTTCGGTTACCTGTTGCCCTGGGGCCAGATGTCCTTCTGGGGCGCGCAGGTCATCGTCAATCTTTTCTCCGCGATTCCGGTGAGCGGTCCCGACCTGTCGATCTGGCTGCGCGGCGATAACGTGGTCGGCGACGCGACATTGAACCGCTTCTTCGCCTTCCATGTCATCGCCATGCCGCTGGTGTTGCTCGGCCTGGTGGGAGCGCACATCATCGCGCTGCATGAAGTCGGTTCGAACAATCCGGACGGCGTCGAGATCAAGAAGAAAAAGGATGCCAATGGAATCCCGCTCGACGGCATTCCCTTCCATCCCTATTACACGGTGAAGGACATTGTCGGCGTCGTGGTCTTCCTGATGGTGTTCTCGATCGTGGTCTTCTTCATGCCCGAGGGCGGTGGCTACTTCCTCGAGTACAATAATTTCTTTCCGGCCGATCCACTGCAGACGCCGCCGCATATCGCGCCGGTCTGGTACTTCACGCCTTACTACTCGCTGCTGCGCGTCGTGACTTATCCGCTGTTCGGCATCTATGTCAAGTTCTGGGGGGTGGTGGCGATGGGCGCCGGCACGCTGATCTTCGCTTTCCTGCCCTGGCTGGATCGCAGCCCGGTAAAGTCGATCCGCTATCGCGGCCCGATGACCAAGTGGCTGCTGTCGATCTGGATCGTCGGCTTCTTCATCCTCGGCTTTCTCGGCACCAAGGATCCGGCCTACAAGTTCTTCGGCTTCATTCCCGGTGCGCCGATCGCACAGCTGCTCAGCGTGTATTACTTCCTGTTTTTCCTGACGATGCCGATCTGGTCTTCCCTGGATCGCTGCAAGCCGGAGCCGGATCGGGTGACAATGAAATGAAGAAATTCCTTACCGCAATCCTGTTCGCGCCTGTCCTGGCGTTCGCCGCCGGCGCCACGCTACATCTGGACAGCGCTCCGGACAAGGCTACCGACATGGCTGCCCTGCAGAACGGCGCCAAGATCTTCGTCAATTACTGCCTGAACTGCCATTCGGCGTCCTACATGCGTTACAACCGCCTGAAGGACATCGGCCTCAGCGATGCGCAGATCAAGGACAACCTTCTGTTCACCGCCGACAAGGTGGGTGAGCCGATGAAGCTCGCCATGCAGCGCGCCGAAGCCAAGGCCTGGTTCGGCGCTGCGCCGCCCGATCTGAGCGTGATTGCACGGGCCCGTGCCTCCGAGCATGGCAGCGGCGCCGACTGGCTCTACACCTACCTGCGCACCTTCTATCGCGACGAAAACCGCCCGACCGGATGGAACAACGTGGTCTTCGAAAATGTCGGCATGCCGCATGTGCTTTGGGAACTGCAGGGCGAGCAGGTCATGGGCGCCGACCACAAGCTGCAACTGGTCAAGCCTGGCAAGATGAAGCCGCAGGAATTCGATGCCGCGATCGGTGACCTGGTGGCCTATCTCAAGTACATGGGCGAGCCGGTGGCCGAGTTCCGCAAGAAGCTGGGCGTGATCGTGCTGATTTTCCTGGCCGTGCTTTTTGTCTTTGCATACGCGCTGAAACGCGAGTACTGGAAAGACATCCATAAACTCTTATTCTTATACGTGAATGCATACTATGGGGCATCGAGAAATGAACGCGCCACCCGTCCGCAAAGTGGTGCGTGATGCAGACTATTCCTGGGGCACCAGCGCCATGATGAACCTGTACTCGGGCACCACCTGCCCGTTCAGTCATCGCTGCCGCATCGTCCTCTACGAGAAGCAGATGGACTTTCAGGTGATCGACGTCGATCTGTTCAACAAGCCCGAAGACATCGCGGTCATCAACCCATACAACCGCGTGCCGGTGCTGGTGGATCGTGATCTGGTGCTCTACGAGTCGAACATCATCAACGAGTACATCGACGAGCGCTTTCCGCATCCGCAGCTGATGCCGCCCGATCCGCAAACGAGGGCCAAGGCGCGCCAGTTGTTGTTCACGATGGAACAGGAACTGTTCAGTCACATCGATGCGCTGGAAAAGAACCTCAAGTCGGCCGACAAGGCGCGCTTGCACATGCGCGACCGTCTCATTGAACTGGCGCCCATGTTCAACAAGCAGAAGTTCCTGCTCGGCGACGACTTTTCCATGCTCGACGTGGCGATCGCGCCGCTCTTGTGGCGCCTCGACCATTACGCCATCGAACTGCCCAAAACCGCCGCGCCGCTGATGAAGTTTGCCGAGCGCATCTTCTCGCGCCAGGGTTTCATCGACGCGCTGACGCCGACAGAAAAGATGATGCGGCGCTAATGCACGTCGCCGTCACCTCCGCCTGATTTACTTTGGCGCAACGCCAATGAAAACCACCAAGCCCTACCTGATCCGCGCCATTCATGAATGGTGTGCGGATCAGGGCTTCACGCCTTATCTGGCGGTCAAGGTGGATGCGTCGACCCGTGTGCCCCGTGAATTCGTCAAGGACGGCGAGATCGTCCTCAACGTCGGTCTCGAAGCGACACATCAGTTGTTGCTGGGCAACGAGGAAATTACCTTCCAGGCGCGCTTTGGCGGGCGCGCTTTCCCGGTGGTGGTTCCCATCGAGCGGGTTGCGGCGATCTACGCCCGCGAGAACGGGGAGGGCATGGCTTTTGAAGTCACCGAAAGGCCGGAAGGTGGCGTTGTCACCGATGGCGAGACGTCGGATGCGATCCCGGACAAGACATCCTCCGCCGTGTCACCCGCACCAACTTCCGAGCGCACTCCCGGACGGCCTTTTCTGACCCGCATCAAGTAATCCCGCGGGTTCCGGTAACCTCGCATCCAGTGCCGCTTATCAAAGCAAGTTCCAGAGTTGCGCACTGCTGCATCGCGATGCCTGCCTGATTCGGCTGCTCCAACTATCGCAGTGCGCTCCCCGGCTTCAAATCAAGTGCAGGGAAAATGCGGGTCGGGTACGAGCTGTGCCAGATGCCTGCCCTGCTCCAGAATGATCGCGAGCAGGTCGCTGCGGTCGGCATCATCCATCCGGGTACCGTAGCGGCTCAATATTCGCGCTGCGCTGGTGATGGCGTTCCCTGCGACATGGATCGATATCTCCAGATTCGTCTGCGCGTTAGATGCTGGCGTGTCGGTTCCTTGTTTCGCCCGGTCGAGCAAGGCATAGACTTCACTCACCCGGCTCAGATCGTGCAGTGTTTCCACGTCTTCGTTGCTCCAGGTGCGTGGCTCGGAATGTATTGCACAGAACGAACCGAGCACTTGCCCGCCTCGCCCTTTCACGGGAACACCCGCATAGGCGATGACACCCAGATCCTTCACCGCGAGGTTGGCGCGCAGTGCCGGATGCTCATTGGCGTCTTCCACGACGAGTTGCTCCCGGCTGGAAACCACCCACTGGCAAAACGAGTATGACAGGCGGGTCTGTCGCATGGTCGCCCAGGGCTGCGGGAGACCGACCTGGCTCTTGAAGAACTGGCGATCCGTGTCCACAAGCGAAAGGAGCGCCGTGCCAACCCCAAGAAGATGCGAAGCCAGGCGCGTGAGTCTGTCAAAGGATTCTTCCGGAGGGGTATCGAGTAGCGAAGTTTCGCGCAAAGCAGCCAAGCGATCCGGGTGCGTGATCGCCTCCGCCGGAGCCAGGGTGAAATCGAGCGACTTCAGTGCATGACGCTGCAACGCCAGCTGCATCGCCTCGCTCGAAAGCGGAGACACCACGCATTCCTGTGCCCCGGCATCGAGATAGTCACGCTCGTTCGCTGTGCTCTCGGGCGCGATGATGATGATGACAGGAATGTTGGTGGTGAATGCGTTGCAGCGAATGCTCTTCAGGGCGACAATTCCGCCGCCACCTTCCAGCTCACTGTTGATCAATGCCACGTCAGGGCTAAATTTGCGTGCCGCGATGAGGGCATCCATCGCGTCGGACGCCAGAAATACCTCAAAACCCCGGTCTTGCAACTCTCGAGCGACGCCCCTCGCAAGCTTCGTTTCGCTTTCCACTATCAGAACCTTATCTCTGTTCGACGACACAGATATCTCCCCGCCAAAACACTGGATCATCGACCAAACCGGGTCAAAAGGCAATTTGACTAGGCCGGTGTATACTTTCCCCGTGACCCAGACACCAGCGCTGCACGATGAGGCCGAGCGACTAGCTGCATTGCGGAGTCTCCGGATCCTCGATACACCCCGCGAAGAACGCTTCGATTGTTACACGCGCCTGCTTGCCAAGCTCCTTGATACACCCATCGCGCTCGTCTCCCTGGTCGACTCCGAACGCCAGTGGTTCAAGTCCAGCGTCGGCGTGATGGTGACGGAGACGCCGCGCGAATTTGCGTTCTGCTCCCACGCCATCATGGAAGACAAGACTTTCGTCATTCCCAACGCGACGAATGATTGGCGCTTCCGCGATAATCCACTGGTGGTTTCGGATCCCCACATCCGCTTCTACGCGGGCCATCCGCTGCGCGGCCCCGGTGGACATCGCGTCGGCACGCTGTGTGCAATTGACAGAAGGCCACGCGAGTTGTCAGATCATCAGTGCGAGATCCTGCAGGATCTCGCAGCAATCGTGGAGCGCGAACTTAACCTGACCGAACTTGGCACTTTGCAGCAGACGGTCATCGAGGCGCAGACATCCTATCAAAGCCTACTCTTTCGCATCCTGCCGGCACCGATTGCGGAACAGTTGCGCGACGGCCCGCGAATGATCGCGGAGCATTTCCCGGAATCGACGATTCTGTTTGTCGACTTGGCGGACTTTTCCTCGCTTGCAGCGAGCTTGCCCGCTGCGCAACTGGTCGCTTGGCTGGATAATGTGTTCAGCGCCTGCGACCAACTCGCGCAGTACTATGGACTGGAAAAGATCAAGTCCATCGGCGACGCCTATATGGCCGTGGCCGGTGTACCCACGCCGAACCCTGACCACGCCGCAGCGGCGGCGAACATGGCCCTGCGGATCCAGCGCGAAGTACTGTCCATGACCCGGCCCGACGGCAAACCCTTGCGCATACGCATTGGTCTGCACAGCGGGCCGGTGGTCGCTGGCGTGATCGGCAGCCTGCGCTTCGCCTATGATCTCTGGGGTGAAACGGTCAATATCGCGGCGCAGTTGCAGTCGATCGCCGCGCCTGGTTCGATTCTGGTGAGCGAGACTTTGAGGACGAAGCTGAAGGTCCGCTATGCCTTCACGGAACAGGGCCGTCTGTCGCTCAAGGGGGGAGATCGTCAAATAGCGACCTACCTCCTAAACGCTCGCATATGAGGCTAAGGCGAACCGAAAGTAAACGCAAAGTGCCAACACAAGGCAAGCCGCAAGAGCTGCAATTCCCGGTTGGAGAGCGAAGGTGGCAAGCGAGGGCCTGCTATCGCTCAGCCTGGATCCGGCGTCATGAGACCTTGATCTTGAACCGAGATATTCACGGTCAGGCGAAACCGGTAGCGGATGACATTGGCCTTGCTGAGGGTCCTTGCTAGTAGCTGTCCGCAGTCTTATTTCGACTCCATGACCAAGAAGCGCTGTCTCTGCTTTCAGTGTCAAGCAGAGTGCCTTCGAACATAGTTCGTGCAGCAAGGGAACTGGCACTTGCGCGCAAGTAGTTTGCGCTGGCAGGTGGTCCAAAACGTTGAGCGGCAGCTTTCCCATTCGTTCCACTTCCGCTTTGTGGCGGGGAACGGCCATCCAGCATAAAAATATCAACTGGCCGTTGACAGTCTGTAGGAGACGGTGGCCGGCGACCTGGCAGTTTCTCGCCTGAATGAGTGCTTCAGACTGATTGCGGCCATTGGTGCTCCTTTGGAATTCGTCGGGCAGTATCCCATATGGCTAGTCCGCACACTGGGTTAAGAGCGTCCGCTCACTGCACTTGGATTCAACCGCTCGGGCATCGCCAGCACCCATTGTCGCGTCGGTAGCGGCGGAGAAACGTCATTGACCAGGTATGGAGCCGTTTCATCGATGCGCTGTCGACACAAATCGCGCGAGGGGCATACGCCACGACACTTGCACGAGTGGGCGATCGGAAATCGTGCTGGCACTCGTCGCAGCAGTCTCGGGCGATATCGCTATGGTGCAGGCTGACGGGCAATGGAGATCGCCGGGTCGAACTTGCCGGCGACTGTCGGGCTCTGGGCGCTCAGAGTCTCGCGCCGCACGTTTTCCGACAGGTAGGGGATCAACTCCCCGAGCGAGACCTGTCCGTCGCGGTTGTAATCGGCCGACCCCTTAAGCCCCTCCAAGAGAAAGTACGTGAATACCCCATGGCCGCCGCCGAACCGGGCGCCCTCGGCTGAGAGTTGCCTCTCATCAGAAGCGCTGATGACGGCGATACCGTCACCTACCTTGGAAAGGCTCTGGAATCCGGACGATATCGGGTTCGCCGGCTCGCCGCGGGTGGTGGTCCTGCGGGCGATGTCGAAGCTGGCTCCGACCCCGCCGGAGTGGCAGGCATCGGCGATCACGACCACGCGCCGCGCCGGGATGAAGCGCTTTAGCGCAGTTTCGATGTCCCACATGGGAAAGCCGGTAGCCGCGACATTGTCGTAACGGGTATCGTGGGGAAGCAGGAATAGGTTCTGGGCGCTGTCCGGCGAATCTGGCGACCCGTGCCCCGCGAAATAGATCAAGACCACGTCCTCGGCGATCGACTGCCGGAGCCAGTTGAACAAGGAATCGCGGATGTTGGTGGCCGTCGCTTCCCGATCAAGCAGCAGCCTCACTCTCGCTGGGGCATAGCGGCCGCCGTTCGGGGCCACCAACCAGTCGTAGACGGCCTTGGCGTCGGCGTTCGCAAAGCGCAGTGACGGAATCTGGCTGTCCGCATAATCGGACACGCCGATCACCACCGCCCAGTGCTGGCTCCGTGCGGAGACCGCGGGGGTCGCCTGGGGAGCCGTGGGTGCCTTTGCTTCAGGCGTCGCGCCAGCCGGCTGCCTCGCAGGTGAGGCGTGTGCGGTGTCCTGAACCAGCCTCACCACCGCCGTTACCTGACCACTGTTGTCCCAGGCCCAGCCAGGGTATTCGTTTGTCCTGAAGTAAAGGATGCCGTCGCGACTCGCCTCGAACTCGATCTTGTCTCCCACCGGGAAAGGATTACCATCCCGGCCGATTTTCGCGATTAGCATTCCGATGCTGAAGCCCCGTACTACCGGCTGGAAGAGCGGGAAACACAAGAGGGTGTACATGTCCTTGCCTGTGGGACCGCCACGATTGCAGAGGGGGCCCAATTTCCACTCGCCGCTGGCCTCGATGCGGTAGGTCTGCCCGTCCTGCACGAGGATGCCTGAACTCTGCCATCGCTCCTCGGCGGCCAGAACCTGAACACTGCGTTCTTGGCCCGGGGCGAGTTCCCGCGGCCGGACTTCTTCTAGATGTCCGATTTCGGCCTTGTCGACAGTGGTTCCCTTGGGAGAGTCCTGACCGTCTGCGGCCAGACTTGCAGTCGAACTGCCACCGAGAATTACGGCCGCAACGACGCTGCAACAAACCGACTCCCGGAGCCAGCACATGATCGCCTTCGCCTGGCTCTTGGTCGCCCTCGGCATGGACCACCCGGTTTTCATCTCTCTCGTTCGCTCACAAGAAGTTGCGATAATTTTCCTGCCATCCGGGCGGGCGGTGTTGATCCACGTCAAGGGCCCGGGCGGCACGCAACTACGGGAACTCATGCGGTGACGCCGTGCGCTCGCGGGAAAAGCGATAGGTAATCCATTCGGGCTTCAGGGAGTATGGTTGGCGCCGGGTGAAGCCGTCTTTTGCCGATTCCGGGCCGGTTCGTCGGAATTTGCAGCAAGGTCTGTCGAATACCATCCCAAGCATTGCCTTGGTTTCGGCCATCGGTTTTCGAGTGAAGATGATCGAGCGACCGAGATGGGTAAAGGAGTGCCCCTTCTGGATGCCGCCTTCTGCCAATGGCGTTGCACGGACTGTATGCTCGGATCATTAAATCCAATCGACCGCTCCCGCTGCATAGCCGAAATTCACCATGGTGTATTGCCGACATTGGGCCCGATCGTCGGTCCAGGTAAAGCCGAATGGGTGCTACAGACTGGTTACGGTCATTTCGCTTGGGGCTGCCTGCTGGCAGGAGTCGCCTCAAAGCAGCCAGATGTACTATCGCACGGTTTCTTGAAGAACCGAGCCCAACCAACCATCTCCGAATAGAACGGCACAAAACCAACAGCACCCGCTGTGTATTTGCCAATCTTTGCAATCAAAGAGCCATCAAATCCACGACCGAGCCATACATTTTGCTGGTTCCCCCAGACAACGGGCCTAATTACTCCGCCACCCGCGGACGCTACAAAGAAAAGAATATTACGAATACAAAAGCTGTCGTAGCGTCGTGCATTGTCCTTGTCCCCATCAGCAATTACCTGCAAGGAGCCGATGGTGTCTTCATTCGGGTCTTTTCTAGATGTAGTTACGGCAAGATGAACAACCCCTACTCTGTTGTTTTTGCGCAAGGAGAAGAGGTCAATTATTGACAGTTGGTTTTGCACACCATCGGCATCAATAAATACTCCATCACCCTCATAGCCACCTTCAATATCCTTGCACTCAGCCCCAAGTCCTTCAAGTTCTGGCCAACTATTCGGATAGCTTATTTCACTTCCAGTGGGAGCCTGCATGCTGGCACATCCGCCGATGCTGAGTGGAGTAAGTACAGCGAAAAGCATCCGCAGAAATATCTTCGACATATCAGTTTGTGGCGTTTCCAGCTCCTGAAGAAGTTTCAGGTAAGTCCAGTGGGGGGAATCTGTACCAAACTTTGTCAAATGTACCCACCGGGAACAGCAACATGATGACATAGCCACTCAAGTCAGTATGAAGAACAACCAAAGACCCATCATTTGCTTTACGTAGCCATAAGAAATCGCTACGAACCCCTAAGACAATAAGCGGTCCTGCGCCTCCACCTTGAGTGCCATATGACAGACCAAGGCGAACATAGCCATCTTGGCAAAGGTATGTTTTTCCAGCGGCACTATCTCCACTTGCTAGATATGCTTCCTTGGTCAGTTTCGCCTGCTGCCAAGTCGCGATGCGTTCAGATCCGCGAAATGAATCAATCTGGACATGCGCTCCTGCATCACTTGACACTACAATTTCAGGTACTGCCAATAGCTTGTCACGCATGTGGAGTAGCTTAGTGAGCGATACTGAACCAACGCTGCTTCCGTCAGCACTCACCGCTTCACCGATATCTGAGTAACGCCCGGCAATCGGTGGGCAGGCTTCTAGTTTCGTGCTGACATGCTCTAGTGCTGGGAAATTGCTTGGGTATGGCGGAAAAATACTACATCCCGACAATGCAAGCATAGTAAGGATGATTGTCAGCGCAGCATTACAGCCGCGTGTTACGATTTTCCCAAAAGCAATCTTCACATCGGGTGTCGTTGCAATAGAAAAAAGTGCGGCCTCAAGCGATTTTCAAAGGTGTAACTAGTATGTCAGGGTTTGGCTGATTGCCGCCCTAAAATCCTTCTAGGCCAACGGCAGCAACCGCTGCTTTGCTGCCCATGGGTGTCATAGGAATGCAGGAAGGCGGGCTACACTTCCACGATGCGATTTTTCTTCGCCGTCCTATTCCTGCTGTCCTTCTATGCCTATGCCGAATTCATCGGCAAGGTGGTCGGCGTTTCTGACGGCGATACCGTCACCGTGCTCGACGCGGAGACCTGTCCCTCAGATGTTGGAAGATTGCCGAGGAAGCATGAGGTGTGATTGATAGTCGGCGCTGGTGGGCCGGCGAGAGCGGGGCGTGTTGTTTGCCAGTTGATGCTGGTGCAACAGCAGTCAAATCAGTTGCACCGCAAGAGCAAACGGGTAGCAAAACGGGTAGCCGACTGCCTATAGCTTAATCAAGCCATCTAATAGCAATGGTCTTCGGCTTTACTTGGATTCCATGACCCAGACGCCGTTCCAGCCATCGCCGGGCGGGTTGGCAAGGAAGTGATCGCAGCGCTCGATATACATTTTCGCTGCCTTGTCGTGCTCATTCAGGGCCAGCACTTCGCCGAACTCTCCTTTCGCGTCGTTCCACTTCTGCTGCCGGTATTTCACCAGTCCCGACTTGAAATGACGCAAGGCGTCGATCATCTGCGGGTAGCTTTCGTCCGTGTGATAGTCAAGGATCTCATAAATGGCGACCGGCTTGGTCTTGCCCTTGACCACCACCAGGTCGAGTTCGCGGCTGTAGTAGGTCGCCTTGAGCGCCTTGTAGGTGAACTCGCTGATCAGGATGTGGGAGCCGTACTGCTTGCAGGCCGACTCCAATCGCGCGGCGAGGTTCACCCCGTCGCCGATGATCGTGTAGTCCATGCGCTTCTTCGAGCCGATGGTGCCGGACACGACGTTGTCGGTGTTCAAGCCGATGCCGATATCGACGGGCAGCTTGCCTTCATTAACGCGCAGCTTGTTCCAGTTCCACAACTCGCGGATCATCGCGATCGAAGTGCGCACCGAGCGGTCGGCGTCATCGTCGTGGCCCACGGGGATGCCGAAGGCGGCCATGATGGCGTCGCCGATGAACTTGTCCAGCATGCCCTCCTCGCGCTGGATGCAATCGACCATCAGCGTGAAGTATTCGTTGAGCAGGGCCACCGTGCCTTGGGCGCCAAGTGCTTCGGTGATGGTGGTGAAGCCGCGTATGTCGGAGAAGAGAACCGTGGCCACGACATTCTTGCCGCCCAGCGCATCGACGCCGCCGGCCAGCATCTGGTCGGCGATGCCCGGGTCCATCAGGCGCGACATGGTCGAGCGCATGCGCTTCTCGCTGGAGATGTCCTCCAGCATCAGCATCGAGCCGAGCCGCTTCTTCTCCGCCGACAACAGGGGCAGGGCGGTCAGGTTGACCGATAGCTTTTCCTCGCCGACGATGAGTTCGGCTTCCATCGCCAGTTCCGTGGTCTGCGTTTCGCCGACGCGCTTGAGCTTTTCCTGGACCCAGGCGTTGCTGCCGGCGAAGAATTCCGTCGCCGGCCTTTGCAGGATCTGCGCCGGCGTCACGCGCAGGATGCGCAGGCCGGCGGCATTGCAGGTGGCGATCTTCTCCGACTCATCCAGTGTGATCACCGCGTTCGACATCGACTCCAGCATCGCCTCGTTGTAGTTCTTCATGTTCTGCACGTCGGCGAACAGCTTGGCATTTTCGAGCGCGATCGAAATTTGCGCGGTGAAGGCGCGCAGGCGCGATTCGTCATCGCCGGTGAAGGGGCCGCCGCGCTTGTTCAGCACCTGGGTGACGCCGATCACCTTGCCGTGCTTGTTGGTGATGGGCACGCAGAGAATGGAGCGCGTGAAGTAGCCGGTCTTCTTGTCGAAGGCCGGATTGAAGCGCAGATCGGCGTAGGCGTAGGGAATGTTGATCGCCTTGCCCGAGGTGAATACGGCACCGGCAATGCCGAGATGGTTGGGCAGGCGGATCTGCACCGATTCCAGGCCTTGGCCGACCTCCGACCACAACTCGTTGGTTTTTTCGTCATTGAGGAAAAGCGTGGAACGTTCGGCATTGAGCAGGCGCGTCGCCTCGCCCATGACCTTCTGCAGCAGGGACCCGAGCTTGATGTCGGCGGTGACCTCGGAGACGACGTCGATGAACTCCATCTCCTGGCGGCGGATGGCCTGCATGCGCTCGATGAACTGCGCGCTTTGCAGGGCCAGGGTGCCCTGGCTGGTCATGGCTTCGAGCAGATGCAGGTCCTGCTTGGTGAACTTCCCGCTGCGCTTGTTGAGCGTCTGCGCCACGCCGATGATCTCGCCTTTGACCGTCCTGATCGGTACGCAAAGGATGTCGTGGGTGGTGAAGCCGGTCTGCTCATCGATCGAACGGTTGAAGCGGTCGTCTGCATAGGCATCGTGGATGATCAGCGCTTCGCCCGAAGTGTAGACGTAGCCGGCGATGCCGCTGGTATTCAGGATGCGTATTTCGCGCTGGATATTTCCCTGCGCGACGCGCGAATAAAGCTCGTTGGTATCGGGGTCGTTGAGGAACAGCGAGCCGCGCTCGGCATTCAGTTCCGCGGTGGTCATTTCCACCAGGGCCCGCAACACTTCGTCGAGCGTGCCGTAGCCCGCCATGCGGCGCGTCACTTCAAGCAGCAGCTCGAGATGACGCAGCCGACGCCGACTTTCCTGGTCGCGTTCCGGCACTCTTTTCTTCGTACCGCCGGGTTCGGCGGTTGGGTCGATGGCATTCATGTCAATGTCCGTTGCATGGCTTCGATCTGGTCGCGCAGGGCCTGGATCGTCTGTCGCAGCTGGGCGCCCTCGTCGGCGAACAGGGTGCGCTCGCGATTGACCGAATTGGTCGTGTCGATCTGTGCCAGTTCAAGGCTTTCACGCAAGCCGCTGACTGTCTCTCGCAGTTGCGCAATTTCGCCTTGCGCGGTGACCAGCGCCATGCGCACGGCATTGTCGGTATCGGCCCGCGCGCGCTCCAGTTCCTCGCGCAGGGCTGCCGAGGTGGCCTTCAACTGCTGCATTTCATTGTGGCCGACGACGCGCTCCTGCTGCACTGCGCGGTCGCGTTCGGCGTGCGATCGTTCCAGTTCCTCACGCAAGGCGGCGGCCGTGGCCTTGAGCATCTGGGATTCCTGATTGGCGGCGACACGTTCCTGCTGGATGGCTTTTTCGCGTTCGACGCGCGCGCGCTCGAGCTCTTCACGCAGGGCGCCAACGGTGATTTTCAGTTGTGAAATCTCGGCCGCGCTGGCCTGGGTGGCGCGCAGCGTGGAGTCATGAATTTCAGCGTGCGCCGCTTCGAGCTCGGTACGCAGGGCGATCACCGTACGCTTCATGTCACGGGCATCGGCCTGGGCCAGGGCGAGTTCTTCTTCGATGGTCGAAACTTCGGCAGTCATCATGCAGTGAACCGCGGGTCCCCACTTGAACCTGTCCGGATCCGGAGCCTCGGGCCTTCACCCGGAAAATCCGGCAACCACGTTTCCATGGTTTCGACAGGTATTGACGCTGAATAATACGCCATCCATGGCCTTGGCGCCCAAGTCAGGAATCGAACCTGAGACCTACCGCTTAGGAGGCGGTCGCTCTATCCACTGAGCTACAAGGGCGCAAGGCGCGAATTCTAACCTCTCGCCTATAATCGCGCACCCCCTCAACGGCCTTTCCCGGCCTCGTTTCCATGCCTGTCATTTCCCTCGATCGTGCCTGTCTGGCCTATGGGCATGTTGCCCTGCTGGACCACGCTGCCATGCAGATCGACGCCGGCGAGCGCGGCGGCCTCATCGGCCGCAACGGCAGCGGCAAATCCAGCTTGCTGAAGGCCTTGGCGGGTCTCGGCTCGCTCGACGACGGCGAGGTCTGGCGCGAACCGGGCCTCTCCATCGCTTATGTGCCGCAGGAGCCCGAGTTCGCCACTCACGACACGGTGTTCGAAGCCGTCGCGGCCGGCCTCGGCGACGTGGCGCGGGTGCTCGCCGAGTACCACGAGATAACCCACAAAGTCGGCGCCGGCGACACGGCGACCATGGATCGCATGCATGAGTTGCAGTCGCAATTGGAGGCCAACGACGGCTGGCGGCTCAATTCGCGCGTCGAACAGGCCATTTCGCGCCTCGCGCTGGACGGTGACGCGCGCGTCGATGCGCTCTCCGGCGGCGGCAAGAAGCGCGTCGCCCTGGCGCGGGCGCTGGTGGCCGAGCCGGAATTGCTGTTGCTCGACGAGCCGACCAACCACCTCGATGTCGATGGCATCCTCTGGCTGGAGGATCTGCTGCGCGGTTATGCCGGCGCCATCATGGTAATCACCCACGACCGGGTCTTCCTCGACAGCGTGGCGACGCGCATCGTCGAACTCGACCGGGGCCGGCTGGTGAGCTTCCCGGGGAGTTTCGCCGCCTACCAGGAACGCAAGGAGTTCATGCTCAACGAAGAAGCGCTGGCCAATGCCCGCGCCGACAAGATGCTGGCACAGGAGGAGATCTGGATCAGGAAGGGTGTGGAGGCGCGGCGCACGCGCAGCGTCGGTCGCGTGCAGCGCCTCGAACAACTTCGTGCGGCGCGCGCGGCACGGCGCGAGCAGTTGGGCAAGGTGGAATTCAAAGTGGTGCGCGGTGACGCCTCCGGCAAGCTGGTGGCCGAACTTGAAGATGTCTCGAAACGCTTTGGCGACAAGACTGTGGTGAAGAACTTCTCCTGCCGCATCCAGCGCGGCGACAAGGTCGGCCTGATCGGCGCCAACGGCACGGGCAAGACCACGCTGCTGCGCCTGATCCTCGGCGAGCTGCAGCCCGACTCCGGCAAGGTGCAACTGGGCAGCCGCATAGAAGTCGCCTACTTCGACCAGTTCCGCACCCAGCTCGACCCCGAGGCGCCGCTGTGCGAAGTCATCAGTCCGGGTTCGGACTATGTCGAGATCGGCGGCACGAAAAAGCATGTGATCGGCTATCTGGAGGATTTCCTCTTCGCCCCGCAGCGCGCGCGTTCGCCGGTCAAGTCGCTTTCCGGCGGCGAGCGCAATCGGCTCTTGCTGGCGCGCCTGTTCGCGCGGCCGGCCAATGTGCTGGTGCTGGACGAGCCGACCAATGACCTCGACATCGAAACCCTGGAGCTGCTCGAAGCACTGCTGCAGGACTATTCCGGCACGGTGTTCCTGGTCAGCCACGACCGGGCCTTCCTCGACAACGTGGTGACGCAGACCATCGCCAGCGAAGGCGATGGGCAGTGGAAGGAATATGTCGGTGGCTACAGCGCCTGGCTGCGCCAGCGGCCGGCCGGCGGCGCGGCGCGCTTCGATGCCACGGGCGGTCCCGACGCCAAGCCGGCTTCAAGAGTCGGCGCCGGCGACACGGCAAAAACGAAGCCCGCCGAGCGCAAGAAACTGAGTTTCAAGGAACAGCGTGAGCTCGAACAGCTACCCGATCGCATCGCCGCGCTGGAAGCCGAGCAGGGCTTGCTGCAAGGCCGGCTGGCCGATCCGGCCTTCTATCAGGAGCCGGCCGAAGCCCAGCGTGAAGTGCAGGCAAGGTTGGCCAAGGTCGATGCCGAGATCGATGCGGCCCTGTTGCGCTGGGAGGCTTTGGAGGCGAAGGGCTGAAAGCTGGCGCCCAAAAGGACATTTTTTCCAAGTCTCGTTCGACTTGCATTGCGGTTAGTCTCGACACCGTCAGCCAGACAGGGAGACTCATGTGGTTGTCATCAACGGCAAGCGCACCACCGCCATCGTGATCCGCCATCGCGGCGACAGCGTCACGCTGGTGCCGATGAAAAGCGGCAAGCTTTCGGCCAAGACGGTCGGCTTCGACGAGTTCCGTCAGGAGTGGAAGGAAACCGGTTATGCGCTGTCGCAGGCGCTGACGACCTTTCTGGCGCACATCATGAAGTGGGGCGCCTCGCTCGAAGTCGTCAGGGGCCTGGAAAAGCTCGCCGCGCGCGACCGTTTCGTCGTCGCAAGTTTGTTCTGAGGCCAACGGTCGTCGAGGATTTCTGGCAGGCCTGGTTCGACGGCTGCGCCTTGCCCAATCCGGGCAAGATCGGCATCGGCGCAGTGCTGGTCGCGCCCGACGGCCGGCGCAAGGAAAAATCCGTTCTGCTGAATGTTTCCGGCTGCAACAACGAGGCCGAACTGCACGCGCTTTGCGCGGCGCTTGAAATGGCCGCTGCGGCCGGTGCGCGCCGCCTGCTGCTGCACGGCGACAGCGATGTGGCACTGCGCTATGTTCGCGGGCCGGACGGTACCAAGGTTGTCCGCCTGCGCCTGTTGATTGCCGCTGCGCGCGACTGGCTGGGGCGTTTCGAGGAACTGCAATTGTTGTGGATTCCTCGCCATCACAATCGCGAGGCGGATCGCCTGTCGCGCCAGGCGCTGAGCTTGCCGCCGAGTCCACTGCCGATCGCGCGCGGACGGCGACGGACGCGCTGAGCGGATTGGCAGGCGCTTGTTGCGCGGCTTCCGCTATGATCGGCGGGAATTGCACATCCCGCCAGGGGATACCTTCCCAGGCATAGCCGGGGACATAAAGGAGAAGTCGTTTGGGAATACTGACCAACATCATTGCCGCCGAGGAAGATGAATACGCCGCGATCGGCGAATCCTTGCGGCCGGTAGACGAATGGAGCGGCATCGAGCGGCGCGGCATCGACACGGCCAAGATCGCCACTTTGCACTGCCTGCTCACCGGCGACGAGTTCGAGTCGGCTGTCGGCACCTACGAGCCTGTCTATGTCGCCGACGAAGGCGCCGTGGTGCTGCGCATGGCCGACGAACTCATGGAGCGCCTGGCCACTCTGGACGAGGAGGCGCTGGAACTGGTCGCCGAGGAACTCGCGGCCACCGAAGAGTACGAAATGGAACAGTGGGAAACGGCCGACGTGCAGACGCTGGTGTTCGAGCTGGCCGATCTGGCGCGGCTCGCCGACTCGCAGGGACAGGCGATGTTCGTCTGGATGCATCCGCTATTGACCTGAACCGATGTCCGCGTCAAAGACCTGGTACGTCTACCTGATCGAATGCAGCGACGGCAGTCTCTACACGGGGATCACCGTCGACCTGGCGGCGCGCTTCGCCGCCCACCGTGACGGCCGCGGCGCGCGCTTCATGCGCTTGCATGCACCGGTACGCATGCTGGCAGCCGAAGCGCATCCAGACCGCTCGGCGGCCTCGAAGGCCGAGTACCGCATCAAGCAGCTGACGGCCGCTGAAAAACGGGCCTACGCGGCGACCATGACGCCTGACCCGCTGCTGGCGTCGCCCTCCTGATCCGCAAAGGCGCCATGATCGTTTTTTCCCACGCCAACAGTTACAGTGCCTCGACTTACCGCCAGTTGTTCGCCGGCTGGCGCGCTGCCGGGCACGAGGTGGCGGCCATCGAGTATTTCGGCCACGATGCGCAATTCCCCGTCGATCGTCGCTGGAGCGGCATGACGCAGCAGCTCACGGAACTGATCGACAGCCTGCCGCAGCCGCGGCTTTGGCTGGTGGGGCACTCGATGGGCGGTTATCTCAGCCTGCTGGCGGCCGGTCGGCGTCCCGATCGCGTGCGCGGCATGGTGCTGCTCGATTCGCCCATCGTCTATGGCTGGAAGTCCGGCCTGGTCAGCGTGGTCAAGGCGATCGGACAGATGGACCGGATATCGCCGGCAGCGGTAGCGGTCAGGCGCCGCGACCGCTGGCCCGACTTGGGCGCAGTACATAGTCATTTCGCCAGAAAGCCGATGTTCGCGCGCTGGCACCCGGATGTTCTCGACGACTATGTCCGCCACGGCACCGAGCAGGACCCGGCGGATCGCAGCGGCAAAGGCCGGCGTCTGAAATTCCGCCGGGAAATCGAAGCCGAAATCTACTCGACCGTGCCGCACCGCCTGGTGCCCTACCTGCGTTTGCATCCGCCGGGCGGTCCGGTGGCCTTTATCGCCGGCACGCGCTCGCGCGAGGTGCGCCAGGCCGGACTCGCCGCCACGCAGCGCATCACGCAGGGACGCATCAGCTGGCTCGAAGGCACGCATCTGTTTCCCTTCGAGCGCCCGCAGGAAACCGTGCAGGAGGTGCTGCGCTGGATGGAGCGGCTCGATGCGGTGCGTATGCTAGGTGGGCAGGGCGGCTCAGCCTCGCAACAAGAAAAAAGCCCGGCCTGAGCCGGGCTTCTCCTTTGCGGTTGGACGATTTCAGCCGCAACTCCCCACTGCCCCGCAGGCAGAGCAGAAGTCGCATCCGTCCTTGCGAATGACGGTGTAATTGCCGCATTCGCCGCACAGTGAGCCCTGCATGACCTTGACGCCGCCGCTCTTCTGCTCGGGGACTACAAGGATGCCCATTTCGCGGGTCGGGTAACCGTTCTCGTCGAGGATGCCGAGCATGGCGTAGCGGTGCATGATCAGGCGCGCGATGTAGGCGACCGTCGAGGGCCAGTTCTGCTGCTTGCTGGAGCCGGGGACGCGGGCCATGAAATCGCCCAGCGGTTCGGCGTAGTTCAGGAGTTTCCTCAGCTTCATGCCGATCCAGGCCGGGTCGAGCACGCGCATATCGAGCGAGAGCAGGCGCGTCAGGCCGTCCAGGGCGCGCGGATAGTGGCCGGAGAGCCAGACCGAGTAGGGCCGCGTGACGCCGTCGGGCAAGGTGATTTCCTTCAGGCCCAGCACAAATTCTTCGCCGGCGGCCGGATTGACCACATCAACGGTCCAGGACAGCGTGCCGTCGGTGCCGGTTTTCGGCTCGTCGCGGCTGAACATGCAGTCAATCACGGGAGTGGCTTCATTGCCTTCCAGCGCGCCGAGCTT
The DNA here is from genome assembly GCA_012026675.1 of Betaproteobacteria bacterium. Lineage (GTDB taxonomy): Bacteria > Pseudomonadota > Gammaproteobacteria > Burkholderiales > Rhodocyclaceae > Sulfuritalea. Next base: position 12,658 of record VEPA01000054.1, on the reverse strand, counting down.
TTCGCAGCGGTAGCGCACCACCTGGGCCAGCGCGGAAACCACGCCGGGAACGAGTTTCCTCTCGCCGTTGGGCGGCAGCGGCAGTTCGAAGGCGTCGTCGTCCGGCGTCCTGGCCAGGGCGTCGAGCTTGAGCTTGAGCCAGGCCTTGTCGTTGGCACGCATGTCCATCGACAGGGTCTTGGCCACGGCGCCGATGCCGCGCGGCTGTTCGGCGCCATTGACCCAGACCTCGAAGGGCACGTCGCGCCCCGACTCGTTCTCGATCTGGCCGACGAACAGGGCGAACTCGCCGTGCGGCGCTTCGACCATGTAGGTCCATGCCGCATTGCCGTCGGTCATGCGCGGCCGGCCCGGCCAGCGCAGGGATGCCAGCACCGGGGCGGGCAGGGCGCCGATCGACAGGCGGCGGTTGGCGGAATCGATCTTGACGTCCTGCGGCTGCTTCTGGGCGTTTTCCGCAGGGGTCTGGGCGACGGAGAGCACGCTGCCGAGTACCGAGTTGGGCCGGTAGGTGGCGAGTCCCTTGAGGCCGGATTTCCAGGCCACCATGTAGAGGTCTTCGAACTCGGAATAGGGATAGTCGGCGGGGACATTCACCGTCTTCGAGATCGATGTATCGACATAGGGTGCGACGGCGGCGACCATGCGCTCATGCGCCTGGGCCGAGATTTCCAGCGCCGTGACGAAGTAGTTCGGCAGCTTGGAGATATCGCCGCCCTGGTGCTTGTAAAGGCGCCAGGCGTAGTCCTCGACCGCGTATTCCTTGAAGGTTCCGTCGGCCATGCGCTTCTTGCGCGTGTAGACCCAGGAGAAGGGTGGCTCGATGCCGTTGCTGGCATTGTCGGCGAAGGCCAGGCTGATGGTGCCGGTGGGCGCGATCGACAGCAGGTGCGAATTGCGCAGGCCGTGCTTGCGGATCTGGTCCTTGATCTCCTGCGGCAGGCGCGAGGCGAAGTTGCCGCCGGACAGGTACATGTCGGCGTTGAACAGCGGAAAGGCGCCGCGTTCCTTGGCCAGTTCCACTGAGTAAAGATAGGAACGGTCGCGCATGTATTCGGAGATCTTCGTCGCCATGTCGCGCGCGCCGTCGGTGTCGTAGCGCAGCTTGAGCATGATCAGGGCATCGCCCAGGCCGGTGAAACCGAGGCCCACCCGACGCTTGTTCTGTGCCTCCTTGAGCTGCTGCTCGAGTGGCCAGTGCGTGGCGTCGAGTACGTTGTCGAGCATGCGCACCGAAGTGTCTATGACGCGGCCGAAGGCGGCGAAATCGAACGTGGGGTTCTTGCTGAAGGCGTCCTTGACGAACAGAGTCAGGTTGATCGAGCCCAGGCAGCAGCAGCCGTAGGGCGGCAGCGGCTGTTCGGCGCAAGGGTTGGTGGCCTCGATGGTTTCGCAGTAGTAAAGGTTGTTGTCCTTGTTCATGCGGTCGAGGAACAGGATGCCCGGCTCGGCGTGGTCGTAGGTGGAGCGCATGATCTGCTCCCACAGGTCGCGCGCGCGCACCTTGCGATAGACCCAGCTGCCATCGCCGCGCTGGTAGGCACCGGCAGCCTTGATGTCGGCCGATGGTGTGGCGCGATGCGACAGTTCGATGTCGCCGTCGGCTTCGACGGCCTGCATGAAGGGATCGGTGACGCCGACCGAGATGTTGAAGTTGGTCAGGTCGCCGGCATCCTTGGCGTGGATGAATTCCTCGATGTCCGGGTGGTCGCAGCGCAGCACGCCCATCTGCGCGCCGCGGCGCGAACCCGCGGACTCGACGGTCTCGCAGGAGCGGTCGAAGACGCGCATGTAGGACACCGGGCCCGAGGCGCGCGACGGCGTGCCCTTGACATGGGCGCCGATCGGACGGATCGACGAAATGTCGTAGCCCTCGCCGCCGCCGCGGCGCATGGTCTCGGCGGCCTGCAGCTGGGCGGTGTAGATGCCGGGGCGGCCGTCGACGATTTCCGAGATCGAATCGCCCACCGGTTGCACGAAGCAGTTGATCAGCGTGGCGCAGAGGTCGGTACCGGCGGCCGAGTTGATGCGGCCGGCCGGAACGAAGCCGTTTTCCTGGGCTTCGAGGAAGCGCGCCTCCCAAAAGGCACGCTTGTCTTCGGCCTCGATCGACGCCAGCGCACGCGCCACCCGGCTGCGCACGTCGCGCACGGCGCGTTCCGTGCCCTTTGCGTATTTTTCGACCAGCACTTCGCCCGATATTTCCTGCGGCAGGGGCAGGTCCATCTGCCCTGTGTGCTCGTAGTTTGTTGATTCCTCAGTATTATTAGTTGTCGTTGTCATGGTCTCTTCCGAAGGACAGTTCCGTTTAAGGTTCCAGTGAGCGCCGAAGCATAACTCCAGCTCTCGTTCGTGAAAAGCAGAAAATTTTTTATTTAATAAAAACAGTTAATTACATAACTGTCTAGTGCAGCCATTGAGTGCGCCCTACTAGATATAGTATGTTTTTGGCAAAGGAAATGGGAAGAAAAACAGCAGGATGGCGCTGCTTTTCAAACCTTGGCCTGATGCCGATTTGGGTCGCTTATTGCTTGGATTGTTCCGCGTGTCGCGTCAAAGGGGTTGACAGGCGCGACAGGCCTGACAAAACGCGAAAGTGCCTGCTCAGCGGATGAGCTTTGCGGTGTGCCGGGCAATAATCCATTCTTCATTAGTGGGTATGACGCAAGTCGCAATCCGACTGTCGGCGGCCGAAATTTTTGTCGCGTTGGCGGTATTGGCGGCCGGATTCAGGGTCAATCCGAGCCAGCCAAGTTGGCGGCACACCTGTTCGCGCACCGGAGCGCCATGCTCGCCGATGCCGCCGGTGAATACCAGGGCATCGCGCCCGCCCAGCGCCGAGGCGAGCGAGCCGATTTCCCGCACGATGCGGTAGCAGAACAGGTCGATGGCCTCGCGTGCTTCGGGCGCCGCTGATTCCAGCAGCACGCGCATGTCGCCGCTGATGCCGGAGACGCCGAGCAGGCCGGATTCCTTGTAGAGCAGGCTGGTCAGGGCCTTGCTGTCCATCTTCCGGTAATCCATCAGGTAGAGCAGAACGCCGGGATCGAGGTTGCCGGTGCGGGTGCCCATCATCAGGCCATCGACGGCGGTGAAGCCCATGGTCGAGGCCTGACTCGTCAGGTCTTTCAAGGCGCACATCGAGGCGCCATTGCCGAGATGAGCGACGATGACACGACCGCGGGCAAGGTCGGGGTCGAGATGTTGCGGCAGTACCTCGGCAATGTATTCGTAAGACAGGCCGTGAAAGCCATAGCGACGCACGCCTTGCGCCGTGATGGCCCGGGGCAGGGCAAACAGTTGAGCCAATTCGGGCTGGCTGCGGTGAAACGCCGTGTCGAAGCAGGCGATCTGCGGTGTGTCGGGCAGGGCCGCAGTCAGGGCATCGACGCCGGCCAGGTTGTGCGGTTGGTGCAGGGGCGCCAGCGGTGTGAAGCCACGCAGGGTGTCGATCATGGCGCTATTGAGCACGACCGGCTGCGAAAACTTCTCCGCGCCATGCACGATGCGATGGCCGACGCCGGCAAGCTGCCAGCCCGCGTCGCTGCGGCGCAGCCTTTCCACCAGAAGACCCAGGGCGGCCTTTTGCGGGGATTGTGCCGTGCCATTGAGTTCGAGATCGGTGTCGGCCCTTACGTGTCCGGCGGCATCCTTGATCTTGAGATGTGCTGCCTGCCCGCCGGCAGCACCGATACCGTCGATCTGACCGACCAGTTCCGGCTTTCGGGATATTTCGGCCTGGCGGGCGAACAGGGCGAACTTGATCGAGGAAGATCCGGCATTGAGGGTGAGAATTGCATCGGCCACGTTGTTGCTCCCTAAATTTTCTTGCGTTTTGCGTGCGCCATGACCATGGCCACTGCCGTGGAGGCGGTGCGGGTTTCGGCGGAATCGGCGCGGCTGGTGAGCACGATAGGCACCCTGGCGCCCAACACGATGCCCGAGGTCAGCGCGTCGGCCAGGTATTCCAGCTGCTTGGCCAGCATGTTGCCGGATTCGATGTCGGGCACCAGCAGGATATCGGCTTGGCCGGCGACGGCCGACTTGATGCCTTTGGTGCGCGCGGCGACGACCGATATGGCATTGTCGAAGGCCAGCGGGCCGTCCAGCAGGCCGCCGGTAATCTGGCCGCGGTCGGCCATCTTGCACAGGGCGGCGGCGTCGAGTGTGGCCTGCATGGTGATGTTGACGGTTTCCACCGCGGCGAGGATCGCCACCTTGGGATCGGCGACCTTCAGCATGTGCGCAAGGTCGATGGCGTTCTGCACGATGTCGACCTTGGCGGCGAGATCGGGCGCGACGTTGACCGCGGCGTCGGTGATGAACAGCAGGCGCGGGTAGGTTGGCACGTCCATCAGGAAGACATGGCTGATGCGCCTTGCGGTGCGCAGGCCGGTGGCTTTGTCGACCACTTCGCTCATCAGTTCGTCAGTGTGCAGAGAGCCCTTCATCAGGGCCTCGACCTGGCCTTCGCGCGCCAGCGATACGGCTACTTCGGCAGCGGCATGGCTGTGCGGGACATTGATCAGGGTGCAGCCGTAGAGGTCGAGCCCATTGCCCTCGGCGATCTGGCGGATCTTGTCCTCGGGGCCGACCAGAGTCGGGATGATCAGGCCGCGGTCGCGTGCCTGCAAGGCTCCCTTGAGCGCTTCGGTGTCGCAGGGATGGGCGACCGCCATCGAGACCGGGCTCAGTCCCTTGGTGATTTCCAGCAGATGCTCGAAGCGCGCCTTGCGCGTTTCGGAAAGCTTGAAATCGGGCAGGTTGGCCTTCAGGCGCTTGATTTTTTCGGTGGGCGCCAGAACTTCTGCCGTGCCGCTGATCACCTTTTGTCCATCCTGGTTGGTGCACAGGCAGTCGAACACCATGTGATGGGTACGCGGGAATTTCTTCTCGCAGGTGATGGTGACGGTCAGCGTGTCGCCGACACGCACCGGCAGCGAGAAGTGCAGCGTCTGATCCTTGTAGACCGTGCCCGGCCCTGGAAACTGGGTGCCGAGCACGTTGGAGATCAGTGCGCCACCCCACATGCCATGGGCGATGACCTCACGCAGCATCGAGGAATGTGCATATTCCGGATCGACGTGCGAGGGATTGATGTCGCCGGACATGATGGCGTACATCTGTATGTCCTCCTGGCGCAAGGTACGCACCAGACGCGCGCTATCGCCGACGGCGATTTCATCGAAGGTACGATTTTCTATGTATTCGGAATTGGTGGCTTCTATGCGTGCCATGAGTGCTCTCCCTGAGCTGACACTCTTATCTTAGCGCGAAATTGTTGCAATGCAATAAATGCTTCTGCCAAAGGCAATTGCAATGTGCATGGCCACCATTGTAAGAATTCTCGTCCGGCGGCGACCAAGCCGCAGCAGGCGCAATCTGTCGCAGTGTCTGCAACTTACGGAAGTCTTTACCAAATCACAAGGAGTAACGCGATGAACAAGACAATGAACGCAGCTTCCCTCGCCCTGGCCCTGGGCGCCGCCATGACAATGGCCGCCGCCCCCATCCATGCAGCCTCTCATGGCGGCGCCATGAAGGCGGAAACCGAAAAGTGCTTCGGGGTAGCGTTGAAGGGCAAGAACGACTGCAAGGCGGGCGCGGGCACCACTTGCGCCGGCACCTCGAAGATGGACCACCAGGGTAACGCCTGGTCGATGGTGCCCAAGGGCACCTGCGAGAAGACCATGTCCAAGACCTCGCCGACCGGCAATGGCCAACTCATGGAGTTCAAGGAAAAGAAGGCCTGATTGCCTGACGAGCTGCCCGGAGCGTCTGTCATGACAGCCCGTGCCGACCGTCTGCGCCCGATCGGTGCCGTGCCGGGGCAGAAACGCCGATCCCTGCCCGAGCGGGCGGGGATCGGTTTGAAGCCGGAGCACCTCCAGGAGATTCTCGACACCGCGCCGGATATCGGTTTCTTCGAGATTCATGCGGAGAATTACATGGTGGATGGCGGCCCGTTCCACCATTACCTGACGCGCATTCGCGAGCGCTATCCGCTGTCCATCCATGGCGTCGGTTTGTCGATCGGTGGCGAAGATGCCCTCGACGAGCGGCATCTCGATCGGCTTGCGGTGTTGCTCGATCGCTACCAGCCGGAGTCCTTTTCGGAACATCTGGCCTGGTCCAGCCACGGTGGCACCTTCCTCAACGATTTATTGCCCGTGCCCTATCACGCCGCCACCCTGGCGCGTGTCTGCGAACACATCGACCGCGTGCAGGATCGCCTCAAGCGCCGCATGCTGCTGGAAAACCCGGCCACCTATGTCGAATTCGCCGCGTCGACCATGGCGGAGCCCGACTTCATCGGCGAGGTGGTGCGCCGCAGCGGTTGCGGCCTGCTGCTCGACGTGAACAACGTTTATGTCTCCAGCATCAACCATGGCCGCGATCAGCGCGCCGCCGTCAGCGCAATGCCGCTGGCGGCGGTGGGACAGATCCATCTTGCCGGCTTTGCCGAGGACACCGATGCCGCCGGTGCGTCGCTCCTGATCGACAGCCACGGTGCGCCGGTGGCGGAGGCTGTGTGGGATCTGTACCGCTATGCGCTCGATCGGCTCGGGCCGATGCCGACTTTGATCGAGCGCGACAACGACATCCCGCCACTTCCGGTACTGCTGGCCGAGGCGCAGCAGGCGGAGCGCATCATGAAACGTCTGAGTCCGATCGCCTCGCGCGAGGCCGTCGCATGAACGCTCGGCAGGCATTCGCCGAAGCACTGCTCGCCGCGGAACCGGTTTGTCCGCCGGGCCTCACGACATGGAACGGATCGGCGCCGGAAAAGCGTTTCGCCGTCTATCGCAACACCGTCACCGTCGGTCTCGTCGATGCGCTGGCAGACAGTTTTCCGGTGACTCTGCAACTGGTGGGCGAAGATTTTTTCCGCGCCATGGCGCGCGAGTTTGCGCGGCAGACACCACCCCGCTCGCCGGTACTGGCCCTGTATGGCGACGGTTTTGCCGAATTCATCGAAGCCTTTCCGCCGGTGGCGGCGCTGAGCTATCTCGCCGACCTGGCGCGTCTGGAACTCATGCGCGTGCAGGCCTGGCACGCCGCCGATGCCGCAGCGGTCGCGGCGGAAACCATAGTCCGCCTGCTGGATGACGCCGCAGCCCTGCCGCAAGCCCGCTTCACGCTGCATCCCTCGGTCCGGCTGCTGCGTTCGCGCCATGCTGTGGTCTCGTTGTGGGCCGCGCATCAATCCGAAGCGCCGTCATCGTCGCTGGCAACGATCGACACGGCAAGCGCGGAATCCGCCCTCGTTCTGCGTAACGGGCTGGAGGTGGAAATCTCCGTCATCGACGAAGCCGCGGCCATCTTCATCGAACTTCTGCAACAAGGCCGGGCTTTCGGCCTCGCGGCCGGGCAGGCCCTGGACGCCGACAGCCGCTTCGATCTGGCGCAGACGCTCGGCTTGCTTGTCCGCAGCGGGGCCCTCGCCGACTTAACGATCTCAGGGAGTACGACATCATGAATTCGACCACGACACTCGCCTCGGCACCACGCGCCCATGCCTGCCGGCTGGAGGGCCCGATCCGCGCCGCGATCGGGATCGCCGCGCGCATCCCGGATTCGCTGATTTGCCTGCTCGGCCGTTTTTCGATTGCAGCGATCTTCTGGAAATCAGGCCAGACCAAGGTGCAGGGCTTCGCCATCGATATCGTCAGTGGCGAGTTCCAGTTGGGGCTGCCGCGGCTTTCCGATTCGGTCGTCGCCTTGTTCCGCGACGAGTACAAGTTGCCGCTGGTCCCGCCCGAAATCGCCGCGCCGCTGGCGGCCTTTGCCGAACATCTGTTTCCGCTGCTGATTCTTATCGGACTCGCGACGCGGTTTTCGGCGGCGGCGCTGTTGGCGATGACCGCAACCATACAGTTGCTGGTCTATCCCGACGCCTGGCCGACACATGGTGTCTGGGCGGCGGTGCTGCTTTTTCTGGTCGCCAAAGGCCCGGGAGTTCTATCCATCGACCACTTGATCGCGCGGCGCCATGCCCGCACCGAACGCTAGGACGCATTGCCTTGCGGGCCGCCGGTGATTGGGGGTCGTTTCCCCCGCGCGACCTGCTTCCCGGCCTTCGGCCGGGCTTGCCGCCGCCGTACAATCAGCCTGTTGCCGTGTCGCGCGGGCTGGGGGTTCGAGTGTCGCCATTGCTCAAATACCGGAGGCTGATTGCGGTCGTTCTGTTCCTCGCGATCCTGTTTGCCGTTTTTCGGCTGACCGATCTGGACGAGCATTTCACGCTGGCCGCCTTGCAACAGCAAATCCTCGAACACCGGCTGGGCGGCCTGCTGGTATTCGTCCTGCTGTTCGCACTGGGGAACCTGATCCAGATTCCCGGCTGGCTGTTCCTGGCGGCAGCCGTGCTGACCCTGGGACGCGCCCTGGGTGGAATCGCCACTTACGTCGCCGCCGGTATTTCCTGTGCGGCAACCTTTGTCGTCATCCGTTTCGTCGGCGGCGACGCGCTGCGCCGGCTGGATAACCGGATCGCGACCTACTTGCTGGGCCGGCTCGACAGCCACCCCGTCGCCATCATCGTGCTGCTGCGCATGCTGTTCCAGACGGTGCCCGCGCTCAACTACGCACTGGCGATGTCGGGTGTCCGCTTTCGTCCCTACCTGATCGGCACGCTGCTTGGCCTGCCCTTGCCGATCCTGCTGTATTGTCTGTTCTTCGACTATCTGGCCAAGGCGCTAAATCTGCTTTAGCGCGGGAAGACTGATGTCACTACGCAAGCTGCTGGTCCTCGTAGCCCTTGCCGCCGTAATCGGGCTGTACATCGCGCTCGACCTCGGCCGCTATTTCAGCCTCGACGCGCTGAAGGCCCACCAGGCGTCGATCGAAGCCTATCGCCAGGCCAATCCCTGGCTGGCGTCCGCCATCTACTTCGTCATCTATGTGGCGGTCACCGCGCTGTCCCTGCCCGGCGCAGCGGTGATGACGCTCGCCGCCGGGGCGATCTTCGGCCTGCTGTGGGGCACGGTGCTGGTCTCCTTCGCTTCGTCGATCGGCGCCACGCTGGCCTTTCTCGCCTCGCGCTTCCTGTTGCGCGACTGGGTGCAGGGGCGCTTCGGCGAGCGCCTGCGTGCGATCAATCTCGGTGTTGGAAGGGAGGGCGGCTTTTATCTGTTCACCCTCCGCCTGGTGCCGGTGTTTCCTTTCTTCATGATCAACCTGCTGATGGGCCTGACCCCCATGCGCGCGGCCACCTTTTACTGGATCAGCCAGCTCGGCATGCTGGCCGGCACCCTGGTATATGTGAATGCCGGCACGCAACTGGCCGGCATCACCAGCCTCTCCGGCATATTCTCGCCGGGCCTGATCGCCTCGTTTGCCCTGCTCGGTTTCTTTCCGCTGATCGCCAAGAAAATCGTCGACGCGATCAAGGCGCGCAAGGTCTATGCGCGCTGGAAGCGGCCGGCGAAGTTTGATCGCAACATCGTCGTCATCGGCGGCGGCAGTGCCGGCCTGGTCACGGCCTACATCGCCGCCGCGGTCAAGGCGAAAGTCACCCTGATCGAAAAGCACAAGCTCGGCGGCGACTGCCTGAACACCGGTTGTGTGCCGTCGAAGGCCCTGATCCGCTCGGCGAAGTTCCTGTCGCATGTTTCGCGCGCCGAAGAATTCGGAATTCGCCGTGTCACCGGCGCCGACTTTGACTTTGCCGACGTGATGGAGCGCGTACAGCGCATCGTGCGCCAGGTCGAGCCGCATGATTCGGTCGAGCGTTACATCGGACTCGGCGTCGAGGTGATCGAGGGCGGCGCGAAGATCGTCTCGCCCTGGGAAGTCGAAGTCACGCGCAACAACGGTGTCGTCGAACGCTTGAGCACGCGCAGCATCGTCATCGCCGCCGGTGCGCGGCCCTTCGTACCGCCGATTCCCGGTATCGAGGAGGTCGGCTACCTGACGTCGGATACGGTGTGGGACCTGCGCGAACTGCCGCGTCGACTGGTGGTGTTGGGCGGCGGGCCGATCGGCTGCGAACTGGCTCAGGCCTTCGCCCGTTTCGGATCGAAGGTATCGCAGGTCGAAATGTTGCCGCGACTGATGATCCGGGAGGACCCGGAAGTCTCGGAACTCGTCGCCGCGCGCTTCGGCAAGGAGGGCATAGGCGTACTGCTGAACCACAAGGCCAAACAGTTCGTCATCGAAAAGGGCGAGAAGATCCTGATCGCCGAACATGAGGGCCGCGAGGTGCGCATTCCTTTCGATGACGTGCTGGTCGCCGTCGGCCGTGTAGCCAACCTCAAGGGCTACGGGCTGGAGGACATCGGCGTGGCGGCGACGCGCACGGTCGACACCAACGAGTTCCTGCAGACCAGTTACCCGAACATCTATGCTGCCGGCGATGTCGCCGGGCCTTACCAGTTCACCCATACAGCGGCGCACCAGGCCTGGTATGCCGCTGTCAATGCGCTGTTCGATCCCTTCCGGAAGTTCAAGGTCGACTATTCGGTGATTCCCTGGGCCACCTTCGTCGAGCCCGAAGTGGCACGCGTCGGGCTCAACGAGACGGAGGCGAAGGAGCAGGGCATTGCGCATGAAGTCAGCCGCTATTACATCGACGACCTCGACCGGGCGATTGCCGACAGCGAGGCGCACGGCTTCGTCAAGGTGCTGACCGTGCCGGGCAAGGACCGCATCCTCGGCGTCACCATCGTCGGCGACCACGCGGGAGACCTCATCGCCGAGTATGTTCTGGCGATGAAGCACGGCATCGGCCTGAACAGGATCCTCGGCACCATCCACATCTACCCGACCCTGGCCGAGGCCAACAAGTATGTCGCCGGGGTATGGAAGAAGGCCCATGCGCCGGAACGCCTGCTGGCCTGGGTGCGGCGCTTCCACGCCTGGCGGCGAGGGGCCTGATGCAAGGCGTGCCGGGGCTTTCGATCATCGTGCCGGTGCTGAACGAAGCGGCGGGCATCGTCGCCGCGCTGGACGCCGTTGCGCCCTTGCGTGCCGGCGGCGCGGAAGTCATTGTCGTCGACGGCGGCAGTGCGGATCGCAGCGCCGAACTGGCCGGGCCTCTTGCGGATCAGCTGCTTCACGCCCCGCGCGGGCGGGCCAGCCAGATGAATGCCGGCGCCGCCGCGGCGCGCGCCGGCGTACTGCTGTTTCTGCATGCGGATACCCGCCTGCCTGAAGGCGCCGAGCACCTCGTGGCGCAGGCCGTGGCGGCAGGTCATGTCTGGGGGCGATTCGATGTGCATATCGAGGGCAAGTCCGCCTGGCTGCCGCTGGTCGCCGCGCTGATGAACCGGCGCTCGCGCCTGACAGGCATTGCCACCGGCGATCAGGCCATGTTTGTCTCGCGTGCGGCTTTCGATTCGGTCGGCGGTTTTGCGGATATTCCGCTGATGGAGGACATCGAACTGTCGCGCCGGCTTTTGCACATCGGTCGCCCGGCCTGCCTCGCGGCACGGGTGACGACCTCAGGGCGGCGCTGGGAGGCGCAGGGCGTGTGGCGCACGATCCTGCGCATGTGGTGGCTGCGCCTGCGCTATGCCCTTGGCGCCGATCCGCGGCGCCTGGCCGTGGAGTATGGCTATGTGCCCCGCAAATCCTGACTCATCGCCGCGGATCGGCGTGGCCATCCTGGCGCGCGCGCCGGTGCCGGGCCGGGTCAAGACGCGGCTGGTTTCCGTGCTGGGCGAGGAGGGTGCGGCAAGCCTGCAGGCCTGGATGCTGCGGCGGACCGTGGCCATGGCACTCGAGGCCGATGTCGGCCCTGTCAGCCTCTGGTGTGAAGGAGACGCCGAGCATCGCGCCTTCATTCGCTGTCGCGAACTTGGGCCGCTGCGCATCCGGCCGCAAGTCGCGGGCGACCTGGGCCGGCGCATGCTCGCGGCCGTGCAGGAATCGCCGACAGCGGCGGGAACGCTGGTCATCGGAACCGATTGCCCTGTCCTGAATGCCGCGCACTTGCGCGAGGGGGCGCGTTCCCTGGCGGATCACGACGCGGTGCTGATCCCGGTCGAGGATGGCGGCTATGTCCTGATCGGCATGAAGGCGCCCTCAGCGGCGGCCTTTTCTGCCATCGACTGGGGAACTTCGCAGGTCATGGCGCAGACCCGGCAAAGCCTTGCCGCGATGGGCTGGCGCTGGACAGAGTTGTCGACCTTGTGGGATGTCGATCGGCCGGAAGATGTTGAACGGATCGCCGCCATGTTTCCCGAGGTGGCGGAGTTGCTAGATCGTCGCCGTACTGGCGGGGGAAGCTCGCCGGCTTGACGCGCTATTTGTCGTGCTGTCGATAGACTAGGGTGGCCAGGCGCAGCATGTCTTCGCGCCCGGTGTTGCCTGACAGGGCGTAGCCGAAGCGGCTGTCGGTCCAGTAGAAAACGTCGACATCGTTTTCACGCGCATAGCGAAACGCGGTTTCGCCCTGCCTGGGTGCGGCGGGGCGGAGGTAGCGCGTCAGGCGGTCGCGGGCCGCATTCTCGTACATGAACTGGGCCACTCCGCCGCCGTCTCCGGGCAACAGGCGGCCGCCGACCAGCCGGTAGCCGGCTTCTTCGAGTTGCGGCGGCTTCAGCGGCGCGCCGAGGCGCTTGGACAGCCAGGCGACCAGATGGGCTTCCTGGTCGGCGCCGACTTCGACCGGATGGCGGACTTCGGGAACGAACACGGCGTGCGCTACCGCCGC
>VEPA01000236.1 GCA_012026675.1 Betaproteobacteria bacterium | reverse complement strand
GGAATCGGGGTGGCAACAACGGCGGCCGGCGCGGGGGCGGCATGCAATGCGTGCGCCGGGCGTGCCGCGGGCTCGCCGCGGTGGATGTCGAGTTCGATGTCCCCGACCTTGAGGTGGAATTCGTTGAACTGCGCCGACGTCTTGATCAGGTCGACGATCTGCAACAAATCCTGATAGCTGAATGCCGTGTTGCTCAACGGGCTGCTCCTCGCCGGTCGGGATCGGTGCTTATGCCGCCTGCGTGGCGGAATGGCCCGTTCACCATTATTGAAATTATTCGTTCCAAAAAATGATTGCACGAAATCTAAAGTATTGCAATAATGAAATGGAAGATTTCGTTAAACGAAATCCTGCATAGCAATGCAGATAGCCGAACAAGGCGGATCCAGCCATGCCCAAGCAAGCGCCACCGATGCCGGACGACTCCTCGACCCTGCGGGCCTTCGGCCGCCTCGAGCTGGTCGCCCGCGCCGACGGCCCGCTCTCGCTCGACGAGCTGACGCAGCTGTGCGGCCTGCCCAAGCCCAGCGTCTATCGCATCCTCGGCACCCTGCAGCGCGGCGGGCTGGTGCAGCGCGAGCCGGCGGCCAAGCGCTATTGCATCGGCGCGCGCATGTCGTGGCTGGCACTGGAAGTCATGATGCGTTCGCCGCAGCGCGCCCGCCGCCACGCCATCCTGCAGCAGCTGGTGGCCGAGATCGGCGAAACCTGCAACCTCACCATGCTCGACGGCAACGAAGTGCTCTACCTCGACCGCGTCGAAACCAGCTCGCCGGTGCGCGTGCATCTGGCCGCCGGCTCGCGCGTGCCGCTGCACTGCACTGCCAGCGGCAAGCTCTTCCTCAGCCAGCTTTCCGACAGCCAGGCCGCCACCCTGCTCGGCCCCGGCCCTTACCGCCGCTTCACCGAAAACACCATCACCGATCCCGAAGAACTGCAAAAGGCGCTGCGCCGCATCCGCAGCGAAGGCATGGGCACCGACGTCGGCGAATTCCTCGAAGGCTCGGTGGCGGTTTCCGTGCCGGTCACCGATGCGCAGGGCCGCGTCTGCGCCACGGTGGCGGTGCACGGCCCGGCGCCGCGCGTTACCTTGCGCAGCTGCATGGATTTCCTGCCCGCGTTGCGCCGCGCCGCAGCGGCGATGGCCGGCACCATGGTGCCGCAGGCGGCCGCCGGGCCGGTCACCAAAATCCCGGCCGCGAAGAAGCCCGCCAAATCCCGCGCCGCCAAGCCGGCACCCGCCGCCACCGCCAGGCGCGGCAGCGCCGCCGCGCGCGCCTGAACCGAGGAGGCCCGCTCTTGACCCAGCCCGTCATCATCACCGTCGCAATCACCGGCGCCCTGCCGCGCAAGGCCGACAACCCCGCCGTTCCCGTCACCCCCGCCGAGCAGATCGAATCGACGCACGAGGCCTATGAAGCCGGCGCCTCGCTGGTGCACATCCACGTGCGCAATGCCGACGAATCGCCCGGCTCCGACCCGGAAAAGTTCGCCCGGGTGCAGGCAGGCGTGCGCAAGCACTGCCCGGGCATGATCATCCAGTTTTCCACCGGCGGCCGTGGCCGCGAGCAGGCCGCGCGCGGCGGCATGCTGCACCTCAAGCCGGACATGGCATCCCTCGCCACCGGCTCGGTGAATTTCCCCGCCAGCATCTACGAGAACCCGCCCGACTTCGTCGAGGGCCTGGCCAGGACCATGCTCGACAACGACATAAAACCCGAGATCGAAGTCTTCGACCTCGCCATGCTCTACAACGCCGCCACCCTGGTGAAGAAGGGCCTGCTCAAGAGCCCGCCGCACGTGCAGTTCGTGCTCGGCATCGCCAACGCCCTGCCGGTGCGGCGCAGCGTCTTCGACTTCCTGCGCAGCGAACTTAACGAGGTGCTGCCCGGCGCCACCTGGGTCGCCGCCGGCACCTCGCGCCACCAGTTCGAGGTCAACCAGTGGTGCCTAGAAGCCGGCGGCCATTGCCGCACCGGCCTGGAAGACAACCTGCGCTTCGACCCGACGCGGCTGGCCGCGAGCAATGCGGAATTGGTGAAGAAGATCGTGGATGTGTGCGACCGCTACGGAAGGCGGCCGGCTACGGTGGGAGAGGCGAGGGCGATACTGGGGTTGAGGTCGGCGTGATTGCTGAATCGGTGCCTTTCCGATCTCGCTGAGCGGCTGAAGGTCGGTCTTAGGTGCCGTTCCTAGATTCCTGGTCTTACTACCGCTTCAGACTGGGAGCAGCCATTCCTTTTTGGGTGCCATCAGCGGCTTCGCCCCCATTGCAAAAATAGCGTCTGCTCCAAAGCTGCCGTCTACGTCACCATGCACCGCAATCGATTGGCAGAAAAAAAGGGAGAATGCCAAATGCATTCTCCCTTGCTTTTGCTGCGTGTCGAATAATGCGCTATCAGAAGCTGAATACTACCCCGACAGACAGTAGGTCAACATCGGTCTTGCCAGTGTTGTTGTCACCCAAGTTGTCAAAACGCTCCCATTCAGCGCGCATCCCCCACTGCTTGTTGAATTTGTAGGTTGCGCCAACGCCGAAGTTAGCCTTCCAGTCGGTTGTGCTCGCATGATCGCTAGCTGAAATCCCTCCACCAGTGGCAGTGGCTTTGACATCAACATCAGCGTAAATAGCGCCGAGCTTACCGAACAGAGAGAACTGCTCATTGATGGGCAGCGTACCCACACCGGCGATATTCCAGCCGGTCACCTCAGCTCTCGCTTTAGCGCTAGCTGCCACGGCCCCGATCCTGCCGGTCGCTTTGTAAGTCATCTCACCCAAGTCAACATAACCGCCTTCGATGCCCCAGTTCTTGGTGAAGTTGTAGCCCACTTGAAGCTTGTAGCCGGTGTCCGTGTCATCCACGGAAGATGCCAACCCGGTTACGCCAGCGGCGATTAGTTCGCGGTCAATATCACTCGCGCCACTGTCCTGAGCCTTCGCCTGTCCAACGGAACCGACTACGTACCAATCGCCAGCAAAGGCGGAGGCCATGGCAAGTGAAAGAATAGTTGCTGCGGTAATGTGCTTGATGTTCATCTGTATTTCCCTTATTTATATGTCCTAAGCATTAGGCCTACCAAAACTGGTTGTTGCACTCGTCCTAACTTAGGCAGGAGTAACGATAGCAGGTTTAAGTTGATGCAAAAAGTATATAGTCAAGTTGTCAAATAAATATCGGCAAGTTGTTGTTGCCGTACGACATATGCATTAGATTTAAACCTTTCGCTCCCAGCCCCCAATTACCGTCGCTATCTGTGTGCTGGATGTGGACCAGTCGAGGCCACCGGCAGCTAACGCTGCGCTGCAGTCATCGATAAGGCGGCCCTCAATGGCCGCTTCGGCCGAATAACCGCCGCACCACCAGCGCCGACTTTTTAATCACCCGCAAAACAAAAGCCCGCATTGCGCGGGCTCATTGCATTTCTGAATTAGCGTTTGGTACTCAAACGTAATCCTTGTATTTCTCAAGGAAACGAACGGGTTTCGACAGCGCATCCCTTCTGAACGGATCGCCCAGCTCGCGGGTGCACATGATCTCGAGGATGCAGGTCTTGCCGTGGTTCATCTGCAGGGCGATGGCCTTCTTCAGCGCCGGGCCGACGTCTTCCAGCTTGTCTACCGTGATGCCCTCGGCGCCCATGGCGCGGGCGATGCCGGCGAAGGACTGGTTGTCGAGTTCGCCGGCGACGAAGCGGCGGTTGTAGAAATCCACCTGGTTCTTCTTCTCCGCGCCCCACTGGCGGTTGTGGAAGACGACGGCGGTCACCGGGATGTTGTGGCGCACGCAGGTCATGGTTTCCATCAGGCTCATGCCCCAGGCGCCGTCGCCGGCGTACGAGATCGCCGGCCGGTGCGGCGCGGCCACCTTGGCACCGATCATGGTGGGGAAGGCGTAGCCGCAGTTGCCGAAGCTCATCGCGGCGAAGAAGCTGCGCGGCTTTTCGAAGCGCAGGTAGCTGTTGGCCACCGAGTTGATGTTGCCGATGTCGGTGGACACCATGACGTCGGGCGGCATGGCCTTTTCCAGCTCGCGCAGCACCTGGCGCGGGTGCAGGTAGTCGCCGCCGTTGAAGGTCTTTTCCTTGCCGTTCTCGTCGATCATGTCCAGGCTGAAGGCGTCCCGCTCGTGGGTCCATTCGTCGAGCTCCTTTTCCCACGCGGCCTTTTCGTCCTTGATCTTGGCGGCGCGCTCGGCCTTGGTCGCGTCGCAGGCCAGGGTGCGGCCGGCCAGGCGTTGGGTGAGGGCGATGGCGGCGGCCTTGGCGTCGCCGCAGATGCCGACCGAAATCTTCTTGACCAGGCCGAGCATGGTGTGGTCGGCGTCGATCTGGATGATCTTGGCATCCTTGGGCCAGTAGTCCATGCCGTGCTGCGGCAGGGTGCCGAAGGGGCCGAGGCGCGAGCCCAGCGCCACCACTACGTCGGCCTGTGCCATCAGCTTCATCGCCGCCTTCGAGCCCTGGTAACCCAGCGGGCCGCACCACAGCGGGTGGCTGGCGGGGAATGAGTCGTTGTGCAGGTAGCTGTTCACCACCGGCGCGCCGAGGCGCTCGGCCAGCGCCTTGCATTCCTCGACGCCGTCGGCCATGACCACGCCGCCGCCGGAGATGATCACGGGGAACTTCGCCTTGGCCAGCAGCTCGGCGGCTTCGTTCAGCGTTTGCTCGCCGCCGGGGCCGCGGTCGAGGCGGAAGGGCTTGGGGATCTCGCAGGTGATGTCGCCGTAGAAATAGTCGCGCGGGATGTTGAGCTGGGTCGGGCCCATTTCGCTCATGGCGCGGTCGAAGCAGCGGCCGGTGAATTCGGCCATGCGCTTGGGATTGTTCACGTGGCCCTGGTACTTGGTGAATTCCTGGAACATCGGCAACTGGTTGGCTTCCTGGAAGCCGCCGAGGCCCATGCCCATGGTTCCGGTTTCGGGGGTGACGATCACCACCGGGCTGTGCGCCCAGTAGGCGGCGGCGATGGCCGTGACGCAGTTGCTGATGCCGGGGCCGTTCTGGCCGATCACCACGCCATGGCGGCCCGAGCCGCGGGCATAGCCGTCGGCCATATGGCCGGCGCCCTGCTCATGCACCACCGGGATCAGGCGGATGCCGGCCGGGGCGAAGATGTCCATGGCGTCCATGAAGGCCGAGCCCATGATGCCGAACATGTCGGTCACGCCGTTGGCGACCATGGTTTCGACGAAGGCTTCGGAAGGGGTCATGCGGGTCGGGCCCGTGGGCACGGACCGGTTGTCAGCGGCGCTCATGGCGGCTCCTCGTTGTTTTAAAAAAAATCGGGACGAAACGTTTTGAAAAACGCGCAGGTTGCCGACTTTATGGCTTCGTTTCGGCGATGTCAAGATAAAAACGAGACATGGCGTATCGAAAAACGGTATATGATGCCGGCCATGAGCCTATCGTCCGAACGTCGATTCCAGCGCCCCGAGCCCGTCACCATCGACGGCGACACTCCCACGTTGCGCCTGTTTGCGCTGCTGGAAGTGATCGCGCGCAAGAACCATTTCTTCAGCCTGCCGGCCCTGGTCGAGGAAACCGGCCTGCCCAAGCCCACCCTGCACCGCATGCTGCAGCAGCTGGAAAGCGCCGGCATGATCCAGCGCGAGGCCGACGGCCGCCACTACGGCATGGCCCTGCGCCTGCGCCGCCTGGGAGAAGACCTGCTGTTCAACAGCACGGTGCATGGCGCGCGCCACGCCGTGCTGCGCACCCTGGTCGACGAGGTCGGCGAAAGCTGCAACATCACCGCGCTGGCCGGCGGCGAGGTGCTCTACCTCGACCGTGTCGAGACCCCGGCGCCGCTGCGTTTCTATTTGCAGCCGGGTTCGCGCGTGCCAGTGCATTGCTCCGCCAGCGGCAAGCTCTTCCTCGCCCAGATGCCCGACGCCCAGCGCAGCCTGCTGCTCGATGCGGCGACGCTGGAACGCTACACGCCGAGCACCCTGACCGATCGCACCGCGCTGGAAGCCGAGATCCAGCAGGTGCGCGACCAGGGCTATGCGCTCGACCGCGAAGAATTCCTCCCCGGCCTGCTGTGCATTGCCGTGCTGGTGCCGGCGATCGACGGTCGCCCCTCCAACACGGGCATCGCCATTCAGGCGCCGGTGATGCGCCTCTCGATCGAGCAGGTGCCCAAGGTGCTGCCGGCCCTGCAGCGCGCCGCGCGCGCCATGGCCGCCATCGACGCCGAGGCCGTGCCCGGCGCGCTGAGGTCCGGCACATGAGCGACCTTCAGCAAACAAGGCCGGACAAGCGCGTTTCGGTACGCGAATTGTTCGGCATCGATTCCGAGCTCATGGTGCCGGCCTTCGCCGAGCGCGATGCCCACGTGCCCGAGATCGACCCCGTCTACCGCTTCAACCCGGATGTCACGCTGGCCATCCTCGCCGGCTTTTCGCGCAACCGCCGCGTGATGCTGCAGGGGCTGCACGGCACCGGCAAATCCACCCACGTCGAGCAGGTCGCGGCGCGGCTCAACTGGCCCTGCGTGCGGGTGAACCTCGACGGCCACATCAGCCGCCTCGACCTCGTCGGCAAGGATGCCATCGTGCTGAAGGACGGCCTGCAGGTCACCGAGTTCCAGGAAGGCATCGTGCCCTGGGCGCTGCAGCGGCCGGTGGCGCTGCTGTTCGACGAATACGATGCCGGCCGCCCGGACGTGATGTTCGTGATCCAGCGCATTCTGGAGCGCGACGGCAAGTTCACCCTGCTCGACCAGAACCGCGTGATCGAGCCGCATCCCGATTTCCGCCTCTTCGCCACGGCCAACACCGTGGGCCTGGGCAACCTCACCGGCATGTACCACGGCACCCAGGTGCTGAACCACGCCCAGATCGACCGCTGGAACATCGTCGCCACGCTGAACTACCTGCCGCGCGAGGAAGAAGTCGCGATTGTGCTGGCGCGCGTGCCCTCGATGAACCATGAGGCCGGACGCAAGCTGGTCACGGCCATGGTGGCGATGGCCGAACTCACGCGCAAGGGCCACGCCGCCGGCGACCTGTCGATTTTGATGTCGCCGCGCACGGTGATCACCTGGGCCGAGAACTGCGAGATCTTCGGCGACACGGCGCAGGCCTTCCGTCTTTCCTTCCTCAACAAGTGCGACGAAGTCGAGCGCCCGCTGGTGGCCGAGTACTACCAGCGCTGCTTCGATGTCGAGCTGGCCGAGTCGGTGGTGCGGGGTTCCGCCGGGACGCCGCCCGCCTGATGGCCGCCCCCGCCCCGGCCGGCCCGCGCCGGCAGCAGTGGCAACAGCAGGCGGAGGAGCTCAGCGCCGCCACCTTGCGTGCCCTCAGCGGCGCCGCCAGCCTGCAGTTTCGCGGCGGCCACCTGCATCAGGGCGGACACCTGCTGCCGCTCCATGCGCCGCACCTGCGCATCGACACCGCCGCCGTCGATTACGCCGATTGCCGGGCGCTCGCCGATGCCGTGGCCCTGCGCCTGCGCTACACAGACAAGGCCCTGCACGAGGCCCTGCGTCCCGTCGACGGCATAGCACGCCTGGTCTTCGAATGGCTGGAGCAGTTGCGGGTCGAAACCCTGGTCGACGCCGCCCTGCCCGGGCAGTTGCACAACCTGCGCCACCGCTTCGAGAGCTGGGCGCGCGACTACCACCGCGCCGGGCTGACGCGCGGCCAGCTCGGCATGCTGATGTACACCTTGGCGCAGATGTGCTGGTCGCGCCTGACCGGCTACCCGGTGCTGGAAGAAACCGAAGAGATGATCGAAGGCATGCGCGCCAGCCTCGCCGAGCCGCTGGGCACGGCCCTGGCCGGCCTGCGCCGGAACCGTAACGACCAGGCGGCCTATGCCGTGCATGCGCTGGCCATCGCGAAGCATGTGGCGTCCGAGCTGCCGCCTTTGCGGCGTGACGAGGACGATGCGGCGGATGAGGCCGATGAGGACGACGAAGCCCGCGGCCGCTTCCGCCTGCTGCTGAACTTCGAAGGCGAAGGCGAGAGCGTCATCGCCAGGGCCGAGACCGGTGAGAGCCGCGCCTTCGGCGAATCGGAAGACGGCTACCGCATCTTCACCCGCGCCTATGACACCGAGCTGGAGGCGGCGACGCTGGTGCGACGTGCGCAGCTGACCGAATTCCGCGAGCGGCTGGACCGGCGCGTGGCGGCCCAAGGCATCAACCTGCGGCGTTTGGCGCGCGAGCTGCGCACGCTGCTGGCCGTGCCGCACCGCGACGGCTGGCTGTTCGACGAAGAGGAAGGCCGCATCGACGGCCGGCGGCTTTCGCGCCTCGTTACCTCGCCGACCGAGAGGCGGCTGTTTCGCCAGGATCGCTTCCAGCCCGCCGCCGACGATTGCGTGCTGAGCCTGCTGGTCGATTGCTCGGGTTCGATGAAGAACAACGTCGAGGCCGTCGCGACTTTGGCCGACATCCTCTTGCGCGCCTTCGAGATGGCCGGCGTGAAGAGCGAACTGCTGGGCTTCACCACCGGCGCCTGGAACGGCGGCCGGCCGCATCGCGAATGGCTGGCGGCCGGCAGCCCGCCGGCGCCGGGACGGCTCAACGAGGCCTGCCACATGGTGTTCAAGCCGCTGGATCGCCCATGGCGCCGGGCGCGCGCCGGCATCGCCGCGCTGCTCAAGGCCGACCTGTTCCGTGAAGGCATCGACGGCGAGGCGGTGGACTGGGCCTGCGAACGGCTGCTGGCGCGTGACGCCCGGCGCCGCATCCTGATCGTCATATCCGACGGCTGCCCCAACGATGCAGCGACGCGCCGCGCCAACGATGCCTTCTACCTCGACAACCACCTCAAGGAAGTCGTCGCCCGGCGCGAGCAGCAGGGTGCGGTCGAAGTGCTGGGCCTCGGCGTCGGCCTCGACCTCAGTCCCTTCTACCGGCGCTGCCTGGCGATCGACATTTCCGCATCGCTCGACAACGCGGTGTTCCACGAAATCCTGCAACTGATCAGCGGCCGGCACCGGCGCTAAACAATCGACGAGGAGTGACTTGGCAAAAAAACGTCTGGTGGTGCAATTCGGCATGGGGCATTCGATCCGCCGCCGTGACTACACCGAGGCCGCGGCGCGCGCGATACGCGACGCGCTGTGGCACAACTCGCTGACCGTGGCCGAGGCCTTCGGCTATCCCAAGGAGGCGATGTTGATCGACGTCGAGATCGGCGTGCAGAAGCCGGAAGAGGTCGACACCTCGAAGCTGATGGACATCTTTCCCTACGGCCGGCCCTCGATCCGCGTCGTCTTCGGCGGGCTCGACATCCCCAAGCCGCACCGCGACGGCGTGAATGTCATCGCCAATGCCGCGGTCATGGTGTCCTTCGACATGGAGGCCGCCCATGGCTGAGACCGAGCACCGCATCATCCTCGAAACCGGCACCGGCAACGACCTCTACGGCGAGGACTACACCAAGGCCGCCTGCCGCGCCGTGCAGGACGCCCTGCACCATTCCTCGATCACGATGTTCCGCACCCTCGGCATGGACCACCGCAGCATGCGCGTGCAGGTGACCATCGCCGTGCAGGAGCCGGACAAGGTGGATACCGCGCTGGTCGCCGCCGAGCTGCCGCGCGGCCGCGCCGAAGTGCGCGCCGTGTGCGGCGGCCTGAATGTGCATGACCCGGAAACGGACACCACGCACGTGATCGCCACGGCGGCGATCGAAGCCTGGGTGCCGGTGGATGCGGATGCGTGGAGACTGACTACGCCGGTTTGAGAGTCGGCGCTGGCGGTACGGCGATTGCGCCGGGCTGTCAGTCCGTCAAGACTTGCGCCTTGTCGCCTTGGGTTTGCATGGCTTTTCCTCGGCCTGCCGAGAGGTAGTCACATTTTGTGACTACCTCCTGCTTTTCCCCCGGCGTGACTGGCGACTCAGTCGTTGGTGTTGGCGAAGGTCGCCGCCATGTCCCGCGCCGCCACCAGCAGGCGCGGCACGCAGTCCATGGCGCGCGCCAGCGGCAGCCGGGCCACGGGCGCCTGCAGGGCCACGGTGGCGATCATGCGGCCGTCGGCGTCGGTCACCGGCACCGCCAGCCCGATCACGCCGGCCTGCAGCTCTTCGTTGTTGAAGCCGACGCGGGTCTGGGCGATGTTGTCGAGCTGGGCTTCCAGCAGATTGATGTCGGTCACCGTGTTGTCGGTGTAGCGCTTCAGGCTCAATGACTCGAGCATGCGCCGCCGTTTCGCCTTGGGCATCTGGCTGAGGAATAGCTTGCCGCTCGAGGTGCAATGCAGCGGCACGCGCGAGCCGGGCTTGAGTTCGGCCTTGAGCGACCAGTCGGTTTCGACGCGATCGATATAGACGATCTCGTCGCCGTTGAGCATGGCGAGGTTGCAGGTCTCGCCGATCTCATCGACCACGCGGCGCAGGATGGCACGGCGCTCGCCGCGCGGGCCGTTGTTCGAGAGGACGTCGAGGCCGAGGCGGCCGAGGCGATGGCCGATGCCGTAGGTCTTGCCGGTCGGTTCGCGCTGGATCAGCCCCGCGCTTTCAAGCAGGCTCAGGATGCGGTAGGCGGTCGGCGCGGGCAGGCCGCAAAGCGCGGCGACCTCGGAGCGCGCCAGCGGCCGCTCGCTGCGGGCGATGAATTCCATGATCGCCACCGCCCGCAATGCCGCCGCAGAGCTGGGTTCGGCGGCGGAGGATGAATTCGGCGGCTGGGCGGTCTGGGTCATCGGGGCAATCCTGTGGTGGATTTCGCGATCCGGAATAGGTTGACGGGATTATATGAAAATTTCAGAAAATGAAAAGATTAATTTCGAAAATATAATAATTTCGTTGACTAGGCCGAATTCGTCCGTCTATAGTAATGAAAACGAAATCAAAGTTTCCAGTAAATAATGATTCAGGAGATGGATTTGGCAACTCATGTGGCAAATGAGGCAGCGTCGTCCGCCCCGAAAACCGAAGCGCAGCAGATCGTGGTCGCCCTTATTGGACGGGCGCGGGCCGCCCAGCGCGAGTTCGAGAAATGCAGCCAGGAGCAGGTCGACGAGGCCGTCGTTGCAGCCGGCTGGGCCATCATGGAACCGGGCCGCAACCGCACGCTGGCCGAGATGGCGGTGCGCGACACGGGCCTCGGTGACGTCGATGACAAGATCACCAAGAACTACCGCAAGACCCTCGGCCTGCTGCGCGACCTGAAGGGCGTCAGGACCGTCGGCGTCATCGCCGAATACCCCGAGCGCGGCCTGGTCGAGATCGCGCGGCCGGTCGGCGTGGTGGCGGCGATCACGCCCTCGACCAACCCGGCGGCGACGCCGGCCAACAAGGTGATCAACGCGCTCAAGTGCCGCAATGCCGTAATCATCGCGCCTTCACCCAAGGGCTTGTCGACCTGCATCGCGCTGGTCGGCTACATCCATGCCGAACTGAAGAAGCTGGGCCTGCCGCTCGACCTCGTGCAGTGCCTGCCGGCGCCGGTGACCAAGGACACGACGCAGGAACTGATGCGCCAGGCCGACCTGGTGGTGGCAACCGGTTCGCAGAGCAACATCCGCGCGGCCTACACCTGCGGCACGCCGGCCTTCGGCGTCGGTGCCGGCAACGTTGCGGCCATCATCGACGTCGGCGCCAACCTGCAGGAGGCCGCGGCGGCGATCATGGCCTCCAAGACCTTCGACAACGCGACGAGTTGTTCCTCGGAGAACAGTGCGGTGATCCTCGACGGCGTCTATGCCGATGCCATCGCCGCGCTGCAGGCGGCCGGCGGCGTGATGCTCGATGCCGCAGAAAAAGCGCAGCTGCAGGCGACGATGTGGCCCAACGGCAGGCTCTCGCCCGCCGTCACCGCGCAGAAGGCCAGCCGCATCGCGCAGATGGCCGGCCTGCAGGGCGCGCGCTTCGAATCCGCGCGCTTCCTGATGGTGGAGGAAACCGGCGCCGGGCCGGACTATCCCTACTCCGGCGAAAAGCTCTCGCCCGTGCTGGCCGTGTATCGCGCCCGCGACTTCGACGCCGCCTGCGCCACCGTCGCCGCGATCTACGCCTTCCAGGGCGCCGGCCATTCGGTGAGCATCCATTCCGGCAATGACGCAAACATCCTGCGCCTCGGCCTCGAACTTCCGGTGAGCCGCGTCATCGTGAACCAGGCGCATTGCTTCGCCACCGGCGGTTCCTTCGACAACGGCCTTCCCTTCTCGCTGTCGATGGGCTGCGGCACCTGGGGCGGCAACAACTTCTCGGACAACATGAGCTACCGGCAGTACATGAACACGACGCGCATCGCGCGCAAGATCCCGCCGCGCATGCCCACCGAAGCCGAGATCTTCGGCGACTACCTGGCGAAGCACGGCGCCTGATGGCACGTACCGTCCGCGACCGGGTCGAGCGCCGCGCGGCGGAGACGCCGGACGCCACCTATCTGATCGCACCGGAAACCGGCCGCACGATGAGCTTCGGCGACCTGCGCCGCGCTTCGCGCCGGCTGGCCGGCTTCCTCGCGGCGCGCGGGGCGCGGCCCGGCGAGCGCATCGCGCTCCTGATGCCCAACGGCTTCCAGACCTGCCGCCTGTTCATCGGCGTCATGTACGGCGGCTACTGCGTGACACCGGTGAACCTGCTGGCCCAGCCTTCGCAGCTCGCCTACGTGCTCGACCATTGCGATGCGCGCATCGTCTTCGTTTCGCCCGACCAGGTCGAGCGCCTCAAGGAGGCGATGAAGGAAGTCTCGCGGCCGCTCGACGTCATCATCTGCGATCCCGATGCCGAGGAGTTCATGGATGCGGCGGAGGCCGATCCGGCGGAGGGCCTTGCCGAAAGCGACGACGCGCTGATGATGTACACCTCGGGCACCACGGGCAAGCCCAAGGGCGTGGTCCTGTCCCACCGCGCGGTGATCGCCGGCGGCGAATACGTGTCGCAGGCGCATCAATTGACGCCGGCCGACCGCGTCATGGCCGTGCTGCCGCTGTACCACATCAACGCCCAGATCGTCACCGCGACCTCGCCGCTGGTGCATGGCGGCAGCCTGGTGCTGCCGCGCAAATTCAGCGCCTCGAATTTCTGGGAGACGGTAGCCGAACAGGGCTGTACCTGGATCAACGTGGTGCCGACCATCATCGTCTACCTGCTCGGCGGCGAGACGCCGCAGGCCAAAGGCCTGGATATTTCGCGCGTGCGCTTCTGCCGCTCGGCTTCCGCGCCGCTGGCGCCGACCCACCACCGCGCCTTCGAGGCCAAGTTCGGCATCGGCATCATCGAGACCATGGGCCTTACCGAGACCGCCGCGCCCTGCTTCTCCAATCCGCTCGACCCGGCGCTGCGCAAGATCGGCAGTCCCGGCCAGGCCTTCGGCAACGAGGCGAAGATCATCGATGTCGCCGGGCGCACGCTGCCGCCGGGGCAGACCGGCGAGATCATGGTGCGCGGCGACAACGTCATGACCTGTTATTACAAGAACCCCGACGAAACCGCGAAGTCGCTGACGCCCGACGGCTGGCTGCACACCGGCGACCTCGGCCACCTCGACGCGGACGGCTTCGTCTTCGTCACCGGCCGGCTCAAGGAGCTGATCATCAAGGGCGGCGAGAACATCGCCCCGCGTGAGATCGACGAGGCCCTGCTCAAGCACCCGGCCCTGCTCGAGGCGGCGGCGGTCGGCGTGCCCGACGAGAACTACGGCCAGGAGATCGTTGCCTGCGTGGTGGCGCGGCCGGGCCTGAGTTGCACGGCCGACGAGTTGCGCGAGTATTGTGTCGGGGCGCTGGGGCAGTACAAGACGCCCAGGGAATTCCGTTTCGTCGATGACCTGCCGAAGGGGCCGTCGGGCAAGGTACAGCGTTTGAAGCTGGTGGATCTGTTCAAGTAGGAAAAGCGGAACGCGCCGGCGGCGCGGAAACCAACAGGCCGCGAATCCATGCGGCCAAAAAATAGGAGGATGAGAAACATGAAACCCGTATCCAGATTTATCAAGCTGTTCGGCGTCGCCGCGATCGCGGCCGGCAACCTGTTTGCCGCCGGCGCGGCGCTGGCGCAGGAGAAGTACCCCAGCCGCCCGATCGAGATCATCGTGCCCTGGGGCCCGGGCGGCGGTGCTGACCAGCTGGCGCGCAAGGTCGGCAAGATCCTCGAGGATTCGCTGAAGGTCTCCTTCCCCGTGGTGAATGCGCCGGGCGCGACCGGTTCCACGGGCATGACCAAGCTGCTGGTCGGCGGCACCGACGGTTACGCGATCTCGGTGTTCATCGCCGACACCCACGCGCTGCAGGTCACCGGCAATACCAAGTGGAAGGCCGCCGACTACAAGCCGCTGGCGATCATGCTGCAGCAGCCCTCGGCCATCTTCGTGCCGATGGACAGCCGCTTCAAGACCTGGGCCGATTTCGAGAAGGAAGCCAAGGCCAACCCGGGCAAGCTCAAGGTGGCCGTTCTGGGCCTGGGCAGCATCGACGACGTGACCCTGCGCTACCTCGGCAGCAAGGGCATCAAGACCAATGCCGTGCCCTTCGCCAATCCCGGCGAACGTTATGTCTCCATCCTCGGCGGCCACGCCGATGCGCTCTACGAGCAGGCCGGCGACGTGCGCCAGATGCTGGACAACAAGCAGATGCGCCCGCTGCTGATCTTCGCTAACGAGCGGGTGCCGGAGTTCAAGGACATCCCGGTATCGAAGGAGCTGGGCTACAACGTGACCCTGCCGCAGTTCCGTTCGCTGATCGTCAAGGCCGGCACGCCGCCCGACCGCGTCAAGCTGCTGGCCGATGCCATCGCCAAGGCGGCGGCGACGCCCGAGTACAAGACCTTCCTCAAGGACAGCTATGCCGATCCCAACAGCTATCTCGGGCCGGCGGAGGCCGAGAAGTTCCTCCAGCACGAGCTGGAAGCGATGACGGCGCTGGTGAATTCCATCGACAAGTAAGCGCGCCGCCGACCCGACAGACAGGAGCCGATCCCCGATGGACAAGCCCAGCCGGAAAGACACGATCCCCTACTTCATCGTCCTCGCCATCTCGGCGGCGCTGTTCTGGCACGCGGGCAGCATCGGTTCGATGGGCAGCGGCGGCCGCGCCATCGGCGCCGATTTCTGGCCGCGGCTGATCCTTGGCCTCGCCATGTGCGTCTGCGTCTTCGAGCTGGTGTTCCGCTGGTTCTTCGACATGGAAGGCATGGGTGGCCTGCTCTCGCAGGTCGAGCAGCAGGTGGCCGGCGACCAGGACGAGGTGGAGGACGAACCGGTGGAGTACCACCTCCCGCGCCTGCTCACCGGCATCGGCCTGACGCTGGCCTATGTCTGGGTGCTGCCGATCGTCGGCTTCGCCATCGCCTCGCTGATCTTCATCGCGCTGTTCATCTGGCTCGGCACCTACCGGAAGACCAAAGTCGTGGCTCTGGTCAGCGTGATCGGCACCCTGGTGCTGATGTTCCTCTTCATGAAGGTGGTGTATGTCTCGCTGCCGCTGGGCACCGGCATCTTCGAAACCCTCTCGGTCAAGCTGATCGGGCTCTTGGGCATACGCTGAGGAACCGCGACATGGAAATCTTTGCCCTGCTCGGCGCCGGCTTCGCCAATGTCTTCGTCCCGGCCAACCTGCTCGCCCTGGCCATCGGCACCGTCGCCGGCATGCTGGTGGCGGTGCTGCCCGGCCTCACCCTGGTCATGGGCGTGGTCCTCGCGCTGCCCTTCACCTACACGCTGGGCATCACGCCGGCGGTGATCCTGCTCACGGCGATGTACATCACCGGCACCTACGGCGGCGCCTTCACCGCGATCCTGTTCAAGGTGCCCGGCGAACCGCTGGACGTGCCGCTGCTGTGGGACGGCTGGCGCATGGCGCAGGCCGGGCGGCCTGCCGAGGCATTGGGCTGGACGCTGTTTGCCGCCTTCTTCGCCGGCATCCTCACCGTCTCCGCCATGGTGCTGATGGCCGTGCCCTTCGCCAAGTTCGCGCTGAAATTCGATGCGCCGGACTATTTCGCCATCATCGTCTTTGGCCTCACCAGCGTCGTCGCGCTGGGCGGCGCTTCGCTGACCAACGCCTTCATCAGCATGTTCGTCGGCCTCTTCATCGCCACCATCGGCGTCGACGAAACCTTCGGCGCCGAGCGCTTCGTCTTCGGCGTGCCGCTGCTGGCCGACGGCGTCGAATACCTGACTGTGATGGTCGGCGCCTACGGCCTGGGTGAGGTGCTGGTGCGCTTCGAGCAGGGCTTCAAGACGGCGCCGCTCTCCATGGGCGCCAGGGTGCAGACCAAGCTGCCGAAGCTGATCGATGCAATGCGCATGCGTGCGACCATTTTTCGCAGCTCGCTGATCGGGCTGCTGTGCGGCATCATCCCCGGTGCCGGCGCGACCATCGCTTCGTTTGTGTCGTATGGCGTCGAGCGCCAGTACGGCGAGCACAAGGGCAAGCTCGGCAGCGGCATCCCCGAGGGCATCGTCGCGCCGCAGATTGCCTCGACGGCCTCGGTCGGCGGCCACATGGTGCCGCTGCTGGTGCTGGGCATCCCGGGTAGCGGCGCCACCGCGGTGATCCTCGGCGCCTTCCTGCTGCACGGCGTGCAGCCCGGGCCGCAGATATTCCAGACCCAGCCGCTGATGGTCTACACCCTGTTCGCCTCGATGTTCGTTGCCGTGTTTGCGATGTGCCTGCTCGGCTATTTCGCCATCAAGCCGCTGGTGCGCGTGCTCTACTTCCCGGAGGCGATCACCTCGGCCTACGTGGTCATGCTCTGCTTCATCGGCGCCTTTGCCGCGCGCAACAACCTCACCGACCTGTGGATGGTCGGCGTCTTCGGCGTCGTCGGCTATCTCTTCGAGCGCTTCAAGTTCCCGATCGCGCCGATGATCCTCGGCACCATCCTCGGCCCCACCGCCGAGCGCACCTTCCAGACCACCATGATCAGCTTCCAGAACGACTGGACCATCTTCTTCCAGCGTCCGGTCAGCGGCACGGTGATCCTGCTCGCCGCGGTCGCCCTCGGCGTCCCGGTGTTCAAGGCCTGGCGCGAGACCTACATCCCGGCGATCCGGCGCGGCCGCAAGTAGCCCCCGGCTGCGGCTGCGGCTGCCGTGCGGCCATGGACCTGACCACCGCCCTTTTCCTGCTGGTTGCCGCCGGTGCCGCCTTCATCCAGGGTGCCTCGGGCTTCGCCTTCGCCCTGATCGCCAGCGCGCTCTGGGCCTGGCTGATCGAACCGCAAGTGCTGGCGCCGACGGTGGTGCTGACCTCGCTGATCGGCCAGCTTTCCTCTTTGGTGCGGGTGGGCGGCAAGGCGCGCTTCGCCCATGCCGGCCCCTTCCTCGTCGGCGGGGTCCTCGGCACGCCGCTGGGCGTGATGCTGCTGCCGCTGTTCGATGCGGGCAGCTTCCGCCTCGCCATCGGCTTCGTGCTGATCGTGTATTGCACGTTGATGCTGCGTCGGGCCGCACTGCCGCACGTCAGCGGCGGCGGGCGCGCGGCCGATGCCGGCATCGGCGTCCACTCCGGCATCATGGGCGGGGCCACCGGCATCTCCGGCCCGCCGATCGTGCTCTGGTGCGCCATGCGCGGCTGGGACAAGGAGACCCAGCGCGCCACTTTCCAGGCCTTCTTCGTCGGCATCCTGCTGGTGATCCTCGCCTTCCAGGTGGCCGGGGGGCTGGTGGATGCCCGCTGCCTGCGCCTGGTGGCGATCGCCGCCGTGCCTATCGCCGTCAGTTCCTGGTTGGGCAACCTGGCCTTCGGCCGCCTCAGCCAGGAAGGCTTCCAGCGCCTGATCATGTGGCTGCTGCTGGCGTCCGGCATTGCGTTGGTCGCTGGCAGTCATTGATCCCGGTGCGCGAAAAAACTTTTATTGACCCGTGGCTGACGAAAGTCGGCGCCGGCGACACGGCGCAGCCTTGCCGGAGGCATATCCGCTTCGCGAGGACGCACGGGCCGGGGCGCTTGCTGTGCGCGCCCAATGAATAGAGGCCTCCGGCGGGGATGGTAATCGCATTGCCGCAGCGGATCGGGACCGGTGACGTCCAACGCAATAGCCCGGATGATGAACGCGTCCGCCGCAGCTTAAACTACGCGCATGACGCAATCACTTTCCATCGCCACCTGGAACATCCACAAGGGGTTTTCGCAGTTCAATCGCCGCATGATGGTGCATGAGCTGCGCGATCGCCTGCGCGAGCTGTCGGCCGACATCGTCTTCCTGCAGGAGGTGCAGGGCCTGCATCTGGGGCACGCCGAACGCCACGCCGATTGGCCATCGACGCCGCAACACGAATTTCTCGCCGAGGATGTCTGGGCCAATCACAGCTACGGCAGCAACATGGTCTACGACCACGGCCACCACGGCAACGCGATACTCTCGCGCTTTCCCATCCTGCATGAGCACAATCAGGACGTGACCCACCTTCGTTTCGAAAAGCGCGGGCTGCTGCATTGCGCCGTCGAACTGCCGTCGCTGAGGCAACCGCTGCATTGCGTGTGCGTGCATCTGTCGCTGTTCGCCCGTTCGCGGCGGCGGCAGATGGATGCATTGGCGAGCCGCATCGAAGATATGGTGCCGGCCGACGCGCCGCTGCTGATCGCAGGCGACTTCAACGACTGGCGCAATCACGCCGATGACCTC
The DNA here is from genome assembly GCA_012026675.1 of Betaproteobacteria bacterium. Classification (GTDB taxonomy): domain Bacteria; phylum Pseudomonadota; class Gammaproteobacteria; order Burkholderiales; family Rhodocyclaceae; genus Sulfuritalea. The sequence continues at coordinate 3,847 of VEPA01000236.1, read as the reverse complement.
CTGGCGGAACGCCTCGGGCTGATCGAGGTATTTGCCGGCAGCGCCGCCGGGCAACGGCCGTCGCGCAGTTTCCCGGCGGCCATGCCGATGTTTCGCCTCGACCGGATCTATCAGCGCGGCCTGCGGGTACTTTCCACGCAGCTTCACGCCGGGCCGCCGTGGTCGACGATTTCCGACCATGCCGCGCTTTCGGCCGCGCTGCAGGCCGGCATCGCCGTGTCGTGAGCGCCGACTTTCTGTCGGGCAATCGCCTTCGGCTTCTGCAATCGGGCGGCGAATACTTTCCGGCGCTGATCGCGGCGATCGATGCCGCGGCGCACGAAGTGCACCTGGAAACCTACATCTTTGCCGACGATGCGACGGGGCGCCGGGTCGGCGCTGCGCTGACTCGCGCCGCGCAGCGAGGTGTCGCGGTGCGGGTGCTGGTGGATGGTTTCGGCGCGCGCGAGTTTGCCGCAGGTCTGGGCGCGTCGCTGGCGGCTGGGCGCGTCGAGGTCATGACCTATCGGCCGGAGGTTGGGTGGTTCGGCTTTCGTCGTCATCGCCTGCGCCGGCTGCATCGCAAGCTTGCGGTGGTCGACGGCCGCCTGGCCTTTGTCGGCGGCATCAACGTGATCGACGATTTCGATGGCGGGGAGGCGGCAGCGGCGCGTTTCGACTACGCGATAAGCGTCGAAGGGCCGCTGGTGGGCCGCATTCACGCCACCATGCGTCATGTCTGGCGGCTGGTGCGCTGGGCCCACCTCGGCCGCCGTCCGCCACCGCCGCCAGCGCTGCCCCCTGCGCCGCCGAGTGACGGCAGCGTGCTGGCCGCGTTGCTGATTCGCGACAATATCGGTCATCGGCACGACATCGAGAACGCCTATCTCAGTGCGATCGCCCAGGCGCGACGGGAGATACTCGTTGCAAATGCCTATTTCCTGCCCGGCCGGCGCTTTCGCAAGGTGCTGCTGGCGGCGGCGGAGCGCGGCGGCGAGGTCAGGCTGCTGCTGCAGGGCCGCCCCGACCATCTCCTGTTGCACTATGCGACGCTGTCGCTCTACGAGCGCATGCTCTCCGCCGGCGTGCGCATCTTCGAGTATGTGCCGGCCCACCTTCACGCCAAGGTGGCGGTGATCGACAGCGCCTGGGCCACCGTCGGCTCGTCCAACATCGATCCCATCAGCCTGCTGCTGGCGCGCGAAGCCAACGTGGTGGTGCGCGACGCGGGATTTGCCACGGAGTTGCGCGCGAGCCTGGCAAGCGCGATCGAGGGTTCGGCGCGGGAAATCCGCGCCGCGGACCTGCGCCGCCGCTCATGGCTGGCGCGCCTTGCCAGCCGTGCGGCGTATGGGGTGGTGCGCTTCCTGATCGGGGTTACGCACTACGGCGGCAAACGCTACGCCAAATAGCGACGACGCCCGATCAGCCGCTATTGCGCAGGCCGGCGGCGACGCCGTTGATGGTCAGGTGGATGCCGCGCTGCACCCGTTCGTCGGTCTCGCCGGCGCGGTGACGGCGCAGCAATTCGATCTGGATGTGGTTCACGGGGTCGATGTAGGGAAAGCGGTTGCGGACCGAGCGCTTCAGCAGCGGGTTGAGGGCGAGCAGCTCCTTTTCGCCGGTGATGGCCAGCAGCGCGGCGATCGAGGCCTGCCACTCGGCCTTGATGCGCGGGAAGATCGTGTCGCGCAAGGCCTCGTCCGTGACCAGCAGCGAGTAGCGTTCGGCGATCGCGATGTCGCTCTTGCCCAGCACCATGTCCATGTTCGACATCATCGCGCGGAAGAAGCCCCAGTCGCGATGCATCTCGGCCAGCAGCGCCATGCCGGCCGGGCCGTGCTTCTCGCTGAATGCAGCGACTGCCGCGCCGAAGCCGAACCAGCCCGGCAGCATCAGGCGGCACTGCGCCCAGGAAAATACCCAGGGGATGGCGCGCAGGTCCTCGATTGCGGTGGTCTTCTTGCGCGAGGCGGGACGACTGCCGATGTTGAGCGCGGCGATTTCGGCAATCACGGTGGATTCCCAGAAGTACTGCTCGAAGCCGGGCGTTTCATAGACCATCTTGCGGTAGGCGGCGAAGGCGCTGGCTGAAAGTTCCTCCATCGCGGCGAGGAACTCGGGACGCGGCGCATCGTGCAGGTGGCCCAGCAGCGTGGCTTCCAGCGTGGCGGCGGCGAGGATTTCCAGGTTGCGGCGGCCGAGTTCCGGATTGGCGTATTTCGAGGCGATCACTTCGCCCTGCTCGGTGATGCGGATCTGGCCCTGCACTGCGCCCTGCGGCTGGGCGAGGCTGGCCTGGTAACTGGGCCCGCCGCCGCGGCCGCCCGAACCGCCGCGGCCGTGGAACAGGCGCAGCGTGATGCCATGGCGGGCGAATACCTGCGTCAGCGCGATCTCGGCGCGATACAGCGCCCAGCCCGAGGTCATGAAGCCGCCGTCCTTGTTGCTGTCGGAATAGCCGAGCATGCATTCCTGCAGCGCCTGGCGTGAGCCGAGCAGCCTGTTGTAGAGCGGAATCGCCAGCAGCCGGTCCATGATCGCGCCGGCATTGGCCAGGTCGCCTATGGTTTCGAAAAGCGGCACGATGTTGACATCGAGCGCATGTTCCAGCGGCCGCAGGAGGCCGACTTCCTTGAGCAGCACCGCCACTTCGAGGATGTCCGACACGCCGTCGGTCTTGGAAATGATCACGTTCTCGATCGCGGCGCGGCCAAAGCGCCGGTGGATACTCTGCGCGGTGTGGAAGATGGCCAGCTCATTGCGCGTTTCGTCGGAGTAATTGACGCCGGGCGCGGTCAACGGCCGCGGCGTCGCGAGTTCTTCGAGCAGCAGGGCAATGCGGCCGTTTTCGTCGAGCGCCAGGTAGTCGCTGCCTGGTCGGGCGATGGCCAGCAGTTCGGCCACCGTGCGTGCATGTACGTCCGAGTTCTGGCGCAGGTCGAGCGGGGCCAGGTGGAAGCCGAAAATGGCCACGGCATGGCGCAGGCGGCGCAGGCGGCCGCGGCCGAGCAGGCCGCAACGATGGCTGATCAGCGCGCGGTGCAGCACGTCGAGGTCGGCGGCGAACTCGGCGGCCGTGGCATAAGGCGCGGCCGCTGCCACAGCATGGCGCGGCGCTTCGAGGTCGTCGAGCTGCAGCGCGGTCGCCGCGAGTCGCGCGTAAAAGCCCGAGATGGCGCGGCGATACGGCTCGTCGGCGCGGTGCGGGCTGCGGTCGGGCGATTGCTCGGCCAAGCGCATCAGCTCGACGTCGGGGACCGAGATCAGCGAGGTCGTGGTCGACAATTCGGCACCGAGCTGGTGCAGCTGTTCCAGCAGGTAAGCAATGGCCTTGCGGCTTTGCGCGCGCATGGCGCTGTCGAGCACTTCGGCGGTGACAAAGGGATTGCCGTCGCGGTCGCCGCCTATCCACGAACCGGGGCGCAGGAAGGGCGGCAGTTCGCCCATGCCCTGTGCATTCCAGCCGGGAACGGCGGTCGCCAGGTGGTCCTCGCAGGCGTTGTAGAGGCGGGGCAGTTCGCGCAGGAAGGTCATGTCGTAGAAAGACAATGCGTTGTTCACTTCGTCCATCACCGAGAGCTTGGCCCGCCGCAGCATGCGCGTCTGCCACAGGCGCAACACGGCGCGGCGCAGGGCTTCGTCGTGTTCGGCCTGTTCCTCCGGCGAGAGCTCGGTGCGGTCGCGTTCGTCGAGCAGGCGCGCGATCTTCCACTGGCAATCGAGGATGCTCTTCCTCTGCACTTCGGTCGGATGCGCGGTCAGCACCGGGCTCACCAGCGCGCCCTCGAGCCAGGCATGGAGTTCGCCGCGGCCGATACCGGCCGCTGTCAGCTGCACCAGCGCATGCGCGAGGCTGCCCTCGCGC
>VEPA01000220.1 GCA_012026675.1 Betaproteobacteria bacterium | reverse complement strand
GTGCCCACCACTCTTCTTCTCCCAGCGGAAATTCATCCCTTGACGCGACAAGTCGAGCGTGGAGCGACGAAACGCCATGACCGTCACCACCCCGCCCGCGACCGTCGGCATGTGCCAGTCGCCATAGCCATCGTCCGCATGATGGTAAGGGGTCATCCGCAAGCGGCCCGCTACTCCTAGATCGAGGTCGAGCGTCGCGGCGAGCAGGACATCGTAGCGCCAGCTCATCGCCGAGCCGTAGTACACCGTTTCATCTCCGGAAAGGGCATCGATCCAGTTCGTCCAGTTGTCGGCCTCGCGGCCGAGACGCCGGTAGTCGGCCACCGTGAGGTCGGCATAATCGTTTTCGCGCTTGTCGGAGACGTTCGCATACAGCGTCAGGCGATGCGAGCCGAACGGTTGTTCCCATTTCGCGTTCAGTTGATCGTGGTAATTGCCCCAGCGCCCATCCGCACCCGTCACCGCCGCGCCGTCATCACGATCGAAAATGCCCAGCGGTTTCTGACGTGGCCTGCCCATGCCCTTCCACTTGTCTGACGTCACGCTCGACAGGCTGACGAAGCCGGCTCCGCCACTGTCAGTCCAACCGGTATCGGCACGTGCAAAAACGCGCATGGCGTTGTGGCTGCCGGCCGTGACGCGCACCAATCCGCTCCGGGTTTCACGCGGCGAATCCGATGCGGCGACTACCGCGGCACCCAGCGCGCTATACGAAGCCAGTTCGGTCGCACCGCTACCCGGCACCAGTTCGATGGCGCGAAGATTCTCCGTGCTGATCGCCCGATGGACATCCAGTCCGGCGTTGTACCAGTAGTGCGTACTGCCCAACGGGATGTCGTCCAGCATCCAGCCCACCTGACCGGGCGAGAAACCTCGTACCGACAGGTTGCTGCCCCATTCGTAGCCGCCGAAATCCTCCGAGCCGGTGTAATAGGCACCCGGCAGACGCGAAAGCAGGCTGACCGGTGTCGTGCCGGGCAATACGGCCCCCATTTCATCCGCGTCCAGCCGCGCCCAGGCACGTTCCGGACGCGGCGCGGTAACGATCACCGCGATATCGTCAGCGACTTCCTCACCCTGCGGTTCGGCCGCCTGCCCCATGGTCGAAGCCAGCGCCAAGACCGCCACCCGCACCAGGCCCTGAAATCTGATTCTTTGCTTGCTCATCGCTTACCTTGCCGTTTGGTTTTGTCGTTTTTGTCATGCTGGTTGGGGATGAGTCCAGTAGTTGTGTGATCTTGTCCGTGCGGCCCAATTCGCGACAGATGGCGATCGCCTCTTCGCGATACCACTGGGCACGCACGCCGTCATTCCTCATGCCATGCAACTGAGCGAGCAGACGGCAGGCCTCCGCCTGTTCCAGCCGGTTAGCGCAATCCGTTGCTTCTCCCATGGTCTGCTGCAATAACGTCTCCAGGCTTCCATACGCCGTATAAAGTCCACCGACCCACCGGTTCAATTCATCGAAGCCGACATCGCCCCGCAGCGCCATGTCCGCCAGCACGAGGCGGCTCCATTGCGAAGCCCCGCCAACGCCAAAGCGATGGCAAATCATTTCGCACAGCCCGATCCACTCCGCCGCCTCGCGCAAACGTTCCGGATCGTCCCGCTGGGGGGCGTGGCGCAAGCAGCCATACAAGGCATTGCCGGTGTTGAAACAGATGCCCTCCAGCCCGGCATGATCATTTACCGCCAAGGCATGCCCCAGCGCCTGGGAAAAATGCCCCAATGCGACGTAGAGCGGGCAGGATTCGCAATTCTCCGTATCGCATGCCTCCTTCATCCGGCGCATCATGGCCAGCCCCATGGCATTGTGATAGCGCCCCAGGGTGAACGCATCCTGGATCGAATCGGGATCGATGCGTTCGAGAATATGCCGCGCCTCGTCCGCGCGTCCCTGGTTGTAGCGCAGGAACATGCGCTGCAAGAGCACGCGGACGGCAAAATCCCCACCGACTCTTTCGGTGCCGGTCAGCAGCGCTTCCAGGGAAGTCAGCTCCCTCTCCCAGCCGACATAATCGCTGCGCTGTCGATGCACCTGGCAAAGTCGCTGCGCCATGCTAGCCTTAAGTATCGCTGTCGCCCCCGGCGCGGTCTGCAGAGAACGGTAGGTGTCCAGCGCCTCGTCCGCCGCCCCATCCTCGATACCCTGTTCCGCGAACAGGGCATCCGTGATGAGCACCCGGCGCAAGGACGCCGCCATACCATCCAGCCGGGCGGGCGGCATGGCGGACATGCGCGCCGGATCGAAGTCCAGCCAGGCCAGCAACTCCTCCTCGTTGCGGTCGATGCCCACCTGACGCGGATGAATCGCCAGCCGCCAGGCTCCACGCGTCTTGCTGCGATATTCCACCAGCGGCAGGCGCGCGCCCTCAAGGGCATCCAGATAGCGCTGCATCTGTTTCGGATGCTGCTTGTCGATGACCCGCGCCAGCTCTTCCGGCCCCACCCAAGCACTTCCCGCAGGCTGATGCCGACGCTTCCACCACAAATATCCGACAAACCGCATCAAGCGCTGACTACGGGTCGCCAACCGTCGATCGCGGTAAATGATGACGTTGTGGTGCGTGAGCAGGCTAGCGGCTTGTGTCATGGCCCGCGAATCATGCCAGAACCTCAAACCAACGCCCTCACCAACGTCAATAATAAAAATTAAACATAAATATTAACAATTAGATAATTTGACACAACTGACATTATCAAGATGTCACAACAGACAATCCGGAGATTCATGTTGGGCAGGTAGATTCGACAGCCAGCGATGAAAAGCCTTCGAATTTTCATCGGCCACCGATATCTCAGGGAAAACAACAAGATGCCTCCACCTCATAGCATGCGCGCCGCACTTGTGGCCATGGTCCTAGTATTCGGAACAGTACAAGCGCAGGAGGACGCCGCCCGCATCGAAAAACGCTTTGAAAAAACCCCAGAACCGCAATCCACCCTCCGGCCGTTGGTATTCCCGATCGATGAGCGCCAGCCACCAGAAAAGGCAGGTGAAATCCGTTTTGTACTGAACGAGATTCGACTTTCCGGCAACACCGCATACGCGACAAGTGACCTCGCTTCGTTGTGGTCCGGACAGATCGGCCGCGAAATCAGCCTGCTCGATATCTACAAGCTACGCGATGCGATTACGGCACATTACGGCAATGCAGGTTTCGGGCTTTCCAAGGCATTGATTCCGGAGCAGCGCATTCAGTCTGACGGCATTGTCCAGATCGACATCCTCGAAGGCTTCATCGACGAAGTTGTCGTAGAAGGCGATCCCGGTAGAGCCCGCGAATACCTGGAGCATGCCATCGAGCGCATCAAGGCCGAACGCCCTGCTAATGCTCGCACGCTCGAACGCTACCTGCTGCTCGCCAATGATCGTTTTGCGATCAAGGTTACCTCCACGATGAGGAAGTCCGACAAGACACCTGCGGCCTCCACCCTGATCCTGAAGGTGGAAACGGCTCCGATGCTCGATGGTGGCGCTAGCATCGACAATCGCGGCACGGAATCCGTCGGAAAAACCCAGATCAATGCAGACATCTCCCTGAACGGTCTCTTCGGTCGCGCATCGAAAACTACCTTGGGTTACGCCACCGTCGAACAGGGCAGCGAACTGCAATACTGGTCCCTGACCCATACGGAAATACTGGGCAACGAAGGCACATCCTGGGCGCTTGGCTACACGAACAGCCTGTCGAAACCGGGAACACGCGCCCTGCGTCTGCTCGACCAGCAAAGCGATAGCGAAGGATGGTCGCTCAAGATTGCGCACCCGTTCATCCGTACCCGGCAGGAAAACCTGACGGCACATGTCAAATACGACCAGAAGAATACCGAGAGCGAATCCCTGAACACGACGACTTCCCTCGACAGGATTCGCTCAATCCGCATCGGGATAAACTATGACAAGGCGGATGCCTACGAAGGGATCAATCAGGTTCTCGCTGAATATAGCCTTGGCCTAAAGAACTGGGGGGCATCGGAAAACGGTTCCGCGCTCAAATCCCGTGCCGATGGTCGCTTCGACTACCAGAAGCTGACCCTCAACCTGTCGCGCAAGCAAGAACTTTCCTACTTCTCGCCCGACCTGAGTCGCTTCTCGGTAAACATGGCCCTGATGGGCCAATACACCGGCACTGGCCTACTCTCGACTGAGGAGTGCGGCCTCGGCGGCAGCCAGTTCGGCCGGGCCTATGACTCTTCGGAAATAACTGGCGACCGCTGCTTGGCCGCCAGTCTGGAAATGCGCTATGCCCTGGATACCGAAGGATCGCTGCTCCAGTATGCGCAGCTATACGCCTTTTACGACGGAGGATATGTAAATAACGAAAACCCCACCGGTGTTGGCATGCCCAAAACCACAAGCCTGTCCTCCAGCGGTCTGGGAGTCCGTTTCGGGGTCAGCAAGCACGCCTCCGGGCACATCGAATATACACAACCGCTGACCCGTGACGTCGCCAATGAAGGAGATCGCAAGTCTCGGGTTTTCGCCAGCCTGTCGATGAGGTTCTGACCATGAAGAAACCCACACTCAAGATCAAAACCATTGCGCTGCTCTTGGCCGGCGCGGGGCTATCCACCCTCCCGTACCACGTCCAGGCAAACCCGAACGGAGGTCAGGTTGTCGCCGGTAACGCTACCATCAAGCAGGAATCGGCCACCAAGATCGGCATCGTCCAGACAACGGCCAAGGCGATCATCGACTGGCAGAAATACAGCATCGGCGCAAACGAGCACGTCCAGTACTACCAGCCATCGGCCAGTTCAGTCACCCTGAACCGCGTGGTCGGCCAAGACCCATCGCAGATTCTTGGACGCCTGACCGCGAATGGGCAGGTCTTTCTCGTCAACCCGAACGGGATCTACTTCGGCAAGAACGCACAAATCGACGTTGCCGGCCTGGTGGCTTCGACGCACAACATCCGCAACGAAGATTTCATGGCCGGGAAATACGATTTCAATATTCCCGGCAAGCCGGGGACCGCGGTGATCAACGAAGGCACGATTCGCATCGCGGATACCGGTATCGCCGCCTTCGTCGCCCCATCGGTCGCAAACCGGGGGGTTATCGTGGCAAAGCTTGGCAAGGTAGCCTTGGCGGCGGCCAGCGGTTTTACCCTGGACTTTCACGGCGACGATCTCCTTACCTTCCTCGTCAACGACGAAGTCGCCCAGACTGCATTCGACATCGAAGGCAAGCAACTCACGTCTTTCGTCGAAAACTCAGGACGAATCGAGGCACAGGGAGGTTATGTCCTTCTCACCGCCAAGGCGGCGGAAAGCGCCATTCACGGAGTAATCAACCATAGCGGGGTAATCGAAGCCACAACGGTTGGAACCGAAAACGGGGAAATCATCCTGCATGCCGGCAAAGGCAGCCTGAAGGTCTCGGGCACCCTCGATGCATCCGCATCCCAGGGTGGGGATGGCGGCTTCATCGAAACCTCGGGGGGCCATGTCGATATCTCCCCAGAGACGATCATAACGACCGCAGCCCCCCTCGGAAAAACCGGTAAATGGTTGATCGACCCCACGGACTACATCATCGCGGCGAGCGGGGGACATATCACCGGCTCGTTATTGTCAGCTTATCTAGCACTTAACCATGTCGAGATACAGACCCTCGCTACCGGCAACAGTGGCAGTGGCGACATTTATGTCCGGGATGCCGTCACGTGGAACACCCTCAACAAGCTAACACTGACAGCCCATCGGAACATCAATATAGAAGCTGCCATCAGTGCCAATGGTGGAGGAAGCGTAAAGCTGCGCGCGGATAGCCTTGGGACGGGAGCAGGAACCGTCGTATTTGGTCCGTCAGGCCGTATCAGGGTGAACAACGCCTCCGTGGGGATTTATTACAACCCGGTCTCCTACAACC
>VEPA01000001.1 GCA_012026675.1 Betaproteobacteria bacterium | reverse complement strand
GGCGCTGACCGAAGCGGCCGGCGACATGGCGAAGGCCGAGGAAATCCTGCGCGTCAAGCTGGGCAACAAGGCCAGCAAGGCCGCCGCCCGCATTGCCGCGGAGGGCGTGGTGGCGATCCACGTCGCCGCCGACGGCAAGCTGGGCAGCATATTCGAGATCAACAGCGAGACCGCCTTCGTCGCCAAGAACGACGAGTTTCTCAAGCTGGCTGCCGACTGCGCGCGGCTGGTGGCGGAAAAGAATCCGGCCGATGTCGCCGCCCTGTCGGCCTTGCCGCTGGGCGAGGGCACGGTCGAATCGACCCGCACCGCGCTGGTGGGCAAGATCGGCGAGAACATGAGTATCCGCCGCTTCGTTCGCGTCGCCGCCAAGGGCAAGCTGGCTTCCTATATCCACGGCGGCTCGAAGCTCGGCGTGCTGGTCGACGTGGTCGGCGGCGACGAACAACTGGCCAAGGACCTGGCGATGCACATTGCCGCGTCGAAGCCGAAGTCGCTGGATTCGTCGGGCGTGCCCGCCGAGTTGCTGGACATGGAGCGCCGCATCGCGATCGAAAAGGCGCGCGAAGCCGGCAAGCCGGAAGCCATGCTGGAAAAGATCGCTGAAGGCACGGTGCAGAAGTACCTGAAGGATGTGACCCTGCTGGGTCAGGTCTTCGTCAAGGCCGAGGACGGCAAGCAGACCATCGAGCAGCTGCTGAAGGCCCGGGGCGCTTCCGTGGCCGGCTTTACCCTGTTCATCGTCGGCGAGGGCATCGAGAAGAAGGTGAATGACTTCGCCGCCGAAGTCGCTGCGCAGGCGGCCGCAGCCGCGGGCAACAAGTAAGAGACGTCTGCTCATGGCCGTGCCGAAATTCCGCCGCATCCTGCTCAAGCTGTCGGGCGAGGCGCTGATGGGCGATGATGCCTATGGCATCAATACGGTGATGCTCGGCAGCATTGTGGCGGAAATCAAGGCGGTGACCGACCTCGGCGTCGAGGTCGGGGTGGTCATCGGCGGCGGCAACATTTTCCGCGGCATAGGCGGCACGGCCACCGGCATGGACCGCGCCACGGCCGACTACATGGGCATGCTGGCGACGGTGATGAATGCCATGGCGCTGTCCGACGCCATGCGCCAGGCCGGCATCAACGCCCGCGTGCAGTCGGCCCTGAACATCGAGCAGGTGGTCGAGCCCTATATCCGCGGCAAGGCCATTCGCTACCTCGAAGAGGGCAAGGCCGTGATTTTCGGCGCCGGCACCGGCAATCCATTTTTCACGACGGATACCGCCGCGGCACTGCGCGGTTCGGAGATCGGGGCCGAGATGGTACTCAAGGCAACCAAGGTCGACGGGATCTATACGGCCGATCCGAAGAAGGATCCGGCAGCGACGCGGTTTGCGCGGATCAGCTTCGACGAGGCGATCAGCCGCAACCTGGCAGTCATGGACGCCACGGCCTTTGCCTTGTGTCGCGACCAAAAACTGCCGATCAACGTGTTCTCGATTTTCAAGGCCGGTGCACTGAAGCGCGTGGTGATGGGCGAGGACGAGGGCACACTGGTTCACGTTTAGGAGAACGCATGATTCCCGAACTGAAGAAAACTTCCGAACAGAAGATGCAAAAGAGCCTGGAGGCACTCAAGGCCGATCTGGCCAAGGTGCGCACCGGACGGGCGCACACCGGCATCCTCGATCATGTGCATGTCGACTACTACGGCTCTCCGGTGCCCATCACCCAGGTTGCCAACGTGACCCTGATCGACGCCCGCACCATCGGCGTCCAGCCCTGGGAAAAGCCGATGGTGGCCAAGGTGGAAAAGGCGATTCGCGATTCCGATCTGGGCCTCAATCCGTCGAGCCAGGGTGAACTGATCCGCGTGCCTATGCCGGCTCTGACGGAGGAGCGGCGGCGGGACCTGATCAAGGTCATCAAGCACGAGGGCGAGAACGCCAAGGTGGCGATCCGCAACCTGCGCCGTGACGCGATCTCGCATCTAAAAGAGGCACTGAAGAAAAAGGAAATCTCCGAAGACGACGAGCGCCGCGCCCTGGATGACATGCAGCGGCTCACTGACCGTTATGTCGCCGAAGTGGATCGGGCGCTGGCAGAAAAAGAGAAGGACCTGATGGCGATCTGATTCCGGGTCGCAGGAGCAATGGGTCGCTAACTTGAAATACATCATTCGAAGCGGCAGGTGATATTCGAGCGAAGCGATCTGACTGGTAGCCTCCCCGTGAGGGGAGGATGGGAGGGGCGGGCCATTAAATCGCCTTTCGCGTATTTCAACCTCCGCGGGCAGTCTCGCGTGACGATGAGCGTTAGTGTTATGCCTGGTTTCGCTTCCAGGATATGAGAGGGTGCCATGGCAGGAAAATTCACCAGCTCGACGCAGGCAATTCCCGCGGTGGCCGATGTTCCGCGGCACATCGCCATCATCATGGATGGCAATGGACGCTGGGCCAAGAAGCGCTTCATGCCGCGCGTCGCCGGACACAAGCGCGGGGTCGAGACGGTTCGCGCCATGGTCAAGGCCTGCATCGTGCGCGGGGTCGAGTACCTGACCCTGTTTGCCTTCTCTTCGGAAAACTGGCGGCGCCCGGCGGAGGAAGTTTCCTTCCTGATGAATTTGTTCATCCACGCCCTGCAGGCCGAGATCGGCAAGCTTCATGCCAATGGCGTGCGCCTCAAGGTGGTCGGTGACCTGGCGGGCTTCGAGCCGCGCCTGGTGGCGCTGATTCGCGAAGGCGAGGCCAAAACGGCCAACAATTCGCGCCTGACGCTGACCATTGCCGCCAACTACGGCGGTCGCTGGGACATTCTGCAGGCCATGAACCAGCTGGCGCTGGCACATCCGGAAAAAGTCGGCTGTTTCGGCGAGGCCGACCTCGCTCCGCACCTGATGATGGCCTACGCGCCGGAGCCGGACTTGTTCATTCGCACCGGCGGCGAGCAGCGCATCAGCAATTTTCTGCTCTGGCAGCTGGCCTACAGCGAGCTTCATTTCACCGACATCCTGTGGCCGGATTTCGACGATGCGGCGCTGGATGCCGCGATAAGCTCGTATCGCCGGCGCGAACGCCGCTTCGGCCGCACCAGCGAGCAACTGGGCCAGCCGGCAAGCACCGTTGTGCCAGCGCCGACTCTTGCGCTTCCCGACACGGATCAAGATGCTTAGAACGCGGGTGATCACCGCGCTGCTGCTGGTAGCAGGCCTCGCGCTGATTCTTTTCGCCTTGCCGCCGCTGGCGGCGGTGCTGACGTTTGCCGCGATCGCCGCGCTGGCCGCCTGGGAGTGGGCCGGCCTGATGCGTCAGGATCAGCCGGCGCGCGTCATGTATGCGTTCGTCCTGCTGTTGTTCTGCTGGCAGTTGACGGTGGCGGCGCCGCAGCTGATTCCGCCGTTGCTGGCGGTGTCGGCGGTGTTCTGGATTCTGGTCATCCCCTTCTGGTTCCGCTTCAAGTGGACTCTGGCCGGTAATGACTTCTTCGGCTATCTGCTCGGCGCCCTGGTGATTCTGCCGACCTGGGCCGCGATGGTAGCCTTGCACGCCGTGAGCGTCTGGCTGCTGCTGGCTGCCATGGCGCTGGGCTGGGTTGCCGATATTTCGGCCTATTTCGCCGGACGGACTTTCGGCAGGCACAAGCTGGCGCCGACGATCAGTCCGGGCAAAACCTGGGAGGGCGTGGCGGGAGCGGTCGTCGGTGTCCTGGTCTACGGCGGTATCGTCCTGACGTACTCGCCACTGTCCGGGCTGTTGAAAGATAACTTGCCGCTGGCAGCGCCCCTGATGATCTTGCTATTGATCCTGCTCACGGCGGTCAGCGTGATGGGCGACTTGTTCGAATCGCTGCTCAAGCGTCAGGCCGGCATCAAGGACAGCAGCAATTTGTTGCCGGGACATGGCGGCGTACTCGATCGCATCGACGCGCTGACCTCGACCCTGCCGCTGGCAGCGCTGATCTTGCACTTCGTCCGTTCATGAAGCTGACCATTCTAGGGGCCACCGGTTCGATCGGCGTCAGCACGCTCGACGTGGTGGCGCGCCACCCCGATCGCTTCGAGGTAGTGGCGCTGACAGGGCACAGCCAGGTAGACGTTCTTGCTGCCCAGTGCCGGCAGTTTCGTCCAGCGTTTGCGGTGGTGGCTGACGCGACGGCGGCACGGCAGCTTGCCGGCTTGCTCGGGGATACCGGCGTGCGCACCGAGGTGCTGTATGGGGTTGATGCCCTGGTCGAGGTTGCCAGCCTGCCCGAAGTCGACGCGGTGATGGCTGCCATTGTCGGCGCTGCCGGACTGCGGCCGACACTCGCCGCGGCGCGTGCCGGAAAACGTGTGCTGCTGGCCAACAAGGAAGCCCTGGTCATGGCCGGAGCGGTGTTCATGAGCGAGGCGCGTCGCGCCGGGGCCTTGCTGCTGCCGATCGACAGCGAACACAATGCTGTGTTCCAGTCCATGCCTTACGATTATTCGGGCGACATGGCACGCGGCGGGGTAAGAAGGATTTTGCTGACCGCTTCGGGTGGTCCGTTTCGTACCACGGCGCTGGATGCGCTGACGCGGGTGACGCCGGAACAGGCGGTGGCGCATCCCAACTGGGTGATGGGGCGCAAGATTTCTGTCGATTCGGCGACCATGATGAACAAGGGCCTCGAAGTGATCGAAGCGCACTGGCTGTTCAACGCGCCAGCCGACAGAATTGAAGTGGTGATTCATCCGCAGAGCGTGATCCACTCTCTGGTCGATTACGAAGACGGCTCCGTTCTGGCGCAGCTGGGCAACCCCGACATGCGCACGCCGATCGCCAATGCCCTGGCCTGGCCCCAGCGAATCGATTCCGGCGTGGCGCCGCTCGATCTGTTCGCCGTCGGCCAGCTCAATTTCGAACGTCCGGACCTGGCGCGTTTTCCCTGTCTCGATCTGGCTTACCGGGCCCTGCGGGCGGAAGGCAACGCGGCTGCGGTGCTGAACGCCGCCAACGAAGTGGCCGTGGCGGCCTTTCTCGAACGTCGCCTGCCGTTTCTGGGCATCGCCGGCTTGATTGCCGCAACCCTGGACGCGGTGCCCCAGGCGCCGCTGCCCGACCTGGCGGCGGTGCTGGAAGCCGATCGACAGGGACGCACGATGTCGACGGAAATTCTCGCGCGGCAGGGCGCCGCCGCATGAATCCTCAAATGCTGGCCTGGTATGTCGGCGCCTTCCTGGTTGCGCTGGCGGTGCTGGTGGTGGTGCACGAAATGGGCCACTACCTTGCGGCGCGCTACTGCAACGTCAAGGTGTTGCGCTTTGCCTTCGGTTTCGGCAAGGTAATCTGGATGAGACGCTACGGGCGCGACGGCACCGAGTGGGCGGTTTCGGCGTTTCCGCTGGGTGGCTACGTCAAGATGGTCGACGAGCGGGAGGGCGACGTTGCCGCCGCCGACTTGCCACGCGCCTTCAACCGGCAATCCATCGGCCGGCGCGCGTTTATCGTGGCGGCGGGTCCGGCAGCCAACTTCCTGCTGGCCATCGTCCTTTACTGGTTGTTGTTCATGCATGGTGTGACCGAACTCAAGCCGCGCGTCGGCTTGCCGCCGGCGGGAACGCCGGCGGCGATGGCCGGCATCGGCGAAGGCGGCACGGTACGCGCTGTGAATGGCAAGCCCATCGAGACCTGGCAGGAACTGCGCTGGGAAGTCATGCGGCGGGCGCTGGACAAGGAGCCGCTGCAACTGGAGATCGCCGGTCCGCAGCGGGACATCGTCACGTATCGTCTTGCCAGCGATCGCTTCGACCTGGACGAACTGGAAAAGGATCCGTTACGCCTGCTCGGTCTGGTCTTGTACCGGCCACCGCTGCCGGCGGTGGTGGGGCAGGTGCTCTCAGGTTCCGCCGCCGCCGAAGCCGGGTTCCGCGCCGGTGACCGCGTGCTGGCGATCGACGGTCGGCCGATCGCCACATGGGCTGAAGTGTCTGCCGCTGCGCGGGCAGCGGCGGGACAAGCCTTGCGATTCGCCATCGAGCGGGACGGCGCTCACCTCGAACTGCTGGCAATCCCGCGTCTGGCCGAGGAGGGCGGGCAAAAACTGGGAAGGTTGGGGCTGATGGCCAGAGAGGGCCGCGGCGAGGTATTCGAAATGACTGTGGTGGTCAGCTACGGCCCGCTTCAGTCGGCCAGTCGCGCACTTTTACAGACCTGGGATACGTCGATCCTCAGCTTGCGAATGATGGGGCGCATGCTGACCGGGGAATTGTCCTGGAAAAACCTGTCCGGCCCGGTCACGATCGCCGATTACGCGGGGCAATCGGCGCGGCTGGGCCTCGGTTACTACCTGCGCTTTCTGGCCTTGATCAGCATCAGTCTTGGCGTGCTGAATCTGCTCCCGGTACCCGTTCTGGACGGAGGGCATTTGATGTATTATCTCGTCGAGTTTCTCAAGGGTGGCCCGGTGTCAGAACGCGCTCTGGAAATAGGCCAGCAGATCGGTTTTGCCCTGCTGGCGTTGCTCATGGCTTTTGCCTTTTACAACGATATCAACCGCCTTGTTTCCGGCTAATTTTCGTCCAAATACATGAAGAAGAAACTCCTTGCCGGCCTGGTCCTTGCACTGCTGGCGCGCGTTGCCTTGGCCTTCGATCCCTTCCAGATCAAGGATATCCGGATCGAAGGCATTCAGCGTACCGAAGCCGGAACAGTGTTCTCCTATCTGCCGGTCAAGGTGGGCGACACCATGAACGACGAGAAGGCGGCAGCGGCGATCAAGGCACTGTTCGCCACCGGCTTCTTCAAGGATGTGCGGCTGGAGATCGAAGGGCAGGTGCTGGTGGTGGTGCTTGAAGAGCGTCCGGCCATCGCTTCGCTGGAGTTCACCGGACTCAAGGCCTTCAAACCAGAGGATCTGAAGAAGTCGCTGCGCGATGTCGGTCTTGCCGAGTCGCGCATTTTTGACCGTGCCATGGTCGAGCGTGCCGAGCAGGAACTCAAGCGCCAGTATCTTGCACAGGGACACTATGCGGTCCAGGTGACGACTACCGTCACGCCGCTGGAACGCAATCGCGTCGGCGTCAATTTTGCCGTCGTCGAAGGCGAGATCGCCAAGATCAAGCAGATCAATATCGTCGGCGCCGCCGCCTTCAAGGAGTCGGATCTGCTCGATGTGATGGTGTTGCGCACGCCGGGCTTGCTGACCTGGTATACCAAGAACGACCAGTACTCCAAGCAGAAACTCTCGGGGGACATCGAGACCCTGCGCTCGTATTACCTCAATCGCGGCTACCTCGAATTCAACATCGAGTCGACCCAGGTTTCGATTTCACCGGACAAGCAGGATATCTACATCACCATCAATATCACCGAGGGTGAAAAGTACAGCATTTCCTCGGTCAAGCTGGCCGGCCAGCTCCTGCTGCCGGAAGAGGAATTGACCAAGCTGGTAAAGGTCAAGCCCGGCGAGGTGTTCTCGCGCGAGAACATGACAGAGACCACCAAAGCCATCAGCGATCGCCTGGGCAATGAAGGCTATGCCTTTGCCAACGTCAATGCGGCGCCGGAACTGGACAAGGAGAAGCGCCTGGTGGCGTTCACCGTGTTCATTGATCCGGGGCGCCGCGTCTATGTCCGCCGCATCAACGTGTCGGGCAACACGCGGACTCGTGACGAGGTGATTCGCCGCGAAATGCGTCAGTCGGAAGCCGGTTGGTACGACGGCGAAAAAATCAACAAGTCGCGCACGCGCGTCGACCGCCTGGGCTATTTCGAGGAAGTGACGGTGGAAACGCCGCCCGTCCCGGGGACAACGGACCAGGTCGACATGGAGATCAAGGTCAAGGAGAAACCTACCGGCAACCTGATGCTGGGCGCTGGCTTCTCAAGCTCTGAGAAACTGACGTTTTCGGGCTCGATATCGCAGCAGAACCTCTTCGGCAGCGGCAAGCACCTCAGCTTCCAGATCAGCACCAGCAAGTCGAACCAGGTCTATTCCATTTCGCATACCGATCCATACTTCACGGTCGATGGCGTCAGCCAGGGTTTTGACGCCTACATCCGCAATGTCGATACATCGTCACTGTCGACCACCAACTACAGCACGAATTCGGCAGGCGGCGGCATGCGCTGGGGAGTTCCGATCGGCGAGGACGATTACATCAATGTCGGCGTTTCATACGATCACACCACGATCGATAATCTTGCCGGCACCGGCGCTTCGGCGCAAACCATCAAATACGTAGCCGACAATGGCAAAACCACGAATACCTGGCTGGCCAGTGTCGGCTGGCAGAAGGATGAACGCGACAGCCTGATCATGCCCACCTCGGGCAAGATGCGCAAAGCCGTACTCGAAGTTGCGGTGCCAGGCAGCACCGTAACCTACTACCGCGGCAGCTACCAGCACCTGCAATTCTTTCCACTTATCGAGCGAGGCAAGCTGACGCTGGCGCTCAACGGCGAGGTGGGCATCGGCAGAGGCTACAGTGGCAAGGATCTGCCGTTCTTCAAGAACTACTATGCCGGTGGCATTGGCTCGGTGCGTGGCTTCGAGTCGAACACCCTGGGACCACGTGACCCGTTAACCAATGACCCCGTGGGTGGCGATACGCGAGTAATCGGCAATGCCGAGCTGTTGTTCCCGATTCCCGGCATGGGGCTGGACAAGTCGGTGCGCGTTAGCGCTTTTATCGATGCCGGCAATGTCTGGGGCCCGAATGTTCTGCTCGGCAAGGACTATGGCACCAAATTCGATCTGGGCGACCTGAGATACAGTGTCGGACTGGCCGTGGCGTGGAATTCACCGATGGGTCCGTTGAAGTTTTCCTTCGGCAATCCGCTGAACACGACCAATGATGACAAAATCCAGCGTCTGCAGTTTCAGATGGGCTCGGCTTTTTGAGCCTCTACCTAGAGTGAGAGAGTCATGCTGAATAAATTCATTTTTGCCGGTATTGCATTGCTGTCGCTTTCTGCGGGTGTTCTGGCGGAAGGCAAGATCGGCTTTGTCAATAGTCAGCGGATACTGAATGACGCCCCGCAGGCCGCACGTGCCAAGAAAAAGATCGAAAAGGATTTCGAGGCGCGCGACCAGGAACTGGCGCGCATAGCCAAGCAGTTGAAGGCGATGCAGGAAAATATCGACAAGAACGCGGTGACCATGGCCGAGACCGAGCGGCGTGCCAAGGAACGCGAGTTCAGCGACCTCAATCGCGAATTCCAGCGCAAGCAGCGCGAGTTCCGCGAGGATTTGAGCCAGCGGCAGAACGAGGAAATGGCGGCAATTTTCGAGCGTGTGAACAAGATCATCAAGCAGCTTGCGGAAGCCGAAAAGTACGACATCATTTTCCAGGAGGCGGTCTACGCCAACCCGCGCATCGACATCACCGACAAGGTGATCAAGGCGTTGGGCGACGGCGCCAACGCCAAGTAAGTTCGCGGCCGTGATGCTGCGGCTCGACCAGATCGTCGCCCGCCTTGGCGGAGAAATAGTCGGCGCCGGCGATACGGTGGTTTCGCAGGTCGCCTCGCTGGAAAGTGCCGGTCCCGGCGACATTGCCTTCCTCACCAATCCCAAGTATCGACACTATCTGGCGACCACTCGCGCCGCTGCCGTGATCATGGCGCCGCCTGCGCCGGATGGCTTGACCGCCGCGATCCTGACGTCGCAGCCCTATCTCTATTACGCGCGCGTGGCGCAATGGCTGAATCCCCTGCCGGCGCCCGAACCCGGTGTCCACGCCAGCGCGGTGATGGAGGGCGCGGGCGACGTTGCCGCCAGTGCCAGCATCGGGCCCAACGTCTGGGTCGGTGCCGGCGCAGCGATCGGCGAGGGCGTGGTGATTGGCGCCAACTGCAGCATCGGCGCGGGAGTCCGGATCGGCGCAGGGAGCCGTCTTGCGCCCAACGTGGCGATTTATCCGGGCAGCCGCCTGGGTGCGCGCTGCCTGGTCCATTCCGGCGCAGTGATCGGCGCGGATGGCTTCGGTTTCGCTCGCGAGACCGAAGGCGCCTGGGTCAAGATCCCTCAACTGGGACGCGTGCTGATCGGCGACGATGTCGAGATCGGGGCCGGCACCACGATTGATCGTGGCGCGCTGGGCGACACGGGCATCGCCGATGGCGTCAAGCTCGACAACCAGATACAGATTGCCCACAACGTGCGGATCGGTGCCCATACGGCGATTGCCGGCTGTGTCGGGATTGCCGGCAGCACAGTGATCGGGGCGCGCTGTACGCTGGGCGGCGCCGCGATGATCATCGGCCATTTGCAGATTGCCGACGATGTCAGTGTGACGGCCGGAACGCTGGTGGCAAAATCGATACCGAACGCGGGCACCTACTGTGGCGGCGTACCCTTCCTCGAACATGGCGACTGGCTGAGAAATTTTTCGCGCCTGCGCCACCTTGATGCGATGGCCGATAAAATCCGTGCCCTGGAAAAGCGGCTCGCCGCATTGGAGAAGAAATCATGAGCGAAACAGCTGCAAGCGGGGCAATCGATTCCCGCATGGATATCCACCAGATTCTGGACTACCTGCCGCATCGCTATCCGATCCTGCTGGTGGATCGGGTGCTGGAAGTGGTTCCCGGCGAGAGGATCACCGCGCTGAAGAATGTCAGCATGAACGAGCCGTTCTTTCCCGGCCACTATCCGCATCATCCGGTGATGCCGGGCGTGCTGGTGATCGAGGCGATGGCGCAGACGGCGGCCATCCTCTCCTTCAAGACCATGGGCAGCAAACCCGACGGCGTGTCGGTTTACTACTTCGTCGGCATCGACAATGCGCGCTTCAAGAAGCCGGTTGGTCCCGGCGATCAATTGATCATCGATGTCCGCATCGAAACCACCCGGCGTGGCATCTGGAAATATTCGGCGACGGCGAAAGTCGATGGCCAGGTGGCGGCCGAGGCCGATCTGATGTGCGCCATGCGCTCCACGTCTGCATGAGCATCCATCCGACGGCCATCGTGCACCCGGCGGCGCAGCTTGGCCGTGGCGTCGTCGTCGGCCCCTATTCGCTGGTCGGCGAGCATGTCGAGATCGGCGATCACACGGTCATCGGTCCGCACGTCGTGGTCTCCGGGCACACCCGGATCGGCTGCGATAACCGGATCTTCCAGTTTTGTTCCATCGGCGAGCCGCCGCAGGACAAGAAATACGCCGGCGAACCCACACGCCTGGAAATTGGCGATCGCAACACCATTCGCGAGTTCTGCACCTTCAACTGCGGCACGGTGCAGGATGCCGGCGTGACGCGGCTCGGCAATGACAACTGGATCATGGCCTATGTCCATGTGGCGCACGATTGCCAGGTGGGCAACCAGACCGTCTTTGCCAACAACACCCAGCTGGCCGGTCACGTGCATGTCGGCGACTGGGCAATTCTCGGCGGCTTTACGGGGGCGCACCAGTTCGTGCGCATCGGCGCCCACAGCTTCACGGCAGTGGGATGCGTGCTCCTGCAGGATCTGCCGCCGTTTGTCATGGCCTCCGGCAATCCCGCCGTACCGCGCAGCATCAACGCCGAAGGCCTCAAGCGGCGCGGCTTTTCGGCCGATGCAGTGACTGCGGTGCAGCGCGCCTACAAGACCCTGTACAAGAGCGGGATGAAACTCGACGAGGCGCGCGCCGCGATTGAATCCGGCCTGGATGCCGTGCCCGAACTGGCCTTGCTGACCGACTTTCTTGCCGCCCCCGGACGCGGGATCATACGCTGATGGTACGCATTGCCATGGTCGCGGGGGAGGCCTCCAGCGACCAGCTTGCCGCGCACCTCATCGGCGCCCTGCAGAAGCACTTGCCGGATGCGCAGTTTTACGGCATTGGCGGACCGAAGATGCAGCGCGAGGGCTTCGATTCGCTGTGGCCGGCCGAGACGCTGGCCGTACGCGGCTATGCCGAAGTCCTGCGGCACTACCGGACCATCTCCCGCATGCGGCGCCAGCTTTTGCGCCGTCTGCTGCAGGACAAGCCGGATGTCTTCATCGGCGTCGATGGATCCGATTTCAACCTGTGGCTGGAAAAGCGCCTCAAGGCCGCCGGCATTGCCACCATCCACTTCGTAAGCCCGTCGATCTGGGCCTGGCGCAGGAACCGGATGCACAAGATCGTTCGCTCGGTGAACCACATTCTTGCCCTGTATCCCTTCGAACCGGAGCTTTACCGTGGCACCGGGGTCAAGTGCAGTTATGTCGGACACCCGCTGGCCGATTTGATTCCCCTGCAAATCGACCAGCGCGCGGTGCGCGAACTTCTCGGTGTGGCGCCCGACAGGCCGGTCATTGCCCTGCTGCCGGGCAGCCGCCAGGCCGAACTGCATTTCATGGCGGAAACCTTCATCGAAACCGCCATGCTGTTGCTCGAACGCCATCCGCGACTGCAGTTCCTGGTGCCGCTGGTGTCGCGCGAAACGCGGCAGCAGTTTGAAACGGCACTGTGGAATCTGAAGGCTGACGAAATGCCTTTCACGCTGATGTTCGGCCACGCGGCGGACGCTGTTGCCGCCAGCGATGCAGTACTGGTGGCCAGCGGCACCGCCACGCTGGAAACCGCCCTGGTCGGGCGACCGATGGTGATCGCCTACAAGATGTCGCCGTGGTCCTGGCGCCTGATGCGCCACATGGGTTATCTGCCCTGGGTAGGCTTGCCCAATATTCTGGCCGGCCGCTTCGTCGTGCCCGAGTTTTTGCAGGACGATGCGACGCCCGAGAACCTTGCCCAGGCGCTGGGCAATCTGCTGGTGGATCGGCAGGCAGGTGCGGCCATCAGCCGTGTCTTCGACGGCATTCATCGCCTGTTACGGCAGGACACCGCGCAGAAGGCTGCGGATGCGGTACTCCCTTATTTGCAGAAAGCGTGATGTACCTCGTTTGCGGCGTTGACGAGGCAGGCCGCGGTCCTCTTGCCGGACCGGTCTATGCCGCCGCCGTGATTCTCGATCCGGCGCGAATCATCGAAGGCCTGGCCGACTCGAAGAAACTGTCCGCACGCAGACGCGAAATACTTGCCGTGGAAATTCGCGAGAAGGCGCTGGCTTTTGGCATTGCGTCCGCGTCCGTCGAGGAAATCGATCGCATCAATATCCTGCAGGCGACGCTGCTCGCCATGCGGCGCGCGGTCGAGGCCCTCGCCGTGCAACCCGTCGAGGCGCTGATTGATGGCAATCGTTGCCCCCTGCTGGCGATGCCGGCACGCGCCATCATTCGCGGCGACGCCAGCGAACCGGCGATTTCGGCGGCATCGATTCTCGCCAAGACGGCGCGCGATGCCGATATGCTGCGCATCCATGCGGCCTTTCCCCAGTACGCCCTGGATCGTCACAAGGGCTATGACACGGTCGCTCACCGTGCTGCCCTGCTGCAGCACGGTCCGGCCAGTTTTCACCGCAAAAGCTTTGCGCCGATACGGGCCCTGCTCGAAGAAGCGCGATGAGCGAAATGCGCCACATCAGTTCACGCGAGAACCCGCAGTTCAAGGCTCTGCGCGCATTGGCCGATGATCCCCGCGGCCACGGCCGCGCCCTGGTGGATGGCATCCATCTGGTAGCGACATGCTTCGCCTGCGGCATCGAAATCAGGCAGTTGCTGGTCAGCGAGAGCGGGCAGAAGAATGACGAAATTGCCGCTTTGCTGCAAAGCGTTGCCGGAATTGAGCGCATGACTTTGCGCGACAGCCTGTTCCGCGAGTTGTCCGGAGTCAGCACGCCGACCGGCATTGCCGCCGTGATCGACATACCGATGGCGCCAGCGGACGGACCGACGGGCGATGCCGTGCTGCTCGATGCAGTGCAGGATGCGGGTAATGTCGGAGCCATCCTGCGTACCGCTGCCGCGGCAGGTGTAGGCAATGTGCTGCTTGGTCCGGGCTGCGCCGGTGCCTGGACGTCACGCGTGCTGCGTGGCGGACAGGGAGCGCATTTTTCTCTCGCTATTCGTGAACAGGTCGACCTGGCGGCAGCCATGGCTGCCAGCCCCGCGACGTCGGTCGCAACCGTTGCTCGTGGCGGTACGAATCTCTACGAACTCGATCTCAGGGGACCAATACTCTGGCTGGTGGGGAATGAAGGCGCCGGCCTGTCGGCGGAGCTGGTTGCGGCGGCAAATATACGAGCCACGATTCCGCTCGCCGCCAGTACCGAATCGCTGAATGTGGCGGCAGCAACGGCGGTATGCCTGTTCGAGGCAAAACGCCAGCGTGCCGTTGCATGATCGATGACAAGGGTATGTCCGGCGGGTATTGAACCCGGTCGTCCGGCGCGGACAAATCCCACCGGGGGATACCGTCCGCGCCTCCGGCACGGACATAATGTGAAAAGGCCCGCGCATGGCGGGCCTGCTCAAACCGGAAATTCCGGGGATTACTTTTTCTTGGCGGCCTTCTTGCCGGCGACGGCGGCTTTGAATGTGGCGCCGGCCGTGAAGCGCGGCACGGTGGTCGCGGCGATCTTGAGTTCCTTGCCGGTCTGCGGGTTGCGGCCGACACGCGCGGCGCGCTTGGAGGGCTTGAAGCTGCCGAAGCCGACCAGAGTGACGGTGTCGCCCTTCGAGACGGCCTTGACGATCGCAGCCATGACGGAGGAGAGTGCCTTCTCGGCAGCGGCCTTGCTGATATCGGCTTCCTTGGCGGTGATTTCGATCAGTTCAGACTTGTTCATGTGTGTCCTCGTGGAAGTAATGATGTTAGTGGTGGGTTGAATTCTAGGCATATGGTAACGCAGTGTGGCGAACAATTCATTATGAGAATCAAGTATTCTGAAAATAATGGCAATCCGATACTGGATCGAACCCGGCCGCGAATCGCTCCTGCGCTGGCCTCGCCAGTCGTCGGCCCAGCCTGAATTATCTCCGGGGCGGGCAAAAGCATACAGGCAAAGACGATAAAATGTGCGCTTGCCGGCGGTCGAGCGGGACTAGGTTGGCGGATTCCGCCGATTCTGCCTTGCGCCTGCCCGGTCACCCGCAGCAGCAGAGAATAGGACGTGAAGGATATGGAACTTGCCTGGTGGCACTGGATGGTTCTCGGTCTCGGGCTGGGCCTGCTGGAACTTGTCGTACCCGCCTTCTTTGTCATCTGGTTCGGCTTGGGCGCGCTGCTGGTGGGCGTCACGCTGCTGGCAATCCCGACCATGGCCTTCACTGCGCAGATCCTGCTGTGGACGGCGGCTTCGGTGGCCATGACCGTGCTTTGGTTCAAGGTCTTGCGCAAGGATGGTGAAAGGACGCGCTCCGGCCAGGCCGACGAGGCGCTGGGCGAAATCGGCGTCCTGGTCAAGGCGGTGGAACCGCTGGGCGTCGAATCTGCACGCGGCGAAGTGCGCTTTCAGAAACCGGTGATGGGTTCCGATGTCTGGCCCTGCCTCGCCGATCAGGCGATTGCGGCCGGGGAGCGGGTCAGGGTGCTGGCCGTTGACGGACAGATACTTAAAGTCGGCAAATACTGAAAGGGCAGGTCATGGGTGAATTCGGAATTGTAGTAATTGCGCTGTTTGTTTTTGTCCTCGTCACCATTGCCAAGGGCGTGCGCATCGTGCCGCAGGGCGAGGAATGGATCGTCGAACGCCTGGGAAAATTCCACGCCACGCTGCGTCCGGGCCTGAATATCATCGTTCCCTACCTGGACCAGGTGCGCTACAAGCTGACGACCAAGGACATAATCCTCGATGTCCAGGAGCAGGAGGTCATCACCAAGGACAACGCGGTGATCCGCACCAATGCGATTTCCTTCATCAAGGTCACTGATCCGATCAAGGCGGTCTACGGCGTGACGGATTTCTCCGAGGCCATCCGCAACATGATCATGACCACGCTGCGTTCGATCATCGGCGAGATGACACTGGACGAAGCACTATCCAATCGCGACAAAATCAAGGCGCGCTTGCGCGAAGGCGTGGCCGATGAAGCCATCGACTGGGGACTGACCGTGAAGTCGGTCGAGATCCAGGACATCAATCCGTCCGAGTCCATGCAAAAAGCCATGGAGGCCCAGGCTTCCGCCGAGCGCGAGCGCAAGGCCACGGTGACCAAGGCCGAGGGCGCCAAGCAGGCCACCATCCTCAACGCCGAGGCACAATTGCAGGCTGCGCGCCTGCAGGCCGAAGCGCAGGTCACGCTGGCCGATGCCTCGGCCGAGGCGATCCGCCGCGTCGCGGCCGCGATCGGCACAGAGGATGCGCCGATGCGCTACATGCTCGGCGAGAAATATATCCATGCCATCGGCAACCTGGCCAAGTCGGACAATGCCAAGACGGTATTGATCCCTGCCGACATCCAGGACACACTGCGCGGCATTCTTGGTAGCCGCAAGTAGGCGCAGGCAGGCGACGCAAAATCTTCCATGCGTCTGTTGGCGTTCGAGACCGCGACGCGGCGCCTGTCCGTTGCGCTTTGGCAGGATGGCGCGCTGATCGAGCGCAGTGGCGAAATTCCCAACGGGGGTTCCGAACACGTCTTGCCATGGGTGCAAGAACTGCTGGCGGAGGCGGGTGTCACGCTGGCGCAAATCGACGCCATTGCTTTCGGCGCCGGCCCCGGCGGCTTTACCGGATTGCGCCTGGCTTGCGGGGTGGCGCAGGGATTGGCCTGGGGCCTCGATCTTCCGGTGCTGCCGGTATCGACCCTGGAAGCGCTGGCGCTGGCCTCTGGCGAGTGCGCGGTCTGGGCCTGTCTCGATGCGCGCATGAACGAGGTGTATGGCGCGGCGTATCGGGTCGATGGCGACAGCGTGGCGCAACTCATGGCACCGGTTTGTTTGCCGCCCGCCGTGGCGCCGGCGCCGACTTTTGCCGGTGGCTGGGGTGTCGGCGATGGCTTTGCCGCTTACGGACAGGTGCTCCACGCCCGCAAGCCGGATCTCATCGGGTTGCGCGCCGATGCATTTCCCACCGCCGCCGCGGTGCTGCGCCTTGCCGCGCCGGCGTTTGCCAGGGGCGAAGCGGTGCAGGCCGCGCTCGCGCAACCCATCTATGTGCGCGACAAGGTGGCCTTGACGACCGCCGAGCGGATGGCGCGCGGGGGCGCGAAATAGTGCTTCACTACCCAAACATGACGGACGCGGATCTCGCTGCCGTGGCCGCGGCGGAAGCCACCATCTATCCTTTTCCCTGGACGCGGGGCAACTTTGCAGATTCCCTGGCAGCCGGTTATGGCGCCTGGCTGGCGCAGGAGGATGGGCGCATGATCGGATATGCGGTCATGATGCACGTGCTGGACGAAGCTCACCTGCTCAACATCAGTGTCCTGCCCGAAATGCAGCGCAGCGGTCGCGGCTCGGCCCTGTTGATCCACCTGTTCGCTCACGCCCGGCTGCAGGCGGCGAAGCGCATGCTGCTCGAGGTGCGCCCCGGAAACCTGGCGGGGCAGGGCTTCTACCGGCATCACGGCTTTGTCGAAATCGGGCGGCGCCGCGATTATTATCCCGCGCATGACGGACGTGAGGATGCCATCGTGATGGCGCGCGACTTGTGAAACCCGATCGCCAACTGATACTGCGCGAGCTGGGCCTGGGGCCCGTCTGGAAATTGCGCGCGCCAGCGGCCGCACTGGATGAAAAGGGCGCGGCGACAACCGGCAGCGATTCCGTGCCGCAGACGGAAGCGGCGCCGCCCATGGCGCTTCAGTCGTCCGCCCCGCCGGCCGCGATGTCCTGGGACGAACTCGCCGGGACGGTGGCGGCGTGCCGCAAATGTCGGCTTTGCGAGGCGCGCAAGCAGGCGGTGCTCGGCGTCGGCGACCGCAATGCCGACTGGCTGTTTGTCGGGGAGGGACCGGGCGCCGAGGAAGATGCGCGCGGCGAACCCTTCGTCGGGCAGGCCGGCAAACTGCTCGACAACATGCTGGCGGCCATCGGACTCAAGCGCGGCGAGGACGTGTATATCGCCAACGCGGTCAAATGCCGACCGCCCGAAAACCGCACCCCTGCGCCTGATGAGGCCGCGACCTGCCGACCCTACCTGGAACGCCAGATCGAATTGATTCGGCCGAAACTGATCGTTGCGCTGGGCCGTCCGGCGGCGCAAACGCTGCTGCAGACGGAAATCAAGACCGCCGCGGCGCGCGGCAAACTGCACGATTACCACGGCATCCCGCTGATCGTCACTTACCATCCGGCCTATCTGCTGCGCACCCTGCTCGACAAGGCCAAGGCCTGGGAGGATCTTTGCTTCATGAGACGGACCATGAGACAGCGGAAGGACGCCTGATGTCGCACGGCAGTGAAGGCGCGACAAGGGCGATTTTCTACGCGCTGGGGGCGAACTTCGGCATTGCGGTGTCGAAGTATGTGGCAGCGTTCTGGACCGGTTCCGGCTCCATGCTGGCCGAGGCGATTCACTCCACGGCCGACTGCGCGAACCAGTTGCTGTTGCTGCTGGGCATGAAGCAGGCGCGCCGTCCCGCCAGCGCCGACTTTCCCCTCGGACATCATCGCGTCACCTATTTCTGGTCGATGATCGTGGCCCTGCTGCTGTTCTTCATGGGCGGCGCTTTTTCAGTCTATGAAGGCATCGAGCGCCTGCTCCATCCGCAGCCGCTGCAACACGGCCTGATCGCCATGGCGGTGCTGGCGGCTGCCGTGGTGCTGGAGGCCCTTTCGCTGTGGGGTGCGCTGAGGGAGATTCGCAAGTTGGCCGGGCGCCAGCCCTTACTCGTCTGGTTTCGCGAGACGCGCCAGTCGGAACTCATGGTGGTGGCCGGCGAAGACGTCGCCGCCCTGCTGGGACTTGCGCTGGCCTTCGTCGCGGTCGCCGCCACCGTGGTCACCGGCAATCCCCTGTGGGATGCGCTGGGCACGCTGGCGATCGGTGTGGTGCTGATGGTGATCGCGATTGCCTTGATGATCGAGGTCAAGGGCCTGATCGTCGGCGAATCTGCCGCGCCGGCCTTGCGTGCCGAGATCGAGGCGTTTGTCGCGGCTCAGGCCGAAGTCGGGCAGGTATTGAACGTCATCACCCTGGCCTGGGGCGACAAGGTGGTGATTGCGGTCAAGGCGCGCATGCACGGCATGGAAACGCAGACCGGCCTGCAGATGGTCGAAGCCATCAACGCCGTCGAGGCGCGCATGCAGGAGCGCTTTCCCGATGCACAGTGGGTATTCTTCGAGCCTGACGTGCGTTAGCAGGCCTCGCTTCAGTGGTGAGCGACGTCTTCCAGATGCGCGACATCGTCGCGTTCACGCTGGTTGATCTCGTGCTGGCGCTTGACCAGCCACATGGTGCCGGCCACGAACAGACCAAAGAGGACAATGATCCAGTAGATGGACAACTGAGCCTTGATCAGCACGGAGTAGGTGGTGGTCATGATCAGAATCGAAAGATTTTCGTTGAAGTTCTGCACCGCGATGGAATGTCCGGCACCCATCAGGATATGGCCGCGATGCTGCAGCAGCGCGTTCATCGGCACCACGAAGAAACCGGAGAATATTCCCACCAGCACCAGCAGCGGTACCGCCAGCCACATGTCACGCACGACGATCATGGCGATGACGCCGACGCCCATGGCAATGCCCAGCGGGATCACACGCACCGATTTGCGCAGCGTGATCATTCGCGCCGCGAGCACCGCGCCGATGGCGACGCCGACGGCAACAACGCCCTGCAGCATGCTGGCCTTCGACAGATCGAGGTTCAAGGACGCCTTGGCCCATTCCAGGACGATGAATTGCAGCGTTGCTCCCGCCCCCCAGAACAGGGTTGTGACAGCCAGCGAGATCTGGCCCAGTTTGTCGCGCCAAAGCAGCTTGAGGCAATGATTGAATTCATGAAACAGGTAGACCGGATTTTTCTTCAGCGGCTTGTGGTCGACGCCAGTATCCGGGATGTAAAGATTGAACAAGGCCGCGACGAGGTAGAGCGTGCCGATGATGACCAGGGTCATCTCGGCAACGGTATCGACGCCGGTTTCGATGATCGGAAAATCCATCGACAGCAGACCGTGGGCGATCTCCGGCTTGATCAGGGCGCCGCCCAGTACCACGCCAAGGATGATCGCACCGACCGTGAGGCCCTCGATCCAGCCATTCGCCACGACCAGCAGCCGGTGCGGCAGGTATTCGGTGAGGATGCCGTATTTTGCCGGCGAGTAGGCGGCTGCACCGAGCCCGACCACTGCATAGGCCAGCAGGGGGTGCATGTCGAAGAACATCAGGCTGCAGCCCAAGATCTTGATGCCGTTGCTGATGAACATAACCCGCCACTTCGGCATGGAGTCGGCAAAGGCGCCGACGAAGGCCGCCAGCGCCACGTAGGACACAGTGAAGAATGTTTTCAGCAGCGGTTCGTATTCCGTCGGCGCGCGCATGTCACGCAGGATGGCGATGGCAGCGATCAGCAGGGCGTTGTCGGCCAGCGCAGAAAAAAACTGCGCCGCCATGATGATGTAAAAACCTGTGTTCATTCAGTCGCGACGCGGGCCGCTGTCGGCGCGGCAAGGGGCTCTGGGGCCGATGGTTCGGCTGTGTTTTAGTCTGCGGGTTTATATCATGAAAGGTGGGCTGCAACTGTGATGCGGCGGCGCAGCATCGATGATTTCGGTGGAGATGCCAGCCCCTAAATAAACTCCGGATCCATAAATTGCGCTCATGGCGAGTGATTTGTGATTGAATACCCGCGATATGGAAATTCTTATTTTCGGAGGTGTCTGAAATGGCTGATCGCCGCCTGCAGGTCTTTCACGCGGTTGCCAAGCAACTCTCGTTCACGAAGGCGGCAGATGTCCTGTTCATGACACAACCGGCCGTGACGTTTCAGATCAAGCAACTCGAAGAGCACTTCAATACGCGGCTTTTTGATCGCGGCCACGGACGCATTGCGCTGACCCCGGCCGGCGAGGTGGTGCTCGGTTATGCGGAAAGAATACTCGGACTGTCGTCCGAGATGGACGTGCGTCTCTCCGAATTGACCGGCGAAATTGGCGGTTCCCTGATGGTCGGGGCATCGACCACAATTGCCGAATTCATGCTGCCCGGCATCCTCGGGGAATTCAAGTCAAGCTATCCGAACGTGCGCTCGCGCCTGATGGTAGGCAATTCCGAGTCGATCGAACATCGCGTCATGGAACATACCATCGACATCGGTTTCATCGAGTCGCTCTCGCATGAACCGACCCTGGAGTGCGAGGTGTGCTGCGACGACGAGCTGGTGGTGATCTGCCATCCGCGTTTTCCGCTGGCGCGACACAAGGAACTGACGCCGCAGAAACTGCTGGAGCATGCCTTCATTTCGCGCGAACCTGGTTCGGGAACGCGTGAATTCACCGAAAACTACCTGCGCCATGCGGGAATCTCGCTCGATCAGATGAAGGTGGTGATGGAACTCGGCAGCCCGATTGCCCTTAACGGCGTGGTCGAAACCGGGCTGGGATTCGCCATCGCTTCGCGGGCGTCGGTGACCAAGGAACAGCGTCTGGGTGACATCGTGGCCATTCCCTTGAAGCCGCGCCTGATCCGCACGCTGTCCATGGTCTACCCCAAGGAAAAATTCCGCTCGCGACTTGTCGCGACCTTCGTCGATTTCGCTGCCACGCGGCTGCGTGCCCTGATCACGACGAAGAAGCCCTAGGGCGGCCCATGTCGCGACCGATACGCGCACGGCTCGACTGGTCGGCGCTGCGCCACAATCACAATGTCGTCAGGCGTCATGTCGGCTCTGCCCGCGTCTGGAGCGTAGTCAAGGCCGACGCCTACGGGCATGGCCTGCTGTCGGCGGCGCAGGCCTTGAGCGAATCCACCGACGGCTTTGCGCTGGTGGAGCTCGAAGGCGCCATGGCCTTGCGCGATTCCGGCATGGCCCAGCCGATACTGATGCTGGAAGGCCCCTATCAGGCTGACGATCTGCCCCTGTTCGCCGAGCTGGAATTGACGCCGGTGCTGCATGCCATGTGGCAGGTCGATGCGCTGATCGATGCCTGTCTACCCACGCGGCAGCCGGTGTACCTTAAGCTCAACACGGGCATGAACCGGCTCGGTTTCGATCAGGCGGAATTCAACGTGGCCCTCGATCGCCTGGTCATGGCCGACTGCCTCGAGTCAGTGACGCTGATGACCCATTTCTCCGATGCCGACGAGGCGCGTGGCATCGACCAGCAACTGCTGCGCTTCCGCGCCATGACGGGCGGTCGCACCTTGCCGGTGTCGCTGGCGAATTCCGCCGCCTTGCTGCGCTTTCCAGAGGCCGTCGGTGACTGGGTGCGGCCCGGCATCATGCTCTACGGTTCGTCGCCGTTCCCCGCCATGCACAGTGCGGCTGAACTGGGATTGCTGCCGGTGATGACGCTGGAAAGCGAACTGATCGCGGTGCGCGAACTCGTGCCCGGCGACACGGTGGGATACGGCAGCAGTTTTGTCGCCGAGCGCGCGATGCGAATCGGCGTGGTGGCCTGCGGCTATGCCGACGGCTACCCGCGCCACGCGCCGACCGGCACGCCGGTGCAGATCGCCGGACGGCGCACGCGCACCCTGGGGCGCGTCTCGATGGACAAGATTTGCATCGACTTGAGCGACGTGCCGGCAAGAGTCGGCGTTGGCGAGACGGTGCCCTTGTGGGGCGGCGAAGGCAACATGTACCTGGCCGCGGACGAAGTCGCCGCCGCCGCCGGCACCGTATCGTATGAAATGTTCTGCGCCCTGGCCGCGCGCGTGCCCGTGATCGACGTCAATTGACAGTGAACTGATGGTCAAGGCAAAAACGCAGTATTCCTGCACCGAGTGCGGCGCCAGTTCGCCCAAGTGGCAGGGGCAGTGTCCCGGTTGCGCGCAGTGGAACACCCTGGTCGAAGCCGTGATCGAAACCGCCCAGCCCGCAGGGCGCAACTTCTCTGCCTTTGGCGGTGCGACCGGCGTGCAGATGTTGGCCGAGATCCGTCCGCGCGAAGAACCGCGCCAGCCCACCGGGGTCGAGGAGTTCGACCGCGTGCTGGGCGGCGGTCTGGTGGCCGGCGGCGTTGTGCTGATTGGCGGCGATCCCGGCATCGGCAAGTCGACCCTGCTGCTGCAGGCCCTGGCGCGCCTGGCCCAGGCCAACGAAAACGTGCTCTACGTCTCGGGCGAGGAATCCGGCGAGCAGGTCGCGCTGCGCGCGCGGCGCCTGCAGCTCGATGTCGGCCGCATGCAGCTGCTGGCCGAGATCAACCTTGAAAAGATTCTCGCCACGCTGGTCAAGCTGCGCCCGGCGGTGGCCGTGATCGACTCGATCCAGACAGTCTGGTCCGACGCCATGCAGTCGGCGCCCGGCTCGGTGGCGCAGGTGCGCGAATGCGCGGCGCAGCTGACGCGCTTCGCCAAGCAGAGCGGCACCTGCGTGATCCTGGTCGGCCATGTCACCAAGGAAGGCAGCCTGGCCGGACCACGCGTGCTGGAGCACATGGTCGACACCGTGCTCTACTTCGAAGGCGACACGCATTCGAGCTTCCGCCTGGTGCGCGCGGTGAAGAACCGCTTCGGCGCGGTGAATGAACTCGGCGTCTTCGCCATGACCGACAAGGGCCTGCGCGGCGTTGCCAATCCTTCGGCGCTGTTCCTCTCGCAGCATTCGCTCGACGTCGCCGGCTCCTGCGTGCTGTGCACCCAGGAGGGCACGCGGCCGCTGCTGGTGGAAATCCAGGCGCTGGTCGATGGTTCGCAGGCGCCGAGTCCGCGCCGGCTGGCGGTCGGCCTCGAACAGAACCGCCTGGCGATGCTGCTGGCGATATTGCATCGGCATGCAGGCATCGTCTGCGGCGACCAGGACGTGTTCGTCAATGCCGTCGGCGGCGTCAAGATCGCCGAGCCGGCGGCCGATCTCGCAGTGTTGCTGGCCATCGTTTCTTCGCTGCGCAACACGCCCTTGCCGGGCAAGCTGGTGGTGTTCGGCGAAGTTGGCCTCGCCGGCGAAATCCGTCCCGCGCCGCGCGGCCAGGAGCGCCTCAAGGAAGCCGCCAAGCTCGGCTTCAGCCACGCCATCGTGCCCAAGGCCAATGCGCCGCGTGCGGCCATCAAGGGCATCGAAGTCATCGCGCTGGACCGCGTCGAGCAGGCCATCGAACGGATGCGGGCATGGTGAAGGGCCGGACCATGAGGTTTTCATGATTTCGCTTCGTCTTGCCTTGCGCATGCTCGCGCGCGACTGGCGTGCCGGCGAGCTCACAGTGCTCGGCATTGCCCTGATGCTGGCCGTGGCGGCGCTGACCAGCGTCGGCTTCCTCACCGACCGTGTCGAGCAGGCGCTGCGCCTGCAGTCGCACCAGTTGCTCGGCGGCGACCTGCTGCTGACGGCCGATCATCCCTTGCCCGAGCGCTTCCGCGAGGAGGCGGCGGCGCGCGGCCTGCGCCAGGCCGAGAGCGCTGTCTTCCCGAGCATGGTCAGCCTCGGCGATGCGGCCTTGCTGGCCGAGATCAAGGCCGTGTCGGCGGGCTATCCCCTGCGCGGCAGCCTGCGCACCGCGGCGGTACTCAATGCCGCCGATGCCGACACGGCGCGGGTGCCGCAAAGAGGCGAGGCCTGGCCCGACGAGCGTCTGGCGACCACCTTGAATCTCGCTCCCGGCACGTCGCTGGCGTTGGGAAAGATTTCCGTGCAGAGCGGCCCGGTCCTGACCCTGGAACCCGATCGCGGCATGAACGTGTTTGCCCTGGCGCCGCGGCTGATGATCAACCTCGCCGACCTGCCGGCGACCGGGTTGATCCAGGATGGCAGCCGGGTTCGCTACAGGTTGCACCTGGCGGGTGAAGCGCCGGCAGTGGCCGCGTATGAAGCCTGGGCTGCAGTGCAGCTCGGGCGCGGCGAAAAGGTCGAAAGCCTGGACAACGCGCGGCCCGAGATCCGCAATGTCACCGAGCGGGCGCAGCGCTTTCTGCGCCTGGCCGCGCTGCTGGCCGTGATTCTGGCTGCAGTCGCCGTGGCCCTGGCCGCCGAGCGTTATATGCGGCGGCATCTTGACGGTTGCGCGGTGATGCGCTGCATGGGCGCATCGGCAGCGCAATTGCTGCTGATCCACGGCGGCGAATTCCTGATTTTCGGCCTTGCCGCCACGCTGGCCGGCTGCGGCGTCGGCTATGCCGTGCAGGTGGCACTGGAACAGCTGCTGGCGAGCCTGATGCTGACCAAGCTGCCGGCACCTTCGCTGCTGCCCTGGCTGCACGGTCTGCTGGTCGGCCTGACGCTGATCATCGGCTTCGCCCTGCCGCCACTGCTGCGCCTGAAGCGGGTGCCGACGATACGCGTGCTGCGTCGCGAGTGGTCCAGTTCGGAGCCCGCTTCGGTGGGGGCCTATCTGCTGGGTGCTGCAGTGCTTGCCGCGCTGATGCTGTGGATGGCCGGCGAACTGCGGCTGGGACTGATCGTGCTGGGCGGCTTCATGATCGCGCTGGTCTTCTTCGCCCTGATGGCGCGTCTGCTGCTCGCCGTACTCGGCCGCCTGCGCCCCGCCGGCGGCGGCTACGGCTGGCGCCATGGCCTGGCCAACCTGCGCCGGCGCTTGGCGGCGACGCTGGTGCAGGCGGTGGCGCTGGCGCTGGGCCTCACGGCCTTGCTGCTGCTCACGGTGGCGCGCGGCGACCTGCTCGACAGCTGGATGAAGCGCGTTCCGGCCGACGCGCCGAATCGCTTTGCGATCAACATCCAGCCCGATCAGCGTGTCGCCATCGCCGACTTCTTCAAGGCGCGCGGCCTGCCGGCGCCGGAACTGGAGCCCATGGTGCGCGGCCGTCTGGTTCAGGTCAATGACCGGCCGGTCGGCCCGGAGAGCTATGCCGACGATCGCGCCCAGCGCCTTGTCGATCGCGAATTCAACCTGTCGTGGTCGCCAAAGATTCCGCTCGGCAATACGGTCAGCGGCGGACGCTGGCACGGCGCCACCGACGGTGCGGAGTTTTCGGTGGAGCAGGGCCTAGCCGAAACCCTGAACCTGAAGCTGGGCGATCGCCTGAGCTATGACATCGCCGGCAAGCGCGTCGAGGCGACGATCACCAGCCTGAGGAAGCTCGACTGGGATTCGCTGCGCGTCAATTTCTTCGTCATGTCGCCGCCGGCCGTGCTCCAGGATTATCCGGCCAGCTACATCACCAGTTTCCACCTGCCGGCCGACAAGGCGGGCGCAGTTCCCGAACTGGTGCGGGTCTTTCCCAACATCACGGTGATCGACGTCGTCGCCCTGGTCCGGCAGTTGCACGCGACGATCGACCAGGTCGCGCGCGCGGTGCAACTGGTGTTCGGCTTCGCCGTGCTGGCCGGGCTGGCCGTGCTTTATGCGGCGCTGCAGGCCAGCAGCGACGACCGCCGCCACGAACTGGCCGTGCTGCGTGCGCTGGGCGCGCGCAGCCGGCAGTTGTCCTCGGCCTTGCTCGCCGAGTTCGCCGCGCTGGGTGCCTTGGCCGGGCTGCTCGCCGGCATCGCCGCCAGCCTGATCGGCTGGGGCCTGGCGCGTTTCGCGTTTCGCCTCTACTACCTGCCGCAGGTGGAACTCTGGCTCATCGGCCTGCTGGTCGGCACCGTGCTGGTGGTCGTTGCCGGCTGGCTGGGTGCATCGTCGATGCTGCGCCAGTCGGCGCTGCCGGCCTTGCGCGCCGCCCAATAACTGCCGGAACTACTTGCGCGGATTTTCCTAAGTGCCGGCGGCGCGTCCCAGCAGCGCCGTGAAGCCGGGATAGTTGTCGGCCGTGAGGACGAACTTGGCGGCAAACTCGCTGCGCGGTTCGCCGTTCTTCAGCGCCGCGACGAAGCCCTTCCGGTCGCTGATCCAGTTACCGCCGAGCAGCGTGACGCCGCGCGCGAAAAGTGCGTCGGGCAGGCAGCCGGCACTCGGGCCGACCATGGCGATCCAGCGCGCCTTTCGGCAGCAGCCGAGCATGCGGTCCAGCGTGTCGTTGAGCAGCAGGGTGCTGGTCGACACCACCTTGCTGCATTCGGCCAGCTCGTTCGCATCCAGCGTGACGCGGTAGCCTTCATCCTCGCCGGCCAGTTCGGCCTTGAGTTCGACCACGGTGAGCGACGCGCCGCTTTGCAGGATGCGGCCCAGGAGCGGCCGGAACAGGCCGATCATGCCGATCCGCTCGCCCGCCTGCGGATTCATCTGGCCGATCGAGTCGGCGCTATCTCCGGGGCGGAACCCGGCGCGGTCGAACAGGCAGCGCGTCAGCGCGTTGGCCGCGGCGAAGCCGATGGTCCTGGCGCAAGAGTCGGCGCCGGCGTAACGGTGCGCCACGGCGAGCGCATCGGCGCCGGCCAGGCCGAGGCTGTCGCCTGCAGCGCGCAGGCGTGCCAGGGTGTCGTCGAGCAGCACGTAGGACAGGCCGAGCGATCCGTCCTCCAGTTCCAGCGCGCAGAACTCGCCCCTGTTGTCGGCGACTGCCTGCGCCGGCGGCAGATGCAGGGCGCGGATGCGCGGCAGGGGGCCGCGGGCGGCGAAGGCTTCGAGCTGCGCGAGGTATTCGGCGGCGAAACTCATTGGCTATCCCCGCTTGCGTCGACGGAGTCGCTCTGGTGGCGGCCCGCAATCACGGCCGCCGATGCCGCCGCGCCGGCAACGGTCGCGGCCTGATTCTCTGCACTGCGCAAGGCGCCGGGAAAATACATCGCGGTCAGCCGATGCGAATGGATCGGCGAATCGACATGGGCGCCGCCATGGCGGCGCCAGTCGCGCACCGGGTAAATGCTGTCGGCCACCTCCAGCAGGCCGAGGGTCTCGCGGTCGGCGATCAGCACGCCCTGCACGCGCAGGCCCAGATCACGCTTGACGGCGGCCAGACGCGCGGCGATTTCCGGCGTGGCGCCGAATTCGCCGGCGGTGGCGAGCAGCAGGTCGGCCTGCTGCCAGCGCTGCTCTTCCAGCTTGGCGATGACGCGTTCCAGCGGGCCGCAGATGTCGGTGCCGCCGCGAAACGCCTGGCCGAGGAATTCGGTGACGCGTGCGATGCCCGCGCTGTCGACGCCCAGTTCCATCTCGATCAGCTCCTCGGGGCCGCCGAAGGCAAAGACATGGCAGGGCCGCCGCTGGGCATGGGCGCTGCGCATGGCTTCGAGCACGACGGCCTTGGCCACGGCCTCGGCACCACCCTGCATCGAGCCCGAAGTGTCGACGCAGACCAGGATCGGCCCGAGTTCCAGGCGCTTGGCTGCCTGCGTTCCGGGACGCGGCTGCATGACCGGCGACTGCCGCAGGCGTACTTCCGTCATGCGGTCGTCATCCTCGTAGCTGAGCAGCGTGCGTTCGGCGCGCCGCGCGTGCCACACCAGGCGCAGGCGTGGATGGCCGAGCAGCATGGCCTCGGCCGGCAGCATGCGCGCGATGCGGTCGGAGCGGTGGATGCCGCGCGTCTCGCCGGGCATGTCGGGGACGCGTACGGTGCGCGACTCCGCGCGCAGTGCAATGGCCTGTTCCATGACTTCGACGACGGACTGGCTGGCGGCGTCGTCCTCCTCCGACAGGCGCGAACGGCCGAGTCCGCGAATGATCCTGCACAGTTCCTGCAGGCCTTCCAGCAGGCGGCGGATGCGCAGCACTTCCTGCCAGCCGGAGGAATGCAGCAGGCCGCGCAACTGGTCCCATTCGCTGTGCCTGCAGTCGTCGGGCACCAGGCCGAAGACCTCGACCAGTTCGTCGATCTGGCCGCAATGCTCCTGCCAGTCCGCGACGAAGGCGTCGATCGCCATCCGCAGGGCCTGTTCTTCGCTGGCGCCGCGATCGACATAGTCGACGATGAAATCGAGGTGGAACAGGATGCTCATCAGCACCGTGTCGGTCAGTTCCTGCTGCTCCGTACAGTAGCGAGGCAGGTCCAGGCCGGCGATGGCTTCGTGCAGGGCGCGGGCGATCGGCGCTGGCGGCCAGGGCCAGGTGTCCGCTGCCGCAACAGCGCCACGGAAGAGATCCCGGCGCAGATCCGCGAGTGCGTCGAGGCGCGGTTCCAGGCTGCCCTGCGAGTTGGTCATCCCGCCCAGCCAGAGGGCGCGCGCCAGCCCGTCAAGCGTCGCCAGGCGGCGTTCGCCGGCCGCGAACAGCAGGGGTGCCGGCAAGGGCAGCGGCGAGTTCACGCGGCGGCGAGTATGTCGTGAGCCACCGGCTCGGGGATCACGCCGTTGTCCTGTTCCAGTCGCGGCAGTTCGAGGAAGCCGCGGCGCGCGTTCCGGGCGCGGGCGGCAAGCTCGTCGATGGCGGCGGCGGTGGACGCCAGGATGATTCCGGCGCGGGCGGTCAGGCCCGCGTTGAGCCACAGGCTGTGCTCGGCAAATGTGGCGAGATCCTGGCGTCGCGCGGCGATCTCGCCGGCATAGGCGGCAATGCGTTGGAGCAGGGAGTCGACCTGGCTCACGCGCGCGCCGATGTGCGATGCGCCGTAGCGCCGGCGCCGACTGTAGCTCATGCGCGGGGCCGCTGCGCCACCCTTGGCGTCGCCGATTGCATCGGCCAGTTCCGCCGCCAGGTCGGCGGCCGAAAATTTCAGGCGGCCGGTTTCGTCGTAGTCCAGGTCGTTGGCCTTCAGCTCCGCGTCGAGTTGCCCCTCGAAAGCCTCCACCACGCGCGTCAGGCGTGCCGGAGAGAAGGCCTCGCGCACGCCGAGCCGGGCCGCCAGCCAGTCGGCCACCGCCGCCTGGCGCGGGGCATCCGGCGCGGTCAGCCAGGGCAGCAGCAACAGGTCCCATAGCGTCACGGACGCGCGAGCTTCGCTGGCCGCGGCCACGCACAACAGCCAGACGATCTTGACCCAGCGCCGGTCGGACACATGGATCGGAATCTCGGCGCAGTGCTGGCGCAACTCGGCAAGTACTGCGACGAACTCGTCGGGTACGGCGACCGTGGAGGCCTCCCCGGCGATGCCGGCGAGATCGACGGCATCGAGGCACAGCTCGGGGCCGGGCGCTTGCCAGTGGCGGCCGCGCCCGGCGTCGAGCAGGGCGCCGAAATTCTCGCCGCTGACCGCCGCCACCGGCAGGCGCACCAGGAAGCGGTCGAAGAAGGCCTCACCGACTTCGTCCTCCGGTACTTCGTTGGTGGCGCCGATGGCGCTGATCAGCGGGCAGCGCTGGCGGCCGGCGCCGTTGTCGAACTCGCGTTCGTTGAGCAGGGTCAGCAGGGCGTTGAGGATCGCGCTGTTGGCCTTGAACACCTCGTCGATGAAGGCGATCGAGGCATCGGGCAGGAAGCCGTCGGTGTGGCGCTCGTAACGATCTTCCTCCAGCGCCTTGATCGACAGCGGACCGAAGAGCTCTTCCGGGACCGAGAAGCGCGTCAGCAGGCGCTCGAAATAGCGGGCATCGCGAAATACGCTGTGCAGGCGTCGCGCCAGTTCGCTCTTTGCGGTGCCGGGCGGGCCGATGAGCAGGCTGTGTTCGCCGGCCAGGGCGGCCAGCAGGCAGAGGCGGACGCATTGTCCGCGTTCGATCAGCCCCAGCTCCAGGGTGTCGATGATGGCTTTCAGCCTCGATTTGCGATTCGTGGTCATGGCGCGATTTTAGCGATCCGCGGACCTGTCGCCTTGCCCCGGATCAATTGGCGGCGGCAGGCGCGCGCTGCGTATAATTCGGCCCGCGTCGCGGCGCCAGTAAGCGGCCGTTCAGCCTGACGTGGCATGCTTCAGCACCAGCGCATCCCTGCCGCTTCGGCCTGCCGAGCACGGCGACGGTGCCATATGTATACAACCCTGTTTGCCGAATCGCGGAGATCGATATGAGCGCTACCCAGACCTTAATTCCTGCCACCCTGATTCCGGGCGACGGCATCGGCCCTGAAATTACCGCCGCGACCGTCGCGGTGCTTGATGCCCTCGGCGCGCCGTTTCAGTGGGAGACCGAGATCGCGGGCCTGGCCGGTGTCACTGCCTGTGGCGATCCGTTGCCGCAGGCCTGCATCGACAGCATCCGCAAGAACCGGCTGGCCCTCAAGGGACCGCTGGAAACCCCGTCGGGCGGCGGTTACCGTTCGTCCAACGTGCGCCTGCGCGAAGAGTTCAAGCTCTACGCCAACCTGCGGCCGGCCAAGACCATCGTTCCCGGCGGCCGCTGCGACAACATCGATCTGGTCATGGTGCGCGAGAACAACGAAGGCCTGTACATGGGCTACGAGCACTACATTCCGATCGACGGCGATCCGCATGCGGTGGGCATGTCCACCGGCATCAACACCCGCCAGGGCTGCCGCAAGATTGTCCGTTTTGCCTTCGACTTCGCCGTCAAGCAGGGCCGCAAGAAGGTGACCGTGGTGCACAAGGCCAACATCATGAAGGCCCTGACCGGCATCTTCCTCGAAACCGCACGCGATATCTACGCCGCGGAGTACAAGGACAAGATCGTCATGGACGAGATCATCGTCGATGCCTGCGCCATGAAGCTGGTCATGAATCCCTGGCAGTTCGATGTGCTGGTCACCACCAACCTTTTCGGCGACATCCTGTCCGACCAGATCTCCGGCCTCGTCGGCGGCCTGGGCATGACGCCGGGTGCCAACATCGGCGAGGACGCGGCGATTTTCGAAGCCGTGCATGGCTCGGCGCCGGACATCGCGGGCAAGGGCATCGCCAACCCGACCGCGCTGCTGATGGCGGCCGGCATGATGCTGGACCACGTCAAGCGCAAGGACCTCGGCGACCGCCTGCGCCAGACCATCGACGATGTGCTTAACAAGGACATGGTACGTACCGGCGATCTGGGCGGCCAGGCCACCACCGATCAGTACGCCAAGGCGCTGGTGGCTCGCATCAAGGGCTAAGCTGTTGCCGGGTGCTCCCCTGCGCGTCGAGTGCAGGGGCGGCATGCCGTGGCCTGATGCATAATCGATCATGCGCGGGCTCATGAAACGCTTCTTGATGCAAGGCAGGTTGTCACGGCTGTGGCTGCAGCCGTGGGTTCTGTTCTCGATGGTCGCAAGCGGCGTTGCGCTGTCCTTCGCCCTCGAATGGAAGCGGGTCGACGACAACATGCAGCTGATGGCACGCGAACGCGGCGCAGCACTGTTTCGACTGATCCAGCTGACCCGCGAATGGAACGCGCGACATGAAGGCGTCTATGTTCCGGTGACCGAGACTACCCGGCCCAATCCCTGGCTTGATCACGAGCGGCGCGACCTGGTGACCCAGGA
Organism: Betaproteobacteria bacterium; assembly: GCA_012026675.1. Taxonomy (GTDB): domain Bacteria; phylum Pseudomonadota; class Gammaproteobacteria; order Burkholderiales; family Rhodocyclaceae; genus Sulfuritalea. The sequence goes on along the minus strand of VEPA01000001.1, from coordinate 4,670 downwards.
AGGCATCGAGCTGACCATGATCAACCAGGCCTTCATGACCCGGCAACTCGCGGAAATTGCACGGCAGACCGAAGGAATCCAGATTCACCTGACCAGCCTGAGGCCCTTGCGCCCGGCCAACCGCGCCGATGCCTGGGAGGCGGAAGCGCTGCGCCGTTTCGAAGCCGGCTTGAGCGAAATCGTGGAACTGATTCCGGGAGAGGTTCCCGTGCATCGCTACATGGCGCCGCTCAAGGTGACCAAGCCCTGCCTCGGATGCCATGAGAGGCAAGGCTATGAGATCGGCCTGGTGCGCGGCGGGATATCGGTCACCATGCCGTCGGCGCAGTTGCTCGCGATGCGGGACGCGGCGCACATTCGCTCGGGAGTTGTGCACCTGCTGATGTTTGGCGTGATCGTGGCTCTGCTGCAGCTGTTGTTGTCGCGTACCCGCGGACACTTGCAAACACTGGAGAGACTGGCGACGGAGCAGGAACAGGTGATCCTCGATCGCACGCGCGACTTGTCACAGGCCAACAAGCAGCTTGCAGGCCAACTGGCGGCGAGCGAACTGGCGGCGGCGGTGTTTAACAGCGCGGCCGAGGCGATTATCGTGACCGATGAGGAGGACAGGTTCATCCAGGTGAATCCGGCTTTTTCGCTGATGACGGGCTATACCGCGAGCGAAGTGTTGGGACAGCCAGTCGCCATTCTCAGGTCGGGCAGGCATCCGCCGGAATTCCACGCCGACATGTCGGAATGCCTCAAGCGCGATAACTGCTGGCAGGGCGAAGTCTGGAACCGGCGCAAGAATGGCGAGGAATTCGTCGTCTGGCTTTCCGTCAGTCGCGTTGCGCACGCCGGGCAGCCGGTGCGTTTCGTCGCCACCCTGACCGATATCACGCACAGCAAGCAACTGGAAGAGGAATTGCGGCATCGGGCCTATCACGATCCGCTGACCGACTTGCCCAATCGGGCATTGTTCGCCGACCGCTTGCGGGTTGCCATCCTTCAGGCGCAGCGCCACAAGCGCAGCTTCGCCCTGTGCTTCATTGATCTGGACCGATTCAAGCCGGTGAACGACGAGTTCGGTCACGCCGCGGGCGACGATCTGCTGGTCCAGACGGCGAAGCGCCTGCACCAGTGTGTGCGCGCCGCGGACACCATCGCGCGGCTGGGCGGCGACGAATTCGCGGCCATCCTAATAGATGCCGGCTCGCGCGACGAGGTGGAAGATGTTGCCGCGCGTATTGTTGCGGAGCTGGCGCGACCTTTCGAATTGCAGGCCGGCACCGCCCGCATTTCGTGCAGCATCGGCATCGCGCTTTTTCCCGAACACGGCATGGACGCCGAAACGCTGCAACGCAACGCCGACGCCGCGCTCTATGGCGTGAAGGCGTCGAGTCGCAACGCGTTTCGCATTCGTGCGGAAGACGCGGCGGGGACCAGCGCTTGAGCCTCGCGCAGGCCGCGGCCACGGTGCCGGCGGCTGCGCTTCCCTGTTCCGCCAGCGTCGACTCATGGCACTGATTCATTGCGGCGGAAAGCCACAGCGCGCGCGACTCCTCGTCGTTGTCAGTTGAGCGTGCGCGCCAGCTGAATGCGGAACTCGCGTACCAGATCGTCGTATTGCGCGTTGCCGCCGAGCAGGGCGAACAGATCGAGCATGGTCTTGCGCGCGGCTTCATCCTGCCACTTGCGGTCGCGACGCACGATTTCCAGAAGGTGCTCAAGCGCGGGGCGATAGTCGTGGGCCAGCGCCAGCGCATGGGCCAGTTGCAGGCGGGCATCGAGGTCGCCGGAATTGGCGGCGATGCGTGCCGCGAGCGCCGCCGGGTCGGCGCCGCCGCCGGCCGCCACCAGTTTCAGGCGTGCCTGCAGCGCGGCAACGCGAACCGCATCGCGTGCCTTGTGCGCCAGTATGTCCAGGATGGCCTGAGCGGCGCCGGACTGGCCATTGTCGATATGGATTTCGGCGAGATCGAGCCGTACGGCCTCGTTGGCGGGATCGAGTTGGAGCGCATCGGCCAGCAACGATGCGGCGACCTCTGCATCGCCGCGTGCCCGTGCTTCCTGCGCGGCGATGCGCAGCGGTTCGGCAGGGGAGGGCAGCAGGCTGTCGATGAAGGCGCGGACTTGCGCTTCGGGCAGGGCGCCGGTGAATTCATCGACCAGCTTGCCATGGACGAAAGCCTTGACGTTGGGGATGCCGCGCACACCGCAACGTGCGGCGATTTCCTGGTTCTGGTCGGAGTTCAGCTTGGCCAGCATGAAGCGCCCGCCATACTCGGCGGCGAGCTTTTCCAGTATCGGCTTGAGGACGCGGCAGGGCGCGCACCATTCGGCCCAGAAGTCGACGAGCACCGGGGCGTGGTGCGAGGCATCGATGACCTTTTCCTGAAAGTCGGCCGTGCCGCCGTCGAACGCGAAGGGATTCATGAGCGAGGAATGTTCTGCAATGGGTTGCCTGCGTCAAGTTTCTCAGGCATCGCCGTCGAATGCAATCCGGCGCCAGGGCCGCCGGCGGGGTGAGGGTATAATTCCGCGCCTTGAATTTCCATCGCGCCTCCCACTCGTCCCGGTCCGCCCATCATGGCTGAATTCCTTGCCCTGCGGGGCTCCGCTGCGTTTTCGGCATCGCGCCTGGCGCGTCTGCAAACCTCCCTCGGCGACACCGGCTCCGGCGTCGGCCTGGCCGCGGAGTACTGGTATTTCATCGAGCTCGCCGCGCCACTGAATGCGGATGAAACGGCACGGCTGAAAGACTTGCTGGGCATTCCGGCCACACTGCCGGTGCCGCCTGCGGGCCGGCTGCTGTTGGTCACGCCCCGTCTGGGCACGATTTCGCCCTGGAGTTCCAAGGCCACCGACATCGCCCGGAACTGCGGCTTCGCCGCGGTGAAGCGCATCGAGCGCGGCACGGCTTTCCATGTGTCGGGAAAGTTCGCACAGGAGTCGGTGCTGGCGACACGCCTCCACGACCGCATGACCGAATCGGTGCTGGACTCGATCGATGCTGCCCGGGCACTGTTTCATCATGTCGCGCCGCAGCCGCTGACTTCGGTTGACCTGTTGGGCGGCGGACGCGATGCGCTGGTCGCAGCCAATCGCGAACTGGGCCTGGCACTGTCCGACGACGAGATCGATTACCTCGTCGAGAACTTCGGCCGGCTCGGGCGCAATCCGACCGACGTCGAACTCATGATGTTCGCCCAGGCCAATTCCGAGCATTGCCGGCACAAGATCTTCAACGCGAGCTGGACGGTCGATGGCGAGGCTCAGCCGCTGTCCCTGTTCGGCATGATCCGCGAGACGCACAAGGCGCATCCCGAAGGCACCGTGGTGGCCTATTCGGATAATGCAGCTGTCATCGAGGGCGCAAGCATCCGGCGCTTCTATCCGCGCGCCGATGGCGGCTACGAGTACGGCGACGAACTCACGCACATCCTGGCCAAGGTCGAGACGCACAACCACCCGACGGCGATCTCGCCCTTTCCGGGTGCGGCGACCGGCTCCGGCGGCGAGATTCGCGACGAAGGCGCGACCGGGCGCGGCTCCAAACCCAAGGCCGGCCTCTGCGGGTTCTCCGTCTCCGACCTGAGGATTCCGGGCTACGTTCAGCCCTGGGAATCGGATTACGGCAAGCCCGAGCGCATCGCCTCGGCGCTCGACATCATGATCGAAGGCCCGATCGGCGCCGCGGCCTTCAACAACGAATTCGGCCGCCCCAACCTGGCTGGGTACTTCCGCAGTTTCGAGCAGGAATTCAAGGGCGAGATGCGCGGCTACCACAAGCCGATCATGATCGCCGGCGGCCTGGGCAACATCGCCGCAAGCCACGCCTTCAAGATCCGCTTTCCGGCCGGCAGCCTGCTGATCCAGCTGGGTGGCCCCGGTATGCTGATCGGCCTCGGCGGCGGCGCGGCGTCCTCGATGGCGACCGGTTCAAACACCGCCGACCTCGATTTCGCCTCGGTGCAGCGCGGCAACCCGGAGATCCAGCGCCGCGCCCAGGAGGTCATTGACAGATGCTGGCAGCAGGGCGACGCCAATCCGATACTCGCCATCCACGACGTCGGCGCCGGCGGCATTTCCAACGCCATGCCGGAGCTGGCGCATGACGCGGGCTGCGGCGCGGCCTTCGACCTGCGCGCGATTCCCAGCGAAGAGCCGGGCATGAGCCCGCGCGAAATCTGGAGCAACGAGGCGCAGGAGCGCTACGTGCTGGCCATCGCGCCCGAACGCCTGGATGAGTTCCGCGCCCTGTGCGAGCGCGAGCGCTGTCCCTTTGCCGTGCTGGGTGTAGCCACCGACGACAGCCACCTGACGGTCAAGGACGATCATTTCGGCAACAAGCCGGTCGACATGCCGATGGAAGTGCTGCTGGGCAAGGCGCCCAAGCTGCACCGCGACGCGCGTCGCCGGCATGTCACGATGCCGCCGCTCGATGTCGCCGCCATCGACCTGAAGGAGGCTGCGCTGCGCGTGCTGCGCCTGCCGACCGTGGCGTCGAAGAATTTCCTGGTCACCATCGGCGACCGCAGCGTCGGCGGCTTCACCGCGCGCGACCAGATGGTCGGCCCCTGGCAGGTGCCGGTGGCCGATGTCGCCGTCACTGCGATGGGCTACGACACCGTGCGCGGCGAGTGCTTCGCCATGGGCGAGCGCACCCCGCTGGCCCTGCTCGACGC
>VEPA01000104.1 GCA_012026675.1 Betaproteobacteria bacterium | reverse complement strand
GACGTCGTCGTGGAGGCTGCGGCGAGCATCGTCGGCTCGTCTCGATTTCATGTGGTCATGTAAAATCGGCGGGACTACGGTGTCAAGGACCAGCCGGGCCAAGCGCGCGGATCCCGGGAGTTCACACGGCAAAACGGCCCCAGAGGGGCCGTCCAAGAGTCACTTCAACTGTTGGTGGCCAGGGTCAAGGCGCCACGCTGCCGCTGCCATGGCGCCGGATAGGGTTCAAACCCCACCGGAACCGCGAAACCCTCCAGTCGTGCCGCACGCTGCACCGGATGTTCGGCAGGTGCGAGATTGAGCAGCCAACGCGCAGCGCGATACACGAAACGCAGCAACGTCAGGGTCAGCAAGCCTTCGACAAACGTCACGACGAAAGCCACGAACGGGTTGCCCAATGCTGCTCGCGCCCTGAACTTGAGCTTCGCTCGCTCCCGCGCGATCTCTATGCTGTCGTAGAAGCTCGGGATCACCAGCAACGTGAGCGCGGTCGAGGTCAGGACTCCACCGATGATGGCCACCGCCATCGGCCGATAGAATTCACCGCCCTCGCCCAGCCCGATCGCCACCGGCACCATGCCCGCGACGAGCGCGAACGTAGTCATCAGGATCGGGCGCAGTCGCATGCGGCCCGCGTGCATCAGCGCCTCCTCGCGATCGACGCCCTGGGCCTCTTCCCTGCGTGCGCAGTCGAGCAGCAGGATGGCGTTCTTTGCGACCAGCCCCATCAGCATGATGACGCCGATCAAGCTCATCAGGTTGAGCGTTCCACCAGTCACGAGCAGCGCGAGCACCACGCCGATCAGCGACAGCGGCAGGGACAACATCACCGGCAAAGGCGCGGTAAAGGAGCCGAACTGCATGACCAGCACCAGGTACATGACCCCGATACCGAGGACGAGCGCAGTGAGCATCTCGCTGAATATCTCAGCCTGGTCGCGTGAAGCGCCACCCAAGGACAGGCCGTAACCGCTCGGAAACTCGATGGCTCTTGCGATCTTCATGGCATCAGCGGTGACTTCTCCCGCAGCGCGCCCCTCTACGTTTGCGGAGACAGTAACCGTGCGCCTGCCATCCAGATGCTGGATCTTCGCCGGCCCCTTGTCGAGCGTGACGGTTGCGATCTGCTCGAGCGGTACCATCATGTTGGTGCCGGCCACCGCGACGGGGAGGTGCTCGATATTGCTGGCCGTAACCCGATCTTCGGCGCGCAGGCGTACCGCGACGTCGCGCGATTCGCCCACCGGGTCTACCCAGTCGCCAACCTCCACTCCGGCGAACGCCACCCGCAAGGCCTGCGCGGCATCACTCATGGAGATCCCGAGCTGGTTGGCCAATCCGCGATCGAGCTCGATGCGGAGTTCGTCCTTGGGCTCCTGTTCGGAGAGGCCCACATCCACCGCCCCCGGGATGCCACGCATCTTCTCCATGAACGAGTTGGTGATCTCCATGAGACGGCGCGAGTCCTCGCCGTAAAACTGGATCTGAACAGGCTTCTGTGCACCGTTGTTCAGATCGTCGAGCACGACGTATTCGGCTCCGACCAGTTGCTTGAGCAGCACACGCAGTGCAGCCGCGACCTCGACGGCGGATCGGCTGCGGTCCCGGCTCTTGCCGATGTCCACGTAGATGCGGCCGCCGCCTGCGTTCACCCGGGTGTTGGTGGCCACGGTTTCAGGCATCGAGCGCGCGAGCTCCGCTGCCTTCTCGACCTTGCCGCGGGCATATTCGAGACTGGCGCTCGATGGAGTCCGCACTTCGACCGCGATCATGCCGTAATCCGACTTCGGCAGGAATTCGCTTCCGCCGATGGTGGCTTGCAGCACGAGGGCCGATGCCAGCGTAAGCACTGCAATCCCGCCCATCCACTTGCGGTGATGCAGGGCCCAGGAAATGACCCTGCCGTAACGGTCTGCCTGATGATCGAACCAACGATTGAATTGCTGCAGATATTTCCCAAGGCCGCGGCGCTCACTGTGGGCATAGCCGGGCGGATCGCCCCAATAGGCCGACAGCATCGGGTCGAGCGTGAAGGAAATCAGCAGGCTGACCAGCACCGAAGTCACGACGGTGATGCCGAATGGCCGGAACCATTCGCCGGCGCTGCCGCCCATGAATGCCACGGG
>VEPA01000105.1 GCA_012026675.1 Betaproteobacteria bacterium | reverse complement strand
TGGGGGGCAGCGCGCTGTCCTGCGCCGCGCAGGGCCAGCCGCTGTCGGCACCCTGCTTGCTGCGGTCCGGCGGCGAAACCTCGGTTACGGTGAAGGGCGGCGGGCGCGGCGGACGCAATGCGGAATTCCTGCTCGGTCTGGCGCTGGCGCTGGGCGGGCATCCGCGCCTGCATGCCATCGCCGGTGATACCGATGGCATCGACGGGTCCGAAGACAACGCCGGCGCGCTGCTGCTGCCGGATACTGCCGCGCGTGCGGCAGCTGCGGGAATTGATTTGCGCGCACGGCTGGCCGAGAATGATGCCTACAGCGTGTTCGCCGCATTGGACGACCTGGTCGTCACCGGACCGACACGAACCAACGTCAACGACTTCAGGGCGATCCTTGTCGAGCCCGCGGAAGGCCTGCCATGAACCAGCGAGAACACTCTGCCGAAGCAGCGCAGGATTTTGCCGACACCGACCGCGCGGCGCTGATGGCCGAGCTGGCGCGCCGGCTGCCGGCCGATGCGCTGCTGGTGGTGCACGAGGATGTGAAACCCTACGAATGCGATGGCCTGTCGGCCTATCGCCAGGTGCCGATGGCGGTCGCCCTGCCGGAAACCGAGGCGCAGGTGGTGGCCGTGATCAAGGCCTGCCGCGCCGCCGGCGCGCCAAGCGTTGCCCGCGTCGCGGGCACATGGCTTTCGGCCGGTGCCCTGCCACATCCGCAGGGCGTGGTGCTGTCGCTGGCAAAGATGAAAAGAATTCTCCACGTCGATCCGGTGGCACGCGTCGCCGTCGTGCAACCCGGCGTGCGCAACCTGGCGATTTCGGAAGCGGCCGCGCCCTTGGGCCTTTACTACGCGCCGGACCCGAGTTCGCAGATCGCCTGTTCCATCGGCGGCAACGTGGCCGAGAATTCCGGCGGCGTGCATTGCCTGAAATACGGCCTGACCTTGCACAACGTGCTGCGGGTGCGCGCCGTGATGGTCAGCGGCGACATCGTCGAGTTCGGCAACCAGGCGCTGGATGCGCCCGGCTACGATTTGCTGGCCCTGTCCATCGGCTCCGAGGGCATGCTCGCGGTCGTCACCGAGGTGACGGTCAAGCTGGTGCCCAAGCCAGAGCAGGCGCAGGTGATCATGGCCAGTTTCGATGATGTTTTGAAGGCGGGCGATGCGGTAGCCGCGGTGATCGCCGCCGGCATCATTCCGGCCGGACTGGAAATGATGGACAAGGCGGCCACCGCAGCCGTCGAGCCCTACGTCAAGGCCGGTTACGATCTGAATGCCGAGGCCATCCTGCTCTGTGAATCCGATGGCACGGCGGAAGAAGTGGCGGAAGAAATCGCCTGCATGAAGGCCGTGCTGGAAAAGAGCGGCGCCACCGATATCCGCGTGTCGCAATCCGAAGCCGAGCGCCTGCGCTTCTGGGCCGGGCGCAAGGCGGCCTTCCCGGCGGCGGGGCGCGTTTCGCCCGACTACTATTGCATGGACGGCACGATTCCGAGAAAACGCCTGGGCGAAATGCTGAACGCGATCCATGCCATGGAGAAGAAATACCGCCTGCGCTGCATCAATGTTTTCCACGCCGGCGACGGCAACCTGCATCCGCTGATCCTCTATGACGCCAACGTGGCCGGCGAACTGGAACGCACCGAAGCCTTCGGCGCCGAAATCCTCAAGCTCTCGGTCGACCTGGGCGGCACCATTACCGGCGAACACGGCGTGGGCTACGAGAAGATCAATTCCATGTGCGACCAGTTCGGTTCCGACGAGTTGCGCACCTTTCATGCGGTGAAGCGCGCCTTCGATCCCGAGGGCCTGCTGAATCCCGAGAAGGGCGTGCCGACCCTGCATCGCTGCGCCGAGTTCGGCCGCATGCACGTGCATGGCGGGCAGGTCAGGTTTCCCGAACTGGAGCGGCTGTGAGCACCGCGCGCAGGGCCGCCCCAAGCCGGTGCCAGCCAAGTACTTGGAGCCGCCAACGGCGGCGAACCGTAATCACCCCTTCCTTTGGGGCGGAGACGGGGTTTCGCGGAGCACTGCTCCGCGCCGTCGGAGCCGGCCGACTGTGCAAAGTCGGCCGTGGGACGGGGGTTGGGGG
>VEPA01000025.1 GCA_012026675.1 Betaproteobacteria bacterium | reverse complement strand
TCTTGTCGATGGTGCGCAGACCGGCGTTGGATACGCGCAGGCTGACCCAGCGGTTTTCGGTTTCGATCCAGAAGCGGCGGCTGTGCAGGTTAGGCAGAAAGCGACGCTTGGTCTTGTTGTTGGCGTGGGATACGTTGTTCCCTACCATCGGGGCCTTGCCCGTCACTTGACATACGCGAGACATGTGGTGCTCCTGAATGCTGATTTTGCGAAGCCTGCTAGTCTACCAAACAATTGCCCTAGAACTCAATCCTTTTTATATCAATCCGCGTTCGGCGAACGACAGCGGCTCTGCGCCGCCGGTCACGATGAAATGGTCCAGGAGCTTGACGTCTATCAGTGCCAGGGCCTGTTTCAGCGATGAAGTGAGTACTTCGTCCGCGCGCGACGGTTCGGCAAGGCCGGAGGGGTGGTTGTGGGCAAGGATCACGGCACCGGCGTTGTTCGCCAGAGCCCGTTTGACGACTTCACGCGGATAGACGCTGGTTTGCGGCAGCGTCCCGCGAAACAGTTCCTCGCTGGCGATCAGCCGGTTCTGGGCATCCAGCCACAGGGCAACGAAGACCTCGTGCTGCAGGTTGCCCAGCGACAGGCGCAACCAGTCGCGAACCTCCCGGGGCGAGGCCAATGCATCCTTTGCCTTGATCGATCCGGCGAGCGCACGGCGCGCCAATTCAAGTATCGCGGCAAGTTGTGCAGCTTTCGCCGGCCCGATGCCGGAAAGCCGGGCGAGGTCTTTCGTGCTCGCGGCGGCCAGGCGCGCCAGGTCGCCATCGAAGCTTGCCAGCAGCTCACGGGCCAGATCAACCGCACTTTTGCCGCGAACACCGACACGAAGAAAAATCGCCAGCAGTTCGGCGTCCGACAGCGCCGCTGCGCCTTGCTGAGCCAGCCTTTCGCGTGGGCGTTCCGCGACGGGCCAATCGCTTATGGCCATGGTTTAGAATCCCCGCTTGATTGCCGATCCGCGGGATTTTAATGTCATGAATGAGTTTCAGGGCAAACGCATTGTGCTGGGTGTGACTGGCGGGGTGGCGGCCTACAAGGCGGCAGAGCTTGTGCGCCTGCTGGTCAAGGCCGGCGCTGCCGTGGATGTGGTCCTGACGGCAGCCGGCGCGCGGTTTGTCGGTGCGGCCACTTTTCAGGCGCTCACCGGCCGTCGTGTCTGGCATGCGATGTGGGACGAGCGCATGGAAATCGGCATGGCCCACATCGACCTCACGCGCGGCGCATCCGCTTTGCTGGTGGCCCCGGCGACGGCGGATTTTCTTGCCAAGCTGGCGCATGGCCTGGCCGACGACCTGCTCTCAACGCTTTGTCTGGCACGGGATTGCCCCTTGCTGGTGGCCCCCGCCATGAATCGCCAGATGTGGGAGAACCCGGCGACGCAGCGCAATGTGGCGCAAGTGCGAGCCGATGGCGTGAGCATACTCGGCCCCGCACATGGCGAACAGGCTTGCGGCGAAGTCGGCGATGGACGCATGCTCGAGGCTACCGAACTGTTCGACGATCTTTACGCCTCGCTGCGCGTCAAATCCCTGGGCGGCAAGCGAGTATTGCTGACCGCCGGCCCGACCTTCGAAGCACTCGATCCGGTGCGCGGCCTCAGCAACTCCAGCTCGGGCAAAATGGGTTTCGCCCTGGCGCGCGCCTGTGTCGAAGCCGGTGCTCAGGTGACCATGGTTGCAGGGCCGGTGGCGCTTGCCACGCCGCGCGGCGTCAATCGGCTGAATGTTCAAAGCGCACTGCAGATGCGTGAAGCGGTGATGCAGGAATTGCCCGGACAGGATGTGTTCATCGCCGTCGCGGCGGTTGCCGACTACAGGCCACGGAAAGCCGCCGCGCAAAAGATCAAGAAAAGCGCAAGCAGCCTGACGCTTGAACTCGACGCCAATCCTGACATCCTCGCCGAAGTAGCGGCACGCCCGGATGCGCCGTTTTGTGTCGGATTTGCCGCCGAGAGTTGCGATCTGGCGGTCTACGCGGAAGGCAAGCGCGTAGCCAAGAAGCTCGCGCTGGTGGTCGGCAATTTGGTGCAGGACGGCTTGGGCGGCGAGACCAATGCGGTGACCCTGTTTGATGCGGCCGGCGCGCATGTCCTGCCGTTAGCGGAGAAGTCCGAAGTGGCGCGCGGCATCGTCGCCCACATCGCCAGCCTGATGGAAGAGCGGCGTGGCCAGCGTTGACCTCATGATTCTCGATGCGCGCCTGAGGGACGTGCGATACGCGCCGCAATATGCGACGCCAGGATCGGCCGGCATTGATTTGCGTGCGTGCGTCGATGTCGCCGTGAAGGTACATCCCGGTGAGACCATCTTGATCCCTACCGGCATCGCCATTCATCTGTCCGATCCGGCCCTGGCGGCGATGATCCTGCCGCGCTCGGGCCTGGGGCACAAGCACGGCATCGTGCTGGGCAATCTGGTTGGTTTGATCGATTCGGACTATCAGGGCGAGATCTTCGTATCAACCTGGAATCGCGGCCATGACACCTTCATCTTGAACCCGCTCGATCGTCTGGCACAACTTGTCGTGGTGCCGGTGGTGCAGGTGGCGTTCAACGTGGTGGATGAATTCCCTGTCAGTGATCGTGGCGCAGGCGGCTTTGGCAGTACCGGGCACAAATAGGACTGAGCCTGAAGCACACGCACCAAAAACAAACCCCGCACCAAGGCGGGGTTTGTTTTTGCATCCCGGTGAAGCTCAGGTCGACATTTCTGTCAGGATGTTCTTCAGCCAGCTTTCCGCATACAGGGCCTCGGTCTTGGCGGCCGAGAAGTCTGCCGGCGAAACGCCGCCGGAATTCGGCACGGCAATGATCTTGCCTTCCTTGACGGTATAAACGCCTGCGACGCTTACGGCGTCCTTGTCGGTGATGTAACTGTAGCAGACGTTGATGCCAGACAGTTCGGTAGTCTCCTTGCCATTGATCAGCGCGACCACGTTCATGGCGCAGATCTTGGCCTCGGAATTTGCCGAGTAGCCCGACTTGGGCATCGCGCCGGCAATACAGGCGTCGCCGATGACATGGATGCCTTTCTGTTTGGTGGATTCGAAGGTTGTGGCGTCAACCGGGCACCAGTTCTTGTCATCGCCGACGAGGCCGGCAGCGACGGCAATCTGTCCCGCCCGTTGAGGCGGAATCACGTTGATGACGTCGCCCTTGACCTCTTCGAGACCTTCGACCATGACAGCCATGGCTTTGGCATCCACCTCGGTGACCTTCTTCGCCGGACGGTAGTCGATGATGCCTTCGTAATTGTCCTTCCAGCCTTTCTTGAACAGGCCGCCCTTCGATGTGATGTCGGGTTTGGCGTCGAGCACGACAATTTTCGACTTCGGCTTATTTGCCTTCAGGTAGTGCGCGATCATGCTGGCGCGCTCGTAAGGTCCGGGCGGGCATCGGTAGGGCGCCAGCGGTACGGTCATTACTACGGTACCGCCATCCTTCATGTCGACCAGTTGCTTGCGCAGCAGTATGGTCTGCGGACCGGCTTTCCAGGCGTGCGGCATCTTTTCCATTGCGGCGGTGTCGTAGCCTTTCATTTCGTCCAGGCGGAAATCTATGCCTGGCGATACCACGAGGCGGTCATAGGAGATCGTTCCCTTCGATGTCGTGACCGATTTTGCGGCCGGGTCGATGGCAGTGACTTCGGCTTGTACGACCTTGACGCCGTGGTTGGCGGCGAGCTTGTCGTACTTGATGGTCAACGCATTCAGATCGGTCATGATGCCGCCGATGTAGAGGTTGCTGAACGGACACGAAACGAAATGGTCATTGCGCTCGATCATCACCACTTCTATGCTCTTGTCCATCATGCGGATGTACTTGGCGGCAATGGTGCCGCCGTAACCGCCGCCAATCACGACCACGCGTTTGCCCGACTTGGGCATCAGTTCTGCGGCCTGTCCAATCATCGGCAAGCTTACTGCACCCGCCGCACCGGCGCCGGCGCCGACAAGTTTGAGGAAACTTCTGCGATCCAGAGTCATGTCATGTTCTCCCTTATTTAACGCTGGCGTAGAAGTGCAAGAGGGCTTCGATGTCTTCCTTCGACATCGGATCAACCTTCTCTTTCATCTTTTCCGGCATCTTGCGCTTGCCTGACAGGTAATCCGCCATCTGCATCTGCATATAGGGCAGCCACTGGCTGGCCATGGCCGGGGTGTCGTCCTTGCCTTCCTTGCCGTCCTCGATGTGGCAGCGGCCGCAGTTGCTCTCTTGCAGGCTGGCACCCTTGGCGATCTTGGCCTTGTCGAGAGTCTGAGTGGTGATGTGGAGTTTCTGCTTGGAGAAGAGCTCGGCCATGGCGGTAACCTCGGCTTCGCTGTATCCCTTCGCCAGGCGACCCATGATCGTCCCGGGCCGCTCGCCGCTCTTGAACTTCTTCATGGCGACTTCAATGGCCTCTTTGGACTGACCGGCCAGGCTAGGCATGGTCGGTCCCGCGCTGCCGCCGTTGGTGCCGTGACAACCGGCGCAGGCGTTCGACAGCATCGCGGCCGTTGGCGGTGCCGCCTGGGCCATCGCGGATACAGCAAGAACGCCAGTCGCCAGCGCCCATCCTCTCCACTTCATTATCATCGTGTCTCCTCCTTGGTATTGATGAATGTACTGCTGAAAAATCGGTTGCCGCGTCACTGCTTTTGTACGTCGATATAGTTTTTGACGCCCGGATTCGGCTTGTCGAGGCCAAACTGGTAGCCCAGCGAAACATAATGGAAACGGGCGTTGGTGTAGTCCTCGTGAATCGCGAAGCCGAAGTTATACACCTTATCGGCGGTAATGTTATGGTCTCCCTTGCCGCCACCGGCCAGGGCGCGCTCGAAGATCACAACCCACTTGTTGCCATCCTTCTTGCCTTCAGCCTTGAGTTGGCTCTTGCCACCCTCCATGTGGCGTTCGCTGGCGACCCAGCCGTCGACCGGGTTCTGGCCCTTGCCGCTGCGAAACTGGATCAAATCCATGAACTTGCCGCCGGCGAGGTCGGCATCCTTGATGTACTTGGTCTTCTTGTCATCCTTGGCCTCCTTCATGGTGCGTAGATCCACGTGGCAGGTCGCCCAGCAGCCATTCTGATCGCTGCCTTCGACGGTGCCGCCGCCGTCGAACATCATGGTGAGCTTGACTTCGTTCTTCGGGTCCAGTTTCTTGTCGCCGTTCTTCGGTGGCACCCATTCAAAGCGGAAATAGATCTTGCTGTCGTCATGGGTGGTCTGGAAAGTGACCGGGATGAATCCCACCTTGCCCTCCGGCGGATTCGGCTCCATCACGGTCTTGGACACGCCCACCGGCTTTCCAGCAACGATCGCGGCACCGACTTCGTTGGCATCGCCTTCGTGGCACTTGGCGCACGCACGTTTCTTTTCGATGATATCGGCAGCGGACGAATGGTCGGCCTTGTTCATCACCCACTCCAGGCCGGCTTGGCCCGGATAGAACACCTTGATCTGACGCGACGGCACCTTGCTCCAGTCCAGTGCTGTGATCGTGCTGGCGGCGGGTGTGACGGCAGCGGTTGCTTCGGCCTTTGGCGCTGCCTTGACCGGTTGAGTCGGTGCCGCAGCGACGGCCACGGCGACCGCCGGTGCAGCAACTTGCACAGCGGAAATGGCCTTGCCGGCGGCTGCAGGCGGGGCTCCCGCGGCCTCGAGTTTCGGCGCCACAGCGACCTCGACCTTTGGCGCTACCGGGGCCTCGGCTTGCGCTGGCGGCGACGTGCTTGCAGCCGCGGCCGGTCCGCCTTCCAGCAGATGATGTACCGGTTTGTGTGCGATTCCCTTGTGACAGTCGATGCAGGTCTTGCCGTCCTGAATCGCACCTTCATGCTTGACCACCGATCGATCCTTCTGCTTTTCCGGATCCATGGTCTTGAAGTCGTGGCAGTTGCGGCACTCCTTGGAATCTCTCTCCTTCATGCGTTCCCAGACGCGTTTGGCCATGGTCAGGCGGTAGGCCTCGTATTTTTCCGGCGTGTCAACGGTGCCCTGGATGTGGCCGATCACGTCCCGCGCAGCCACGATCTTCTGGAAGGACTTGAAGATGTAATCGGTAGGCGTCTTGCTGCTGGCGACGTGGCAGTCGGCACATTGCACCGTCGTGCCGCTGCGGTTCTTGTAGTGGACCGTCTTTTTCAGTTCCTCGAACGGAATCGTCATTTCATGGCAGGACATGCAGAACTCGGAGCGGTTCGTCCATTCCATGCCGGTGTTGAGGCCGCCCCAAATGATGATGCCGCCCAACACGCCGATCACGATCATGCGCAGCATCGAGCATTTCGGCGGGTTGAGCAGGCAGCGGAAGAAACCTTCCTTGCATTCGGTTTTTTGAGTTTCGTCTGCCATCTTACGAATCCAAATTATCCGCTTGCCATGAATGGCAAAACGTTTGTTTTCGAATCAATGGAAATGGCAAGATATCCTCCCCGGCCTCCGGTGCCGACCGATACCTTACCTGTCCCCCTTAATGCAACGTCATACGAGCGTCACTATTGTTTGCAGGGAGATTATTGCAGGCCGCACCTGATTTATCGAGTAAAAAAAATGATTACCCCATTGGCGCAGGCTATTTTTAGGCTCAAGCAATCAATGCGCAATGCTCGGAGCCATGGGGCGAAATCGGGCAAGGAAAACGGCGCACGGGTTGCCCCGTGCGCCGTTGTTGTCGCCGTCCTGCCAGCGCCGACTTTTCTGCGGCGTATCGACGAACCCTACTCCATTGCCTCGTACAGCGGCAGGGTGAGGAATTCCGGGTAGTTGTCGGCGAGCGACATCTCTTCGAAGATCTTCGCCGCCTGATCGTAGGTTTCGGTCTTTTCGCCTTGGGCGGTGACGGTCGCTTTCACCTTGGCCAGTTCCTCGGGAATGATGCTGCGCACCATTTCTGCGGTGACCTTGCGGCCGTCGTCGAGCTTGCCCTTGGGACTGACTACCCACTGCCAAATCTGAGAGCGGCTGATCTCCGCGGTGGCGGCGTCTTCCATAAGGTTGTGGATGGGCACGCAACCATTACCGGCGAGCCAGCTGCCGAGGTAATGGATGCCGACGTTGATGTTGTTGCGCACGCCGGCCTCGGTGATGGGCTGTTCAGGTCGGAAGTCGAGCCAGTCCTTGGGGCCGAAGTTTTCGTCGCGCTGCTTTTCCCATTGGTTGGGACGGTCGCCCAGCACCTTCCTGAATTCTTCCGCGGCAATTCCGACCAGCCCCGGGTGCGCCACCCAGCCGCCGTCGAAGCCGTCGTTGGCGTCGCGGGTCTTGTCGTGGCGGATGCCTGCCAGTGCTTTCTCGTTGGCTACCGGGTCGTTCTTGATCGGGATCAGCGCGCTCATGCCGCCCATCGCCGGGGCGCCGCGCTTGTGGCAGGCCTTGACCAGCGCCAGCGCATAGCTGCGCATGATAGGCACTTCCATGGTGATGGCGCCGCGATTGGCGAGGCAAAAGTCCTTGTTGCGCTTGAATTTCTTGATGCAGGAGAAGATATAGTCCCAGCGCCCGGCGTTGAGGCCGGCACTGTGTTCGCGCAGTTCGTACAGAATCTCTTCGAGTTCGAAGGTGGCCAGTATCGTTTCGATCAGCACTGTCGCCTTGATCGTGCCTTGCGTCAGGCCGATTTCCTGTTGCGCCATGATGAAAATGTCATTCCACAGGCGGGCCTCGAGGTGGCTTTCCATCTTCGGAACGTAGAAGTAGGGGCCGGCGCCGCGGGCGATCTGCTCCTTGGCATTGTGGAAGAGGAACAGGGCGAAATCGAAGATGCCGCCGGAGACGCGCTGGCCGTCGATCAGCACGTGCTTTTCGTCCAGATGCCAGCCGCGTGGGCGTACTTGCAAGGTGGCGACCTTGTCGTTGAGCTTGTACTCCTTGCCGGCTTCGTTCCTGAAGCTCAGTTCGCGGCGGATCGCCTTGTAGATGTTGATCTGGCCCTGGATCAGGTTGTCCCATTTCGGGCTGTTGGAATCCTCGAAGTCGGTCATGTAGCTGTCCGCCCCGGAGTTGTAGGCGTTGATGATCATCTTGGCCTCGACAGGGCCGGTGATCTCGGTGTGACGGCGTTCGAGGGCCTTGGGCAGGGGCGCAATCTTCCAGTCGCCTTCGCGGATATGTTTCGTCTCCGGCAGGAAGTCAGGCATTTCGCCAGCGTCGATGCGAGCCTGCCTGGCAACGCGGGCCTTGAGCAGTTCCTGGCGGCGAGGCTCGAAGGCGCGGTGCAGTTTGGCGACGAACGCCATGGCATCGGGCGTGAGAATCTTTGCGTAGTCGGCAGTGACGGGGGCAGTGATTTGAATACCGGCAGGCAGGTTCATTAGGGGCTCCTTGGTGAGGGGTAGGACGATGATCGAATTCTATTCTTGCCTGTTTCAGGATAGAAGCTATGATTCGATCAATTTATTATTTACTATTAGTATCGAATGGATCAGTTCAAGCAGATATCTGCCTTTGTTGGCGTCGCAAGTCGCGGCAGCATGTCGGCAACTGCCCGCGCTGAGGGCGTGACGCCGGCCATCGTGGGTCGGCGTCTCGACGCACTGGAAGAGCGCCTGGGCGTCAAGTTGCTGTTGCGCACCACGCGAAGGATTTCACTCACCTTTGAGGGCGCAGCATTTCTCGAGGATTGCCAGCGCATCCTGCGTGAACTGGCGGATGCGGAAGGCGCGGTGAGCCTGGGAGGCATTCGTCCCGGTGGCCATTTGAAGGTATCCGCTCCAGCCGGTTTTGGACGGCGCCACGTGGCACCGCTGCTGATCCGTTTCATTGAAGGGAATCCGGATGTCACGGTGCGCCTCGATCTCTCGGATCGGCTCGTCGATCTGGTCGATGAGAACGTGGACTGCGCCATACGAATTGGCGATCTGGCAGATTCGAGCCTGATCAGTATCCGGCTGGGCGAGATGCAGCGTGTGGTGGTTGCCAGTCCGGACTACGTTGTCAAATTCGGCGTGCCGCCAGCACCGACTTTTCTGTCCGAGCACAACTGCCTTTCGTTGCGCCAGCAACGCGGGTGGACCTTGCGTGTCGAGGGTGAAGTTCGGACCGTGAAAGTCAGTGGCAGCTTCGAGTGCAACGACGGTGCGGTGCTGCACGACTGGGCCTTGGCAGGCAAGGGGCTGGCCTGGCGTTCGCTGTGGGAAGTGGGGGCGGACATAGCGGCGGGACGGCTGGTGACGGTGCTTGACGAGTTTGCCGCGCCGCCGGTGGGCATACACGCGGTCGTGCCCCAGCGTCGGCATCTGCCCCTGCGCGTGCGACTGTTTATCGACCTGCTGAAAGCGACTTGGCGCGATCCGGTCTATTGGGCAACCGCAGCGGGTGCTTGAGGCGGATCTGGCAGGGCTGGTCGCAGAAACGCATCCAGTTGTTGGACCCAGTTCTCCCTGGCAAAGACGAAGCCGTCGTTGTGGCCACCTTCGATTTCAAGAAAATGCTTTGGCTGGCGGGCTCCCTCGAACAGACGCCGGCCATGGGCAAAGGGAATGATGTCGTCGTTGCGGCTGTGGATCACCAGGACAGGGCAGGTAATCTGCGGCAGGTGCGCCAGAGTATCGTAGCGGATGCGGGCAAGCAGTCGAATGGGCAAGAGCGGATAAAGTTCGGCACCCATGTCGGGAACCGAGGTGAAGCTCGACGCCAGAACCAGTGCACCGGGCCGAGTTGTGGTGGCCAGTTGTGCAGCCACGCCGCCGCCCAGCGACTCGCCGAAGAGCACGATGCGGTCGGCAGTGAAGCCGAGCACTTGCGTGGCATGCTGCCAGGCGGCTGCGGCGTCGAGATAGGTGCCTTGCTCGGAAGGCGTTCCGCCGCTGCGACCGTAACCGCGGTAGTCGATGATCAGTGTCGCCAGTCCGAGATCATGGAACATGCGCAAATAATCCAGCCGATGGCCCATGTTACCCGCATTGCCGTGCAAGAAAATCACCAATCCGCGAGTTTCGCGTTTCGCGTCGGCCGGCACAAACCAGCCATCTAGGGTTTCGCCGTCTGTCGTGGCCAGTCGCAGGGGGTTGAAGGGCAGCCCGATGTCAGCCGGGCTGGCACGAAAGCCGCGGTCCAATTCCGGCAAGAAGACCAGTGAGGACTGTTTGAAATAGATCAGCGCCGCCACACCCAGATAGACCAGCAGGACGATTTGCAGAGCAGACCACAGCATGGATGGACCCTTCGCGGGGAACCAAATCTTCATCGATGGGGTGCCGACATATAGGATGTTTGCGGGCGAGTCGTGTGGCGCCACTCTATCCCAGAAAAAAAGCCGCAGCGGTAATCCGCTGCGGCTTTTTGAGGTGGCTGCCGTTTGCTGCTTAGTGGAACTGCTCTTCCTCGGTCGAACCGTGCAGCGCGGTCACGGACGACGCACCACCCTGAATCACGGTGGTGACGTCGTCGAAGTAGCCGGTGCCGACTTCCTGCTGGTGGGAGACGAAGGTGTAGCCACGGTCGCGGGCGGCAAATTCCTGCTCCTGGACTTTCTCGACATAGGCGGTCATGCCACGCTCCATGTAGTCCTGCGCCAGATCAAACATGTGGAACCACATGTTGTGGATGCCTGCCAGGGTAATGAACTGATACTTGTAGCCCATGGCGCCGAGTTCGCGCTGGAACTTGGCAATGGTCGCATCGTCGAGGTTTTTCTTCCAGTTGAAGGACGGCGAGCAGTTGTAGGCCAACAGCTTGCCGGGGAACTTGGCACGAATGGCTTCGGCGAACGCCTTGGCAAACTCCAGGTCAGGGGTGCCGGTTTCACACCACACCATGTCGGCGTAGGGGGCGTAGGCCAGACCGCGGCTGATCGCCTGACCCAAGCCCTTCTTGGTCTTGTAGAAACCCTCGGCCGTGCGCTCGCCGGTGATAAAGGGCTTGTCGTTCTCGTCAACGTCCGAGGTGACAAGGTCTGCCGCTTCGGCATCGGTACGGGCCAGTATGAGGGTCGGGACGCCCAGTACATCGGCGGCCATGCGTGCGGCGATCAATTTCTGCACGGCTTCCTGCGTCGGTACCAGTACCTTGCCGCCCATATGGCCGCACTTCTTGACGGAAGCCAGTTGGTCCTCGAAATGCACACCGCCGGCACCGGCGCGGATCATGGCCTTCATCAGTTCAAAGGCGTTCAGTACGCCGCCAAAGCCGGCTTCAGCATCGGCAACGATCGGAACATGATAGTCGATGTAACCCTTGTCACCGGCGTTCACGCCCTTGGAGTGCTGGATTTCATCGGCGCGGCGGAAGGAGTTGTTGATGCGCTCAACGACCTTCGGCACCGAGTCCACGGGGTACAGCGACTGGTCGGGGTACATCGACGCATAGCTGTTGTTGTCGGCAGCAACCTGCCAGCCAGACAGGTAGATCGCCTTGATGCCGGCCTTGACCTGCTGCATTGCCTGACCGCCGGTAAGTGCCCCAAGGCAATTGACATAGGGAGTGTTGTTGACCAGATCCCACAACTTTTCGGCACCGCGTCGTGCCAGCGTATATTCGATGGGGAAGGATCCGCGCAGACGTACCACGTCGTCGGCGCTATATCCGCGCTTGATGCCTTTCCAGCGGGGGTTTTCAGCCCAGTCCTTGGTCAGGGCGGCAGCTTGTGCTTTGCGATCAGTCATGTTCATTCCTCTGAAGGGGTTTGTCGAAGGGGGTGCTCCGACGCGGGAGCAGTAACGACAGTATAAAGAGGATTTTGCGTTGCAGCAATAGTCTTATATAAGAGTTGCACAAAAGTTTTATTATTATGTAACAGATGGTTATGTAATATTTTTCGTAATGCGAAAGGTGTTTTCCAAAAGCGAAATCAACTTTGATGATATATGTCTTACATAAGACTTTATTTAGTGCAGAGCTGTCGCGCTGACGATTACCCCGTCTTCGTCTGCATAAAGCCATTCTCCGGGAGTAAAAGTGACTCCGCCGAAACTCACCGGAATCTCGGAGTCGCCAACATTTTTTTTCACCGTCTTCATGGGATGGGTGTCGATCGCAAACACCCCGATATCCATCTCGCCTATGGCGCGCGAATCGCGGATGCAGCCATAAACGACAATTCCTGCCCAGCCGTTCTTGACGCCCAGGGCCGCGAGTTGGTCGCCGACCAGCGCACGGCGCAAACTGCCGCCGCCATCAATCACGAGTACCCGACCGTTGCCCGGCGACTCGAGCGCATTTCTTACCAGCGAGTTGTCCTCAAAAAGCTTGAGCGTGGCGATACGTCCAAAAAAGGCAGCCCGTCCGCCGAAGCTGTTGAACATGGGCTCAACGACACGCACTTTATCTTCGTGGGCATCGCAAAGATCAGTAGTGAGCAGATCCATAGGGAATCGATATTGAATATTTAATGGTAGGGGCGGGCGCAGGGATGCCCGCACCAAGGTGCCCGGGCGTTCAAATCGCGGAAGGTATGGCAGGCGTACTGGCCGGCTCTTCGTAGCTGAGTTTGATCTTCTCGTTCTCGTCGAGGTCGATCGTGACGCGACCACCGTGCACCAGCTTGCCAAAAAGCAGTTCGTCGGCCAGCGCAGAACGGATCGTGTCCTGGATCAGGCGCGCCATCGGTCGTGCACCCATCAGCGGATCGAAGCCTTTTTCCGCGAGCCACGCCCGCAGGGCATCGGTGAAGATCGCCTCAACCTTCTTTTCGTGCAACTGGCCTTCAAGTTGCATAAGGAATTTGTCGACCACGCGCAGGATGATCTCTGCGTCGAGCGCGCGGAAAGAAATGATGGCATCCAGCCGGTTGCGGAACTCTGGCGTAAACATGCGCTTGATATCCGCCATCTCGTCGCCCTGACCCTTGTTGGCGGTGAACCCTATGCTAGTTTTCTGCAAGGCCTCGGCACCCGCGTTGGTGGTCATGACGATCACCACATTGCGGAAATCCGCCTTGCGACCGTTGTTGTCCGTCAATGTGCCGTGGTCCATTACCTGGAGGAGGATGTTGAATACCTCCGGGTGGGCTTTCTCGATTTCGTCAAGCAGCAGGACGGCGTGAGGCTTCTTGGTCACCGCCTCGGTCAGCAGTCCACCCTGGTCGAAACCCACATAGCCTGGCGGCGCGCCGATCAGTCGACTCACCGCATGGCGTTCCATATATTCGGACATGTCGAAGCGGATCAGCTCGATGCCCATGCCATAGGCCAACTGACGTGCCACCTCGGTCTTGCCGCCGCCTGTGGGCCCCGAGAAGAGAAAGCAACCAATCGGTTTCTGCGGGTCGCCCAGCCCCGAGCGAGACATCTTGATCGCTCTGGCCAGTGCATCGATCGCAGCTTCCTGGCCAAATACCATATTCTTCAGATCCCGATCAAGATTCTTCAGAGCCGAGCGGTCGTCCGCCGAGACGTGTTGCGGCGGTATGCGAGCGATCTTGGCAACAATTTCCTCGATCTCGATCTTGCCGATGGTCTTCTTCTGTTTCGACTTGGGCAGGATGCGTTGTGCCGCACCAGCTTCGTCGATGACATCAATCGCTTTGTCCGGCAGATGGCGGTCATTGATGTACTTAGCAGCTAGTTCGGCAGCACTAGAGATAGCGGCCGCAGAATACTTGACGCCGTGATGTTCCTCGAAACGGGACTTTAGGCCGCGCAGAATGGAGACGGTTTCGCCTACGGAAGGTTCATTTACATCGACCTTTTGAAAGCGGCGGGACAATGCGTGATCCTTCTCGAATACACCTCGAAACTCGGTATAGGTAGTGGCCCCGATACATTTCAGTGCCCCCGACGACAAAGCCGGTTTGAGAAGATTGGAAGCGTCCATGGTGCCGCCTGAGGCCGCGCCCGCTCCGATCAGGGTATGAATTTCGTCGATAAACAGAATCGCATTTGGGTTGTCCGCGAGTTGTTTGAGGACACCCTTCAGGCGCTGTTCGAAGTCGCCGCGATACTTGGTGCCGGCAAGAAGTGCCCCCATGTCCAGGCAATACACGGTGGCATTGGCAAGAATTTCGGGCACGTTTCCTTCGACGATGTGCCGGGCAAGTCCTTCCGCGATGGCTGTCTTGCCAACGCCTGCCTCCCCAACCAGCAGCGGGTTGTTCTTGCGGCGCCGGCACAGTGTCTGGATAACCCGCTCCAGTTCCTTGTCGCGGCCTATCAGGGGATCGATTTTTCCTGTAAGGGCCATCTGGTTGAGGTTTTGGGTGAAGCTTTCCAGCGCTCCCCCCTTTTCCTGGGACTCGACCTCAGTTTCGACCGGCTCCTCTCGCCCGCGTAGCTGTGGCGTCTTGGTGATGCCGTGGGAAATGAAATTCACCACATCCAGTCGAGTGACATTCTGTCGCTGCAGGAAGAACACCGCATGCGAGTCCTTCTCGCCAAAGATCGCCACCAGCACATTTGCTCCGGTGACTTCCTTTTTCCCCGAGGACTGGACATGAAGGATCGCGCGCTGAATAACGCGCTGGAACCCAAGAGTCGGTTGCGTGTCGATTTCATCGTTGCCGGGTACCGTCGGCGTGTGTTCATTGATGAAGGTCAGCAATTCCTTCCGCAGACCTTCGATGTCTGCCGCGCAAGCCCGCAGCACTTCAGCGGCAGAAGGGTTATCCAGCAGCGCAAGCAGGAGATGCTCGACTGTGATGAACTCATGGCGTTTCTGCCGAGCTTCGACAAACGCCATGTGCAAGCTGACTTCGAGTTCCTGGGCAATCATCAGTTTTCCTCCATCACGCAAGCCAACGGGTGCTGGTGCTGGCGCGAATACTCGCTTACCTGCTCTACCTTTGTCGCCGCCACGTCGCGAGGATACACTCCGCAGGCACCCTTTCCTTCGCGGTGAACCTTGAGCATGACTTGCGTCGATTGCTCGCGCGACAAACCAAAAAACTTCTCCAGCACTACCACAACGAAATCCATTGGAGTGAAATCGTCGTTGAGCAGAAGTACCTTGTACATCGGCGGTGGCTTGGTCCGGCTTTGCTCAGGCGCCAGAGCCGCGCCACCCCCGGGTTCTACTTGCTTGCGTGTAGCCATGGCTGGATTCTAATGTGATTCCAGTACAGTTCAACACCACGATAAAGAAGGGTATACGGTTCCGATCTTTTTCTAATTTGGGACGATCGCCCAATATGCAAGAGTCAGGGTATGTGCGATGCAACATCGAAAGTAGTTGACGATACTTGACAATATGCGTAAAACGCGGAACGTGTTTAGTTCAAATTCCCCGCAGTGACCTACGGTCGTCTCACAGTCTGTCAAATTGCAGCTCCTCTGAATCGCCGCTTGGCCCCCTCTGCTATTCCGAGCTTGAACCTCAAACATGCCCCGGCCGGGGTGCGGTGTTTTGCAGCCCGCAGCGGTGGCCGATTCGTTCGTTTTTGATTAAGGAAAAAGTTACATGGCAACTGGTACTGTTTAGTGGTTCAACGACGCCAAGGGTTTTGGTTTTATTACCCCGGATGATGGCAGCGAAGATCTGTTCGCACATTTCTCGGCCATCAACATGGCTGGTTTCAAGTCCCTGAAGGAAGGTGACAAGGTTACTTTTGACGTGGTGCAAGGCCCCAAGGGCAAGCAGGCGTCAAACATTCAAAAGCCTTGATGCCCTAGATCCATTAGGTGGCCGGTTAAATCCGGTACCGAAAAAACAAAGCCCGACCGATGTAAGAATCGGCCGGGCTTTGTTTTTGCTGCAGTTTATTGTGTTCTACATGCGATCGATCATAGCTTGGCCAAATGCCGAGCATTTGACTTCCTTGGCGCCTTCCATGAGTCGGGCGAAGTCATACGTGACGACTTTGTCGCCAATTGCGGCTTCCATCGCCTTGATGATAAGGTCCGCAGCCTCCGTCCAGCCCATGTGGCGCAGCATCATTTCGGCGGAGAGGATTAGGGAACCCGGATTTACGTAGTCCTTGCCGGCATATTTTGGCGCTGTGCCGTGCGTTGCTTCAAAGCACGCGTAGAGGTCCGAAATGTTGGCCCCCGGGGCGATGCCGATACCGCCCACCTGCGCTGCCAGTGCATCGGATATATAGTCACCGTTCAGGTTCAGCGTGGCGATGACGTCATACTCGGCGGGACGCAACAGAATCTGCTGCAAGAATGCGTCGGCAATGGCGTCCTTGATGACGATGCCGTTGGGCAACTTTAGCCACGGCCCGCCGTCAATGTCCACGCCACCGAATTCGTTTTTCGCCAACGCATAAGCCCAGTCGCGGAAGCCGCCTTCCGTGTACTTCATGATGTTGCCCTTATGCACAATCGTGACCGACTTGCGCTTGTTGGCAATCGCGTAATTGACGGCCGCGCGCATCAGGCGTTCGGTACCTTCGCGGGAGACCGGTTTAATGCCGATGCCCGAGGTGCCGGGAAATCGAATCTTGTTGACTCCCATTTCCTCTTGCAGGAACTTAATGAGCTTCTTGGCCGGCGCTGATTCAGCCTGCCATTCGATCCCGCAGTAAATGTCTTCCGTGTTTTCGCGGAAAATCACCATGTCGGTCTTGCTCGGATCTTTCAGCGGCGACGGGATGCCCTTGAAGTAGCGCACCGGACGCACGCATTGGTACAGGTCCATCTCCTGGCGTAGGGCGACGTTAAGCGAACGGATACCGCCCCCCACTGGGGTAGTCAGCGGCCCCTTGATGGACACTGAATAGTCCTTGCATGCCGTAATCGTTTCTGCCGGCAGCCAGATGTCGGGACCGTAAAGGCGGGTCGCCTTTTCGCCGGCATAAACCTCCATCCATGAAATCTTGCGCTTGCCGCCGTAGGACTTCTGTACCGCTGCATCGACCACCTTTTGCATGACCGGCGTGATGTCGACACCAATGCCGTCACCCTCGATGAACGGAATGACGGGATTGTCGGGAATCGGCTGTCCCGGAATGATTTTCTGGCCTTGTGCGGGAACCTTGATTAGGGAAGTGCTCATGCCTGCTCCGTGATTAATAGGTGTTGAGAATCGAGAGGGATGCGGGATGAATCGTTGGTAATTATCCTCCAAAAGCGTAAGGTGCTCCAGTCGTCAGGTCTGGATGCTGCAGTACCCGCTGTTAGAATTGCAAGGCTTTTGCTCAACGGGATTTCCACCATGCCTGCCGGCGCCTCTGATGACCTGATCGCCGAATCCATCGCCCATGTACTGGTGGACGGCTTCAACAAACACTACCGTCTCTTTCATGAGAGTTCTGCACTCGCCAAGCAGCGCTTTGAGCAGGCGCGCTGGCAGGAGGTCCAGCAGGCGGTGCGTGATCGAATCCAGTTCTACGATGATCGCGTCAGGGAAACTACCGAACGGATGCATCGCGAGTTCCATGCCGACAGATTAAGTGACACCGTCTGGCAACAGGCGAAACTGCAATATATCGGCTTGCTGACCAACCATAAGCAGCCTGAGCTGGCGGAAACTTTCTTCAATTCGGTGTTCTGCCAGATTCTGCACCGCACCTATTTCCACAACGATTTCATTTTCGTGCGGCCGGCAGTTTCCACCGAATATATCGAGTCGGATCCGCCAACCTATCGTTGTTACTACCCTAACCAAATTGGCTTCCGCGCCTCGATCCGTCAGATGTTTCTGGATTTCGATTGGACCCGGGAGTTCGATGACCTGGATCGCGATGTTGATTTCATCTTGCGCACCATCGGATCCCATCTTGGTACCGTTCCAGCGCGCGAGGCCAACCTGCAGATACAGGTACTCAACTCGGGTTTCTATCGCAACAAGGGCGCCTATGTGATCGGCAAGGCCGTCAACGGTGCATCCGAGTATCCGTTTGCGATTCCGGTCCTTCATTCGCCGGAAGGCAAGCTCTATCTTGATACCGTCATCCTGGACGCATGGCGTATCGGCGTGCTGTTTTCCCTGTCGCGAGCCTACTTCATGGTCGACATGGAAGTCCCCTCCGGCTATGTTCAGTTTTTGCGTTCGATCATGCCCAACAAGCCGCGTTCCGAGCTGTACACCATGCTCGGACTGGGCAAGCAGGGGAAGACCATGTTCTTTCGTGACCTGATCTTCCATCTGCATCATTCGGCAGACCAGTTCATCGTCGCGCCAGGCATCCGCGGGCTGGTCATGCTCGTATTCACCTTGCCGTCCTACCCCTATGTGTTCAAGGTCATCAAGGATGTTTTTGGCAGTTCGAAGGAAGTCGATCACGACACCGTGCGGCGCAAGTATCAACTGGTGAAGCAGGTGGATCGCGTGGGCCGCATGGCGGATACGTTGGAGTTCTCCAAGGTTGCCTTGCCGCGCAATCGCTTTTCGCAGGACCTCATCGATGAACTGCACAAGGAGGTTCCGTCCTTGATCGAAGAGGACGGCGACGACCTGATAATCGACCATCTTTACATTGAGCGACGCATGGAGCCGCTCAACCTCTACCTCGAAAAAGCCGAGAAGGCTGGGCGCGGTGATTGGGTAGAGGAAGCCGTGCGTGAATATGGCAATGCGATCCGCGAACTGGCGATCGCCAACATTTTCCCCGGCGACTTGCTCTGGAAGAACTTCGGCGTCACCCGTTACGGGCGGGTTGTGTTTTACGACTACGACGAAATCGAATACATGACTGACTGCAAGTTCCGGCGGATACCGCCGCCGCCGAATTTCGAGGCGGAAATGTCCGGTGAAGCTTGGTACTCGGTATCGCGGCTCGATGTTTTCCCGGAGGAGTTCGCAACATTTCTGCTGGTGTCGGACAAAATCCGCGATGCATTTATGCGCTATCACCCCGACCTGTTCGATGCCAAGTTCTGGCAGGACACGCAGGAGCAGATACGCAAGGGATCAATGCAGGATTTCTTCCCCTATCCTGACTCGTTGCGTTTCTGCAATGTTTTTGCTGGCGGCCAAACGGTTTGAGTCGCCTCATACTGTTCAACAAGCCATATGGCGTATTAACCCAGTTTACCGATTCGGCCGGGCGCTTAACGCTGCGTGAATATATTCAAATCCCAAAGGTCTATGCCGCCGGCCGGCTGGATGCCGATTCCGAAGGTTTGGTCGTACTGACCGATGATGGGGCCGTTCAGGCAAGGATTGCCGACCCCCGGCACAAAGTCGCCAAGGTCTACCGGGTTCAGGTCGAAGGACTACCTACGGATGCAGCTCTGCGGCAACTCGCCAAGGGGGTCGATCTTGGCGATTTCCTTACGCGACCGTGTCAGGCTCGCCGCATTGCAGAACCACCGGGGATTTGGCCGCGAAATCCACCAGTTCGGTATCGCGCGGCTATCCCAACCAGTTGGCTGGAAATCGTTTTGCGGGAAGGCAAGAACCGTCAAGTCAAACGCATGACGGCGAAGGTCGGGTTTCCGACTCTCAGGCTGATCCGATGGGCGGTGGGTGACTGGACATTGGAAGGGTTAGCGCCAGGGCAGTGGCGTGAAGTTGAACTATGAAGTCAACCCGCTGCAAAGTAGCGCGTTAATGTTTCTAACGCCTCGAAAAACCGTGGTGTTAACAGCACCCTACTTCAACTTAAACTAAGGAATCACCATGAACAAGCTTCTCGTTACCCTGTTTGCCGGTCTGATCGCCACCTCCGCGTTTGCTGCCGATGCTCCTAAGGCTGCTCCGGCTACCCCGGCCACTCCGGCTGCCAAGGCTGATGCTTCGAAGGCTACCCCGGCTACTCCGGCGACACCGGCTACTCCGTCCGCCAAGGCCGCTGATGCGCCGAAGGCAGATGCTGCCAAGGCCGACGCTCCGAAAGCTGAGAAGAAGGCTGATGCCGCTCCCGCCAAGGCCGAAAAGAAGGCCAAGAAGGAGAAGAAGGCCAAGAAGGAAAAGAAGGCTGACGCACCTGCCGCCAAGTAATTTCCGCAGTTCAAATAAAATGGCAGGGAAACCTGCCATTTTTTTGTCTATGGACTTAGGGGTGCCTGCTAACTGATTGATCTTGCGCATGAATGTGAATCCGGCAAGCAGTTCGGCCTCCTTCGTCCGTTGCTTGTTCCGGTGTCGCATGGCCGTTCCGGCCTTGTCTTTGCCGAGGGGGTCTAAAATGTCGTTGCGCATGGTACTGCTGGCGATATCCTTTGCTACAGCGTTGCCGGGCTGGGCGCAGCAGCCGCAACTGCCCCTGCTCGAGTTGTCCGCGGGCATGCATCGGATTGAAGCGGAGGTCGCGGCGACCCCCGAGAGTCGTCAGACCGGAATGATGTTGCGCACTTCTATGCCGCCTCATCGCGGCATGCTGTTCGTGTTCCCCGAACTTGCGAAACACTGCATGTGGATGCGCAATACGCTTGTGCCTCTGTCGGTAGCTTTCCTCGACGAAAAAGGCCGGATCCTCAACATCGAAGACATGCAGCCCAAAACCGAGGACAACCATTGCGCCGCCAGGCCCGCGCGGTATGCCCTGGAAATGAATCTGGGCTGGTGCAGGAGTCGCGGTCTCGGGGCTGGATTTTCGATCACCGGGATCGACAAGGCGGCCGCCGGGCGCTGAACAAGGGATTTTCAATAGTGCGGCGGGATATCGTCGCGCGGGTTTCGCGGTTCGCTGGGCCCTGCCGGTTGCATCAACTGGTACAACTCGCGTATTTGCGCCTGCAACAGATCAATTTGCTGTTGCTGGCGAAACACAGTGCGATTAAGTTCTTCAAGATGGTCTTCACTGAGACCAAGCTTTATTTCGAGTTCCGTGATTCTGGATTCCATGCCGACGCTCCGCTGATCCAATGACAAAGGGCGCCTCGCGGCGCCCCTCGTTGACTTCGACCGATGGTCGTCGCCTTGTTTAGCCGAAATTCCGTGCAGCAAAATCCCAGTTCGCCAGTGAAGCCAGGAAGGTCTCGACAAACTTCGGACGGGCATTGCGGTAGTCGATGTAATAGGCGTGTTCCCAGACGTCGATGGTCAGCAGTGCCTTGTTTTCGGTATTCAGCGGCGTGCCCGCGCCCGAAGTGTTGACGATATCCACCGTACCGTCCGGCTTTTTCACCAGCCAGGTCCAGCCCGAACCGAAATTGCCGACGGCGGAGGCTTGGAAGGCTTTCTTGAATTCGTCGAAACTGCCCCATTTCTTGTTGATTGCGTCCGCCAGAGCACCGGTCGGCGTGCCGCCGCCGTCGACTTTCATGCTGTTCCAGAAGAAGCTGTGATTCCAGACCTGAGCCGAATTGTTGAAGATGCCGCCGGCGGGAGCTTTCCTGATGATGGCTTCGAGGTCCAGGTTTTCGTACTCGGTACCTTTGATCAGGTTGTTGAGGTTGGTCGCATAGGCCTGGTGATGCTTGCCATAGTGGTATTCAAAGGTTTCTTTTGAAATGTGCGGGACCAGCGCATCCATCGCATATGGCAGTGGGGGGAGCGTGTGTTCCATGGTGGTTCTCCTGTTGCAGTGGGTGGAAGGTCTTAAAGTTGACTACTATAGTCAAGAATATGTCAAGTGGCAACCGGCCGAGTGTCCTGGCTAGTCGCGAGAATGCTTGCTTCAGCGTTGCCGCGCGCCAGATGGAGGTTGACTGTCTGGCCTGCATGCAATGCGGTGGCATCCGTTACCAGTCTGCCGCTAGCGTCACGAACAATCGAGAAACCTCTGGCCAGGGTAGCTTCGGGGTTCAGATGAGCGAGTGCCGCCGCAATGTTGTCCAGCATGTTCAATCGCTGTCGATGCTGTCCGCGGAAAGCCGCGGACAGCCGTTGCGCCAGCAGTCGGAGATTCCCGCTGAATTGTTCGGTGCGGGGAACCGTGCGGCCCAGACCAAGGGCTGCGCGATTGAGTCGTTCTCGGTGGTGACGCAGGCCGTGGGCCAGGGACGCATCCAGTTGCGACCCGAGCAGCGCAAGTCTGGCGCGTGCCTGGGTCAGGCGTGTAGTTGGATGGACGAGGCGCAGCGAAAGGTGATCCAGCCTCTGTTGCTCGTTGGCGACACGATTTTGCGCAGCCCTCCTCAGTGCGTCTTCAATATCGGTAATTTCGCGAGCCGCCGCGTACCAATCCTGTGTGGCCAGTTCGGCCGCTGCGGTCGGCGTTGCGGCACGCAAGTCAGCCACAAAATCGGTGATGGTGGTATCGGTCTCGTGGCCGACGCCGCTGATGACTGGCAGCGGGCTGGCAACAATCGCGCGGACGACTACTTCTTCGTTGAATGCCCACAGGTCTTCAATGCTGCCGCCGCCGCGCACGACCAGAAGCAGGCTGCACTCGTTACGCTGGCCTGCCAAGGCGATCGCCCTGGCAATATCGTCGGCGGCGCTTTCACCCTGCACCAGGGCAGGGTAAAGGATTGCTGTCAGATGCGGTGCGCGACGCTGCAGCGTTACCAGCACATCACGCAGCGCCGCGGCGCGCGGTGAACTGATGATTCCTATGCGGTGTGGAAAGCGTGGTAGTGGGCGCTTGCGCTCGGCAGCAAACAGGCCTTCGGCCTCCAGTCGCGCCTTCAATCTGGCAAAGGCTTCGAACAGACGCCCAAGTCCGGCGCGACGCAGTGTCTCGATGTTAAGCTGAAACTCACCGCGCGGCTCATAGAGCGAGACCAGGACGCGAGCCTCGACCTGCTGCCCATTCTCCAGTCGCCAGGGATTCGATGCCGCACGCGAGCGGAACATTACGCAGCGTGCTTGCGCCGTTTCGTCCTTGAGCGAAAAGTAGACATGGCCTGAGGTAGCCCGGGTCAGATTGGAGATTTCACCCGCCACCCAGAGCAGCGGGAACTCTCTCTCAAGACACGCTCGGGCACATCGGTTGAGTTCGCTGATGCTGACGACGGTGGCAGGGGCGACCATGGATTGGAAGCGTTCGGGCGAGGATGATGAGGCAATAAATTCTACAGGATCCACATTCCGGACAGGCCCAACCGACAAGGCGGGGAAAGGCACAGGCTCGTTGGATTTCTGTGCAACACCTTGATTAATTTATCATTGTCGGTGACTAAAAATTGCTCAAAAAATGGAAAGCCCATGAGCAAGGCCGCTCCAGTCCAATTGCCACACGATTGCCCACAATTTTATCCACAGATTCTGTGGATAAATGTGCCAGCGTCGATTCTCATATTTCCGATCGCGATGGTTTGCCGCACAAGCCTTGCGGTCACTGGGGTCCGGAAAATTGCTTTCCGCATTTTTCGGAATTCTGGGAGACATCCTGTTGTATGACAGCCTTTTGTATTGCCGAATCGCCCCACTCGGGCTAAAGTTCGCGCTTTCCCGCTTACCGGAGTTGTCCACGTGTTTTCCATCATTCAGGCTGCAGGTTGGCCCATCTGGCCGCTGCTGTTCGCTTCTGTCATCGCCGTCGCACTCATAATCGAACGCGCCGCGGCATTGCGTCGCGCCAAGATCGTTCCCTCCGGTTTGCTGCAAAGCGCCGTCGCCGACTACCGTCAAAGCGGAATTTCCGATGCTCAGTTGGCGCGCCTGGAAGCCCATTCGCCCCTGGGACGGGTACTGGCGGCGGGCATGCGCAACGCCAAGAGTTCACGCGAGATCATGAAGGAGTCGATCGAAGAGGCGGGACGCGGGGTAGCGCATGAACTGGAGCGATTCCTGACGACACTGGGTACCATCGCCACGATTGCGCCCTTGATGGGCCTGTTTGGCACAGTGGTGGGCATGATAGAAATTTTCGGTTCCTCAACTGCCGTAGGCAACAATCCGCAGGCATTGGCGCATGGTATTTCCGTGGCGCTCTATAACACCGGCTTCGGCTTGATCATCGCCATTCCGGCGATGATTTTCTACCGGCACTTCAGGGCACTGGTCGACGGCTTTCTGGTGGAGATGGAGCAGGAAGCGGTGAAGTTGGTCGAAGTTCTGCACGGCGAACGCCGGTAAGGGCAGATGCGATGAACTTCCAGCGAGGACGACACCGCGAAGAACTCGAGATCAATTTGATCCCGATGATCGATGTGCTGCTGGTGATCCTGATCTTCCTCATGATCACCACCACGTATTCCAAGTTTTCCGGGCTGGAGATCAATTTGCCCACCGCCGATGCGACCCAAAACAAGGAGCAGCCCAACGAAATCAATGTGGTGGTTACTGCTACCGGCGAGATAATGGTCAACAAGGCGGCAATCGGTAGTCGCGACATCCAGTCCATCGCCACCGCAATGCGGCGTTTTACAGGTAGCGGCAAGGAGCCGATCGTCATCATCAACGCCGACGCCAAGGCCGCGCACCAGAGCGTCATCGATGTCATGCAGGCGGCCCAGCAGGCCGGGCTGTCGCACATATCCTTTGCCACCCAGCAGGCGCAACGCTGAGGCAGGCGGACTTGTTGCCGCCTGGCGGCGGCGTGGTCCGCTAGCCTGTTTGCTGTTCCCGTTTTCGCTAATTTTCAAAGGGCTCGTCGCCGTGCGCCGGGCCTTGTACCGCACTGGGATGTTGCGTCGTGAGCGCGTGCCGGTGCCTGTGGTGATTGTCGGCAACATTTCGGTTGGAGGCACCGGCAAGACCCCTCTGGTGATCCATCTGGCGGTCGCGCTACGCGCGCGCGCGCGACATCCGGGCATTGTCAGTCGCGGTTACCGCGGCAACGGCGGACAAGTCCTGGAAGTCGCGGACGGAAGTGATCCTGGGGTGGTGGGAGACGAACCCTTGTTGCTCGCCCGGCGCAGTGGCTGCCCGGTATTTGTCGGCCGCGACAGGGTCGCGGCGGCGCGCGGCCTGCTCGCCAGGCATCCGGAGTGCGATCTGATCATTGCCGATGACGGCCTGCAGCACTATCGTCTGGAGCGAGATGTCGAAATTGCGCTATTCGATGAGCGCGGCGTGATGATCGGCTGGTCCTTGCCAGCAGGACCGCTGCGGGAGCCGGTTTCGCGTCTGGCACAGGTCGACGCGATGATTCTCAATGGAGCCGTCGTGTCGCCAGTACCGACTTTTGCCGCGGCGACATTTTCGATGCAACTGACTGGCGATAGTTTTTACCGTCTCGACGAGCCTTCGACAACATGCGACGCGGCTGAACTGGCCGGTACTAGATTGCACGCCGTGGCCGGTATCGGCGCGCCACAGCGCTTTTTCGATCACTTGGCCGATATGGGACTGGTGTTTGCCGAGCACCCTTTCCCTGACCATCACGACTTTTGCGTAGAGGATCTGGTTTTTGCGGGCGACGCCATTCTGACGACGGAAAAGGATGCCGTAAAATTGGCCCGACTGTGTTTGCCTCTACCGGTCTGGGTTTTGCCCGTGACGGCCGAGGTCAAGCCCGACCTTGCCGCATTTGTTCTGGAGAAACTCAATGGACGCCCGCCTGCTTGAAATACTTGTTTGTCCTGTCTGCAAGGGACCGCTGGAGAATCGCAAGGCTGCTGCCGAGCTGGTATGCAAGGGATGCAGGCTGGCTTATCCGGTCAAGGACGATATTCCGGTGATGCTCGAGGACGAGGCGCGGCAACTGGGAGTTGACGAAGTCTGATGGGCGTTCGCGTCGTCATTCCGGCGCGCTATGCCTCGACGCGCCTGCCGGGGAAACCCCTGGCCGATATTGCCGGGCAGCCGATGATTGTGCGCGTGGCGGCGGCGGCACGGCGCGCGCGGAGCGATGGCGTCTGGGTAGCCGCGGATGACGAGCGGATCATTGCTGCGGTTCGGCAGTACGGCTTTCAGGCGTTGATGACGCGCGTGGATCATGCCAGCGGCACAGACCGGATCGCCGAAGTGGCGGCGCGGTTGCAATGGGACGATGCCGACATCGTGGTCAATGTTCAGGGTGACGAACCGTTGCTTGAACCATCCCTTGTGGAGGCCGTGGCCAGTGCCCTGCAGGGGGATCCTGATGCGGCGATGGCAACGGCCGCCCACCGCCTGACCACGGCCGACGATTTTTTTAGTACCAATGTGGTCAAAGTGGTGTGCGACTCGCGCGGGCGCGCGCTTTACTTCAGCCGGGCTCCGATTCCATGGGATCGGGATCGGTTTGCGGACAGGCGCGATGTGCTTCCGCCTGATCTCGCGGCACAGCGCCACATAGGCTTGTATGCCTATCGCGTGAGTTTTCTGCGGCGCTTCCGGACGCTTGCGTCCTCGCCCCTGGAGCGCTGCGAGGCGCTGGAGCAGTTGCGCGCGTTGTGGCATGGCTACCCGATTCATGTCGTCAGCGTCGATCATGCGCCGGCCCCCGGGGTCGATACGCCGGAGGACCTGGAGCGCGTGCGCCGGTTGTTTGACGTCGAAAAGAATTCAGAGTAGGTTTTGTCTTCCAAAATTATTCAAGATATGCAAAATTAACTTTCGTTCAAGGGGTAAAGATGAAGCTGATTCTGTTGGGTGGTCCGGGCGCAGGCAAGGGTACGCAAGCGGCGTTCATTACGGAGAAATTCGGGATTCCGCAGATTTCGACGGGCGACATGTTGCGATCGGCCGTCAAGGCGGGTAGTCCGATGGGACTGGCGGCAAAGAAGGTCATGGATGCGGGTGGCCTGGTGTCCGACGACATCATTCTCGGTCTTATCGCCGAGCGCTTGAAACAGCCCGATTGCGCCAATGGTTTTCTGTTCGACGGGTTTCCGCGCACCATTCCCCAGGCCGAGGCTCTGCGCGCCCAGGGCATTGAGCTCGACTATGTGCTCGAGATCGACGTCAGCGATGAGGAAATCATCCGGCGCATGAGCGGCCGTCGCGTTCATCCCGGCTCCGGACGCACCTACCATGTTGTCTTCAATCCCCCCAAGATTGAAGGCAAGGATGACGTCACTGGCGAGGCGCTGATTCAACGCGACGACGACAAGGAAGAGACAGTCAGGAAACGTCTGGCGGTGTATCACAGTCAGACGCAACCGCTTATCGAGTATTACTCGAAGTGGTCCGCTACGGGCACCAAGGGCGCACCCAAGCATCGCAGGGTTTCCGGGGTAGGTTCGCTCGAGGCCATCAAGAGTGCTGTGTTTGCCGCGTTGAGTTGACGGAGCGACAGGCCTTGCGGACGGATAAGGAGTCATTACCATGTCCAGTCAAATTCGACGCATAGCGGTTTGCACCGGTGGCGGCGACGCCCCGGGTCTGAATGCCGTAATACGTGCGGTGGCGATCGCCGCCGCCAATCGGGGTTGGGAGTGCTACGGCATTCGCGAGGGCTTCAACGGCATACTTTTCCCCGAACGTTATCCTGACGGCGGAGTGTTCCGTCTTACACGGGAAAAAGTTCGCGGCATCGGGCATCTGGGCGGGACCATCCTGGGTACCACCAACAAGGGTAATCCCTTGCATTTCCCGATGAAAATGCCCGATGGCACAGTCAAGGACATGGATCTCTCCGGGGATATTCTGGCGTTCTTCGCCAGAAAGGAAATCGATGCGCTGGTTTCCATCGGCGGCGACGGCTCGCTGCCCATCGCCAATGCCCTGCATGAGAAGGGACTGCGGGTCGTGGGCGTGCCAAAGACGATCGACAACGACCTGGACAAGACGTTCACGACGTTTGGGTTCGATACGGCCGTCGGCTTTGCCACGGAGTGCCTCGACCGTCTGCATACCACGGCGGAAAGTCACCAGCGGGTGATGGTGGTCGAGGTCATGGGTCGCTATGCAGGATGGATTGCACTGCACGCCGGGATCGCAGGTAGCGCCCACGCCATCCTGATCCCGGAGATTCCTTTCGATGTGGACAAGGTGGCTGCCAAGATTCGCGCCCGGGATAGCGAGGGTCGAATGTACTCGCTGGTTTTGGTCGCCGAAGGCGCCGAGCCGATCGATGGTCACCGGGAGATTCTGGCGCCAGCCGAAATCGGCCATGCCGAGCGCCTCGGTGGTGTAGGCGAACGCGTGGCAAAGGTGCTCGCGGAGCGGACCGGCAAAGACGTGCGGGTAGTCGTACTGGGCCATCTGTTGCGCGGTGGCAGCCCGACGTCTTTTGATCGCCTGGCCGCCAATCGCTTTGGCACCGCCGCGGTAAGAGCCCTCGAAGAGGGGCAATCCGGGATCATGGTGGCCCTCGGCTTCCCCAACGTGAATTACGTTGCGCTCTCGGAAGTGGCTGGTCGCATGAAGGGCGTGCCGCTGGACAGCGATACCGTTCGGACCGGAAGAGATCTGGGGATCAGTTTCGGCGATTGAGTCTGGTCGTCCCCGGGACTCGCATGGTTTTGCCGGCCGGCCGGACTATTTTCCTGTTTTCAGAATCTTTTCGACCTTGTTGAGTCGCAGGCGATATGCATCAGGCATGCCAGAGCCGAGCAATGGGCGCAGATACAACCTGAAAGCGTCAGTGACCCCGGTGCCGCTGGCGGTGATGAATTCGTCTTCCATGACGCGCGTCTTGCCTGCAACGCTTTCCAGCGGAACCAGCTGATAATCGACGGAATAAAAGCCGGTTCGCTTGATCGCGACCGATCCGTCGCGATCGCCCCACATGGCGTATTGCACCGCTTTCTCGCCCACCTCACGGGCTTCGCGCTGGTCGACATCCGAAACGCAGCCCATGAATGACCGCTGCAGATAGCCGAAGGTGTCACCACGCACGCGCTTGATGCCGAGCTTGCTCTTGATCTCGTCACACAGCAGGTCGGCCAGCGCGCCGGTACCCGAAAGCTGGATGTTGCCATGGGCATCGCGTTCTACATGGCTGGTCAGCTGGGAGATGATCGGCGTGCCTTGTTTGTCATGAATGCCCTCCGAGGCTGCGATCACGCAACGGCCGTATTTCTCATAGGTCGTCTTGACGTCCCCGAGAAATTTCTCGACATCGAACACACGTTCCGGCAGGTAGATCAGGTGCGGGCCGTCGTCAGGGAATTTCTTGCCAAGCGCGGAGGCAGCGGTCAGAAATCCGGCGTGACGGCCCATAACCACGGCCAGATAAACGCCGGGCAGCGCAGCGTTGGCGAAATTGG
>VEPA01000020.1 GCA_012026675.1 Betaproteobacteria bacterium | reverse complement strand
CGTGCGCGCCGCGCTGCCTGGTAGGGCGTGGTCACCGCGTCGGCAATGACCGAGAGATGTTCGAGGGGCACGTCGCCGCGATTGCCGACGACGCAGAGATCGGCGGCCGGCACCGGGATGTGGCTGGAGAAACCGCCGTAGATGCCCATCGAATTACCGGGCATCTTCTGCGCCAGGCAGCGGTTGCCGCGGCCGGTCTTGCACAGCTCGCACTTGTTGCAGGGCAGGACAGCGGGAATAATGACTTCCTTGCCAACCATGGCCGCATCGCCCGCGACGACCACGCCGGAAATCTCGTGGCCCAGCGACAGCGGCGGCGGTTGCTCGGTGCGCACGCCCATGTAGAAATAGGACAGGTCGGTGTGGCAGACGCCGCAGCCCTTGACCTCGACCAGGACCTCGCCCGGCTGCAGCTGCGGCACCGGGATTTCGGTTTTGGTCAGCGTCCCCGGTACGGTCATCTGCCATGTCTTGATAGTGCTTGGAATCATGCTTTTTCCCCTGATTGAATTACTTGTTCTTCCAGACCGGCTTGCGTTTCTCGATGAACGAGTTGAGGCCTTCCTTGGCATCCTCGGTGGCCATCAGATCCTTGAGGTAATGCTGTTCGATGTGGAACAGCGCCTCGTAGAAAGGCCGCGTCGCGGCCTCCTTGACCGCCTTCTTGGTGTGTATCAATGCGACGCGCGACAGCGAGGTGAACTGATGGAGAAACTTCGCCGTATCGTCGGCAAAGCTCTCCTTTGGAAACACGCGGTTCACCAGGCCGATGCGATGGGCTTCCTGCGCATCGATGATGCCGCCGCCGAGCAGCAGTTCCATGACCTTGGTCATCGGAATCTGGCGCGGCAGCAGGATCGCGGCGATCGGCGGAAATACGCCGAGCTTGATTTCGGGCTGGCCGAGCGTGGCCGCTTCCGAGGCCACTACCATGTCGCAGGCAATCGCCAGTTCGCAGCCGCCGCCCAATGCGGCGCCATCGACTGCGGCTACTGTCGGTATCGACACCTGCATCAGGCGCTTCAGTATCCCGTGGAAGACTTCGATCATCTTCACCACCTTGTCAGGGGTGTGATCGACCACGTCGACACCGGAGGAGAAGGTCTTGTCGCCGTTGCCCGCAATGACCAGCACCTTGGCCGTGGTGTTTTCCATCGCCAGGTCGAGCGCGGTATTCATCTCCTCCATGGTGGCGATGTCGAGCACGTTGTAGGGCGGCCGGTTGATGGCGAGGCGCAGGACTTCGCCCTGGTCCTCGTAGGAGATGAACTTGAAATCTGCCATTAATATTTTCCTCGTGAGTTCTTGTCGGTGGTCGGTCAGAAAAGATCGTCCATTTCGTCGGCGCCGCCGCCCGGCGGCATGCCGCCGTACTGCTGCATGTAGGCCTGCACCAGCTGGTTCTCGCGCTGGCTGAAGAAGGGCGCATCTTCCCAGATGAAGTACTTGGCGATGTCGGCCTTGTCCAGCATGGCTTCGAGACCTTCGCGCAGGTTCTCGACGCCCTTGATGACGAGTACCTTCTTGTCGGCATCGAGCAGTTGATACACGCCCGACTCGGTCTGCACCCCGGCCACGTTCGCGGCATTCAGCTCCAGCCAGGACTCCGGCGGCAGCACCATGTCCTCGATCTTCGCCGCGAGATTGCACTTGAGACAGCGCAAGGCTTCGGCGCGGGCGGTGGCGTCGTCGAAGCCAAGCTCGACTTCGTCCCAGTTGTCGCGCTTGGCGGGATCGATGAAGATCGGGTGCAGACGCTTCCTGGTGTTGAAGCCCTCCTCGCGTCCAATGCGCGGATCGGTATCCCAGTCGGGCAGCAGCTTTTCCTCGATGTTGCCGTCGCCGCCGAGATAGGCATCCATCGCCGCGGCCGCCTTGCGCCCCTGCGCCACGGATTCGATCAGGGTCGATGGGCCCAGCACGCAGTCGCCGCCGGCATAGACGCCGGGACGGCTGGTGAGCATGCTGTCCTCGCGCACCTGGACGCGGCCGTTCTTCGATACCTGCACGCTGTAGGCGGGAAACTGCTCGGGCCGCTGGCCGATGGCGCCGATCACCAGATCGACATCCTCGGTGAACTCGCTGCCGGCAATTTCCAGCGGGCGGCGCCGACCGGAAGCATCCGGCTCGCCGAGTTCCATCTTGACGTAGGTGATCCTGAGGCGCGAACTGCCGTTGTCGTTGAGTTCGATTTTCTTCGGCGCCAGCAGGAAACGGAGATTCACCTTCTCCTCAAGGCAGCCCTGAACTTCGTCGTCGCGCGCCGGCATTTCCTCGCGGGTGCGGCGATACACCATGTCCACCACTTCGGCGCCCAAACGGCGCGCCGAACGTGCGTTGTCGGTCGCCACGTTGCCGCCGCCGATTACCGCGACGCGCTTGCCGATCACGATCGCCGTCTCACCGTCGCCGACTTTCCCCATCGTGGCCGCGCGCAGGAAGGTCGGGCTGTCGATGACATTGGGCAGCTTGTCGCCGGGAATGCCCAGCGCATCGCCGTTCTGCGCCCCGATGCCGAGGAAAACGGTATCGAAGCCCTGCGCCATCAGTTCGTCAATGTTCTCGATGCGCGTGTTGAACTTGAAGACGACACCGAGCTTTTCCACCTCGGCGACTTCATTGTCGATCACGTCCAACGGCACCCGGTAGGAGGGAATGCCGTAGCGCGCCATGCCGCCGGCGGCGGGCAAGGCATCGAATACCGTAACGGCGTGGCCCTTCTTGGCCAAATAGTAGGCGGCGGTCAATCCGCCGGGGCCGGCGCCGACCACGGCGGCCTTCTTGCCCGACGGCGGCAACTGGATCGAATGCTTGCGCCAAAGGCCGGTATCGTTGTCGGCCGCGATGCGCTTCAGGCTGCGGATCGACAGCGGATCGTCGAGATCCTTGCGGCGGCAGGCCGACTCGCAGGGGCTGAAGCAGGCGCGGCCGAGGATGCCCGGGAAGGGCAGCTTTTCACGCACCACGGCGACCGCCTCGCCGTACATGCCGAGACCCACGAGCTGTACGTAGCGCGGCACGTCGATGCCGGCCGGACAGGTGGCCTTGCACGGAACCTGGGTTTCTTCCTTGCGTGCCGGGTCCAGCGTGCGGTCCATCAGGGCGCCTGTAGGGCAAACCGTGACGCAGGCGCTGCAGAACTTGCAGCCGGAATCGACCAGGGTCTCCGCGATGGTGCCGACGTAAGTCCGCTTGCCTTGCGGGGTTTCGACATCCTTGACTTCCAGGCAGCCGACGCCGCGGATGTCGTTGCAGGCCGGCAGGCAGCGCCGGCAGTCGATGCACAGGTTGTAGTCGCGATCGTAGAAGGGTTCGTCCTTGATCACCGGCAGCTGAACGTGCTTGTAATTCGGCGTCGTCGGCGGGATGCCGACGTAGTCGGCGACCTTGCGCAATTCGCAGCTGTTGAAGATCGAGCAGCAGCGCTGTTCGACCGGATTGCCGAAGGAACAGGTGGTACGGCTGCAGCCGTCGCGCTGCGGACAGGTCAGGCAGACGTGGGGATGCGTGCCCAGGGTTTTGGCGATGCCCTCCTTGCGCAGTTTCTCGATCGCAGGAGACGTGGTGGTGACGACCATGCCCGCCTCGACCGCGATCGAGCAGGAGGTGCGCATGCCGGTCATGCCGGCGATTTCGACCACGCAGAGATTGCAGCCGCTGGAACCGCCGCCGCGCTGGGATCTCGGCGGCAGATCCGGGTGGGCGCAGAGGGCCGGGATGTAGATGCCGGCGGCACTCGCAGCGGAAAGCAGCGAGACCCCTTCCGGTGCCTCTACGTCCTTGCCGTCGATAGTGAGGCACACCGTCGGCCCGGCCTCGACAGCGCCGACGGAGGCCTTCGGTCTCTTGTACCACCTGATCTCGGACGCTTGTACGGCCTGCATGTTTTCCTCCTCCTGCGTATTCGGATCGGAACGTCAGGTAAAGCCGCCTGACGCTCTCGCAGTGTTTCTAGGCTGCCTGACTGCTCATCATGTAGTTCGGGTAATACGCACCACGGCAGGCTCCGGCCCTCACCGCGGCGATGAAACTCGCCATGTCGTGCACCGCTTGCGAAAACTCCGTCGCGCAACGCCCGACCGCTACCGTCTTGTGGCAATCGCTGCCGCCCAGGGTCGGCAGATCCATGTGCGCCGACGCCTTGATCGCCAGTTCGTTGTCGCTCTCGCGGTTGCCGCCGTTGTGCGTCTCGACCGCCGCAATGCCTTGCAGTTCAAGCAGGCCATCGAGCAGACTGGCCAGTCCGACTTCGCGGAACGGATGCGCCGGAACGCAAATTCCGCCGAGTTCGTTGACCCGCTCGATTACCTCGGTCAGCGGCAGATAACTGTCCCTGCCCCACAGGTTCCAGCCATCATCCTCCACACCGTAGGCCAGCAGGTGTCCGCGATCGGTAGCGATTTCCACACCGCGCAGTATCAGCAAACCTTCCTCGCGACCGATGCGTTCCACGGGTTCCGAGGCCTCGTAGGAATAGTGTTCGGTGATGCAGACACCATCCAGGCCAAGCGCCTTGGCACGCCGTATCAGGTCAAGCGGTTCGAGCCAGTTGTCGTACGAATATTTCGTATGACAATGGGTGTCGATCCACATGGCCCGTCGGCACGCCGTCCGGAGCTCAGGGAAGCACGCACTCGAGATTGATGCGCTTCGACGGCACGAACTTGTTCGCCGAGAAGAATTTTTCGAGGGCGAAATCGTCCCAGTTCACCAGCGTATAGACCTTCTTCACCCCGGCGGCCTTCATGTTCATCATGAACTGGTCGAGCATTTCGGCAGCAACTCCGTGCTTGCGGTAGTCCGGATGCACGCCCAGGGTATCGATGGTCGCGGTCGCATCGGTGATGCCGAATTCGCCGAAGAACACATAACCCATGACGAAGCCGACGACCTTGCCATCGACTTCGCAGACGATCGAGGTGTTGATGTTGGCATTCCTGTTCAGGATGCCGGCAATCTTGCGTTCGTAGTATTCGCGGCGCGGTTCTTTCGAAGCGAATGCATCGATGGCGACGATGGCGTCCAGGTCCCCCTGGCGCAACACGCGCATTACTCTTTTCTGATCAGGCATTTCATTCCTCCTTGTATAGTCGGGAGCGCCACAGGCGCCGTTGATTCCTAAAACAATTCGTCTTCGCCGGCCGGTTCGCTGCGCTTGCGCACGTAGACCGTGCCATACATGAAGCCCATTCCCTGGCCGGCATCGAAACAGGTGGTGCAGCCGCTGTCCCCTTCGGTCTTGAACTCCTCGACATGGACCTCGAAGCCCATGGCCTTGTAGTTGTTGACGATCTCGGTCAGGCGCGGCGCGCCGATGGTGGTCTGGCGTACCCAGCCGTCCTTGAGCAAGGCATCCTCTGGACTGAGCACCTTGGCCTGGGCGATCGGGATAACGCGTCGTGTCTCTGCCATGGGAATCACTCTGCGTCTACCACGAATGCTTGATCGCGCCCGGCGTGCAGGCGGTCATGCAGGGCAGGCTGGTGTAGCCGCCGGAGGGCTTGCAGTCCGCGCAGTCGTAGGCCAGGGTGCGGCAGTTGGGCTTCTTGATCCAGGCCAC
This sequence comes from Betaproteobacteria bacterium, assembly GCA_012026675.1. GTDB lineage: Bacteria > Pseudomonadota > Gammaproteobacteria > Burkholderiales > Rhodocyclaceae > Sulfuritalea. Next base: position 1,083 of record VEPA01000020.1, on the reverse strand, counting down.
CTCGTCGTCGTAATCATCGGTGATGATTTCGAACATCTGCTTCGGACAGGCGGTCAGGCAGGCGCGCCCGGCAGAGCACGAGATGCACTTGTCGGTGTCGATGCTGATGTAGTACTCACCCGAGCCGTCCTTGTAACCGTAATTGGCGATCATGTTTCTTCCCTTCTGGTCAGATCCTGCGGCGACTGGCAGAAAGCCGGCCGCCGCAAGAGGCTATCAGGCAGCGGCCTTCTTCGACATCAGCGTATAACCGAACAGCGCGGCACCGAGGGCGCCCGCGATCTGGCTGTCGATCTTGGTCTCCATCGCCTTGATGCCGAGAATCTTTTCGATGCGCTTGACGACGCCCGGGTTCTTGGCGATGCCGCCGGTGATGAAGAAGCCTTCCTCGACGCCGATGCGCTCCAGCAGCGACACTACGCGCTCGGCCATGGCCTGGCAATACGCCGCGATCACCTTGTTCTTGGTGTAGCCGGCCTTGAGCAGGCCCAGCGCCTCGGACTTGGCAAACACCACACACCCCGACGACACGGCGGCCGGCTCGACATCGACGTCGAAGGAACGCGGTCCCAGTTCGGCGATCGGGATCTGCATCAGGTCGGAGATGACTTCCATGCCGCGACCGGTGCCGGCGGCGCACTTGTCGTTCATCAGGAAATTGGTGACCTTGCCCTTTTCGTCGCAGTGGATGGCCTTGCAGTCCTGGCCGCCCATGTCGAGGATGGTGCGCACGCCGTTGCCGCCCATGTAGTTGGCGCCGCGGGCATGGCAGGCGATTTCGGTGATGGCCTTGTGCGCAAACGGTACATTGACGCGGCCGTAGCCGGTGCCGACCACATAGTGGATGTCTTCCAGTTTCATGCCGCACTTGTCCATCACGCCTTGCAGCGCGTTGGTCGCGGAATCCGGCGAGTTGTTGCCGGTGCGCATGCTGTTGAAACCATAGAGTTCACCGTCGACCACGAGCACGGCCTGCGACGATACGGAACCGACGTCGCTGCCGCAGGTAATGATCTTGGCGGTCTTCCAGTCCTTGGTCTCATCGACCCAGGTGTTTTCCTGCCAGCGCCAGAATTCCTTCTT
>VEPA01000112.1 GCA_012026675.1 Betaproteobacteria bacterium | reverse complement strand
GCGCTGGGCGTGGTCGGCAGCCTGGTGCTGGCCGCCGCACAGGGCTCGCTGTCCTGGAACACCTTCCGCGAAAGCCTGTTCGGCGCCACGCGCCTCTACTGCATGATCGCGCTGATCCTGGCCGGCAGCGCCTTCCTGACGCTGTCGATGGGTTACATCGGCCTGCCGCGCCATCTCGCGGAATGGATCGCCGGTCTCGGCCTCGGCCAGTTCGGCTTGCTCTTCGGCCTGATGATCTTCTTCATCATCCTCGGCTGCTTCCTCGACGGCATCTCGATGGTAGTACTGACCATCGCCGTGATCCAGCCGACCATCATCGCCGCCGGCATCGACCTGATCTGGTTCGGCATATTTCTCGTGGTAGTGGTCGAAATGGCGCAGATCACGCCACCGGTCGGCTTCAACCTGTTCGTCATCCAGGGCATGACCGGCAAGCAGTTGCCATGGATCGCGCGCACCGCCCTCCCGGCGTTCCTTCTCATGATGGCTGCCGTCGGCCTGCTCTACGCCTTTCCCGCCATCATCACCTGGCTACCGCAACGCATGGTGGGATGATGGCACGTCTTCTTGCGCTCGGCGACGGCGCGCTGACGCTCGAGTTCGGCGATCGCATCGATCCCGCAATCAATGCCCAGGTCATTGCGGCGGGCGATGCGCTCGCCGCACTCAAGCTCGACGGAGTCAGCGACGTGGTGCCGACATGGCGTTCGCTGACCGTGCATTTCGATCCCTTGCGCCTCGATCATGAACGACTCGGCGAACACCTGCTGGCCTGCGCGCAAGCCCGGGGCAAAAAGTCGGCGCTGGCGACACGCTGGCAAATCCCGGTGCTCTTCGGTGACGAGTTCGGGCCGGACCTGGCGCACGTCGCCCAGGCTACCGGACGCAGCGAGGCCGATGTAATCGACGCGCTGTGCGCCACCGAACTGCGCGTTTTCCTGATCGGCTTCCTGCCCGGTTTTCCGTATCTTGGCGAACTGCCCGACTGGCTGCACTTGCCGCGCCTCGCCACACCGCGCGCCGGCGTGCCGGCGAACAGTCTGGCCATCGCCGGCGCGCAGGCCTCCATCTACCCATGGCAAAGCCCAGGCGGCTGGCATCTGCTCGGGCGCACACCGGTGCGCCTCTTCGATGTCGCCGCCGCGGCGCGCCCGGCCCTGCTGGCGCCAGGCGACACGGTATGCTTCCGGCCAATCGACCACATTGAATTCGACCGTCTGGCCAAGGCCGTCGCGGCGCGTGCCATCGACTCGTCGGAGTGGCAGGCAAAATGATCGAGGTCCTCGACGCTCCGCTGCCGGCCACATTCCAGGACGGCGGCCGACCCGGCTACCGCCACCTCGGCGTGCCGCTTTCGGGTGCGCTTGACGTCGACAGGCTCGCCATCGCCAACGCGCTGGCGGGCAATCCGCCGACCACGGTGGCGCTCGAAATCCGCCTGCGCGGGCCCCGCCTGCGCGCATTGCAACCGGTCATCCTCGCCCTCGCCGGCGAGTTTTCGGCACGCATCGAAGACAGCTCCGGCCAGTCGCGCGCCGCTGGCAATTGGCGCAGCCTGGCACTGGCGAAAGACGAGGTCCTCGACACCGGCTTCCTGAAGAGCGGCATCGGCTACCTCGCGGCACCTGGCGGCTTCGACCTGCCGCCGGTGCTCGGCAGCCGTTCCACCTATGCCCGCGCCGAATTCGGCGGCATCGATGGTCGCTGCATCAAGGTCGGCGACCGCCTGAAAGTCGTTGGCGGCGAGATGCCAATACTGCTGCGCCTGCCGCAGCCGCCGCGCTTGCCTGAAGGCCCGCTGCGCGTGATCGCGGGACCGCAGCGTGAATACTTCACCGACGCCACATGGGCCGCTTTCGTCGCAAGCGAATTCATCGTCAGCCGTGCCGCCGACCGCATGGGCCTGCGCCTCGACGGCCCGCGTCTCGAACACACGCATGGCGC
>VEPA01000008.1 GCA_012026675.1 Betaproteobacteria bacterium | reverse complement strand
CCAGTAGATCGATTGGGAGAGCAACAGCGCCGCCTTCACGTTCGCCGTCAGGTCCACGAGGCGGCGATGAAACGCGATATGCCGCCCCAGCAGCGGCCAGAGGGTCGCCAGCGCTCGCTCCTGTTGGGCGGATTGCCATGGGTTGTCATCGGTGCGGGTTACGATTCTCGATTCTCGGTTTCTCATTCGTGGGCCTGTGCACCGTCACCGGCGAACCGGGTTGGCGTGCGCCTGCAATGCGCGCCCTACGGCATCCGATCTCACCCGAAACCAGAGCTTCGCCGGCATGCCGGCGCGTCGCTCTTCGAGAAAACCACCGGTGCGTAAGGCTCGCCGCGCCGTTTCCTGCTCCCACCGCGAAAGCCCGGTCTCTTCGGTCCACTCCTCCTGGGACCTGCAGAACCAGCCGCTGGCCTCGGGGTCGAGCGCCTCGCTGGTCCAGATGGCCTGCGAGAGCATCAGCGCCGCCGTCACGCCCCCGGTGATCGGGACCAGGCAACGGTGGAAGCTGATTGGCAGGTCGAAGACGTCGAGCAGCAGTTCGGCGGTAATGCCTGGCGGAATCGACGGGTGGCCGTTCATTGCTCGTCCTCGAATTGCCGCGCCACCGCCTCGAGAACGGCGATGGAGAGCTTTGGGAAAGCCTGATGCAGGCGGTAGTAGCGCACCCGGAGATTCGGCTCCTCGATGGCGTGCCATGCCCGGTAAATGCGCTCGCGCAGGGCGGTATCGGGAAGCTGGAGTCGGCCTGAGGGTCTCCAGGCGCCGCAGTCGCGGCGGCGCCTGAGCGTCACCTTGCGGCGAATCTTGAAGAGCGCGTTCATCATCTGCCAGGACGCACCATGGCGAATGAAATACGTCTCCAGCGCCTTGGCCTCATTCACCAGCGAGACCGTGCGCAGCCCCACAGTGAGTCCGGCGGCATCAAAGGACACGCCGATGGTCAGATCGCGCATCGTGGCCAGGCGGTTCAGATCGAGTGCCGACAGTTGCCGCAAGCGCGCGAGTTGCTCGTTCTCGATGCCGGCGGCGTGGAGTTCATCCGGCTTCGCCTCGGCCAGCCGCACGGCGACGTAATTGAGCAACACCAAGCGCACCTGTGTGTCGAGCAGCGGCAGCATCAGGCATTCTCCGCAGCAATTTCACTGCCCGGCAGGCCCGGCGTGGAAGCGGATGAGCGAAATTCCCTGACCAGACCGAGGAGATCCCAGCAGGCGCTGGCCGTCCGGTCATTGGCATCGACCAGCCAACCGAAGAATGCGGCATCGAACTCGAAGGCCTCCACCGGAAGGTCGGGCACCCGGGAAGTACTATCAGCGGCGCATGGATCGCCGTCCGCAAGACTCTCCGGCGGGGCCGCCGTCGCGGACACCAGCGTCAAGAGTTGCCAGGCCCATTGCTGGCTTGGATCCAGCGAATCCCGATGGGGCAGAATCGGCAACGCGTCCATGCGGTACCCAAGCGGCGTTGTTTCGTCGCTGCGCAGGCAATCACTGATCCCGACAAGGCCAGCGCACACGCGCACCTGCTCGATGACCCGAGAATGAACGGCAGCGCCTTCGGTCCTGGCAGGAATCGCAGCTTCTGCCTGAGCACGGCGCCCGGGAGTGGCCGTCCCGGTGTTAGCGGTGCTAACAGCCGGGCCCGCTGGCGGGCCCCCCAATGAGACTTGCGGCGACCGTGCCGCCGGTTCGAGCGCCATGCGCAGCTCGGCAACAGGCTCGCCGAGAACATCAGCCAGCCCCTCTTCACATGCACGGCATACCGCCGCAATGCTGAAGCTGGACATGCGCCGATACTCGTCGGCAGTTTGGCGAAAGACCGGTTCGAAGACCATCGCGTAGAGTTCGTCCTCGGCCAGCGATGCGCGCGTCTGCGCATAGCGCTTCATGGAATTGAGCCGTGGCTGGAGGGTCTTGACGTCCAGGCCCGAGAGATCGATAACGGCTTCGCCCAGGATGCCCAGCCGCTCGGTGGCGAACAGGTAGTGGGCGAGCGTCGCGGTATTGATGGACAAACCCAGTGCCTTCATCTCTTCTTCGAGCTGGCGCAGGGAGAGCGTGGCTCCCTTCGCCGCTTCGATGCGGGCCTTGAGAGCGACGACACCACTGGCCTTGTCCCAGAAGCTCATGTCGCCGCGCTGCTCGTTCTCGATGAGGTGGGCGGTAAGGACGTGGCTTTCCGAACGCCACGGCCGAAACAGAACACCGAGCTTGTGGAAACGCGGCTCACGCGTCTCGGCCCAAAGTTGCCGGATGGCCAGCAGGCGCGTGTTGCCGCCGGCCTCGACGACGAAGTGCGACTCGCCCGGTCGGCGCGTTACAGTGAATGGATTGCGCAGGCCGCTGGCGAGGATCGATGCCTTGATCTCGTTGAACTTGGCGTTGCTGGCTCGCCGCGGATTGTGCTCATAGGGACGGATATCCTCCACCGAAAGCTCGATCTGGCAGTCATGGGTTGGATCGGCCTGGGCCGGCAGGTCGCGGGCGTTGTTGCCCAGATTGCCAACCTGCAAGGACTCGGCGACCAGCCGCCGTCGCTGTTCGATAGACATGGATCTCGCTGGCACTTGCGCGGGCGGCGGTCCGACCTGATTAGTCTCGGCAGCAGCGCTTGGCGGCGGCGCTTCGTCACTCACGCTGAACCTCCCGTCTGGGCAGCAGGTCAGCGAACACACCTTCGAGGCTGGGAATCAATTCCCAAGCCAACTGGTGCATCACGGTGTAGGCGCTCGGCGTCGGTCCGTCGCGCTTGCGTTCATGGCGATGCACCGGGACGCGCAACGTCGCCGCCTCCTTGTAGGCCTTGGCATGGGGCACCACGGTTTCCAGCACGGCAACCCGGCCCTTGAGCTTGATGAAATCCTCCCGAATACCGCCGGCGATATTCCTGGCATCCGCACTGCGATCCTGCCGGTAGATCACCGCTTTCATCGGCCCCAGGCTGGCGCCCAGTGCGCCGCCCGGTTCGAGGCGATCGAGCAGTTCCATGGTGCCGTCGCGAAATTCGCGGGCCGAGAGGATCTCCGGGGTGATCGGCGACACCAGGATGTCGGCGGCAAGCACCGCCGCATCCTGCAAAGGTCCGATGGCGCCCTGGGTATCGATCAGCACACAATCGTAGGCCTCGATCACCGCCGGTGACTGAAGCGCGAAGCGCAGCCGAAAACCACGGTCGATGCGATTCAGCAGCCAGTGCGGGAGATTGCCCTCCGGGTCGTCGGAGATCACGATGTCGAGGTTCTGGTACCGGGTCGCCGTGATGCACGACATCGTGACCGCGCCGCGCACAATGACGTCGGTCAGACCGGCAGCCGGTTTCGCCACCGCCAGCGGAAAATATTTCGACAGCGAGGGTTGCACGTCGGCGTCGATCAGGAGCACGCGCAGTCCCATGTCGGCAAGGAGCGCCCCCAGATTGGCGGTGAGCGTGGTCTTGCCGACACCCCCCTTGGTGCTGGTCACAGTGAATTTGATCATCGAATCGACGCGGTTTCAGGTCATGGTTCAGTCATACGAAATCCCTCGGTAAAGTGTCGAATCAGGGCTGCAGATAGTCGTCCAGGCCATGCAGGGCGAAGATCGTGCGGATGCGTTTGATTTCCTCGTAGAGCGTTCCCCGCGGGATTCGGAGCTTCTCTGAGGCCTCTTTGATGGACAGACCCTGTGCCCCGAGCAGTTCGCACAGGCGCCGCTGCTCTGGCGTGAGCCGTCTCATGACCTCCGTAACATCGATACGAATGTCAGCCGGATTGAAAGATTCTTGCGAGCCCGACTCCCGATCCTGTTCGGCATCCACCAGATCGGCATAGGTGGGTGCGTCCTCGGAGTCACCCACTGTGTCATCCAGGGAAACAGTTTCCTGGTCGCCCCGTCGCTTGTCGGTCTCCCGCTCGCGCGCCAGATCGATCAGCTTGTTGCGCACGACCCGCGCCATGTAGGCGATGGGCGGACCGCCCGGGTCCGCTACTACCTGCCGCCGCACTTCAAGCCAGTGCATCAGACATTCCTGCAGGAGGTCGTCGAACTCCTCCCGATACAGACTTCGTGACCGCCGGCGGAATTCTCCGATGAGTTTCTTGGTAACCGCAATTTCCCAGCCCTGTAGACCATTGCCCTGTTTGAGCGCCATGGCGCCCCCCTTTCGTCAGATGAAAGGGCGGCAATGTGGCCAATGACGTTGCTATTTAGCTAAATGGCATCGAAATAAATATATCTATATGACCTAGGGCATATCTGCCGACAGTTTTGAAGGCAATTCCGTATTCATGATTGGCGGGCAAGGTTCAGCGTCCGCACGAATATGGCTCTTGCTCAACGTGAGGTCGACCGCGTCCACCTCAGTTCGCTCGATTGCATGGACAAGCTAACAACACGAGGTTCGATATGATCGACGCGCAAGGCATGGTGGGCCATACACCCGAAACCTGGAATGCTTGCTTCGATACGGAAAATCCAGATGGCTCGCAATGGGCTGACCGTGGCTCAGTCGGCATTTTTGTTGCCGACTGTCACGATAAGGGTGGCCCCAATGTAGCCGCGGCTTATGGTGAAGCGAACGCTCTCCCAATCCCCGCGTGCGTCAATGCGCTTGGGGCCTCTGCGCTGTCGTGATCGGTACAAGCTGCCCTACTTGACCATGCCCCGACGCGCGCTCAAAATTACCAGTTCAAATAGACCCGACCCACGCGTGGTCGCTGAGGCAGCGGTCGCGCTCATTCTGGACTTCCATGCCAAAACAAGCCGCCCTGTACTGTCGCTCGTCGAAGGATCGCAGCGCGATCTCGATCCAGGCGCAACGCCACGAGCTGCTGGCGCTGGCCAAGACCCGCGACCTAATCGTCGCCGCTGAGTACGCCGACGCCGTCGAATCCGGCAAGGACACCGACCGCCCGGGCTTCCAGCAGCTGCTGCGTGATCTGAAGCTCAAATCGCGCACCTGGTCGGCCATCCTGATTTACGACACCAGCCGCATCGGCCGCCGGCGCTACATCGCCGAGGCCTTCCGTCACGAATGCAAGAAGCTCGGCATCGACATCATCTTCGCCAAGGTGCCCGAAGTCGATCCGATCAGCCAGGTGATCCTCGACAGCGTGCTGCAGGCCATGGACGAAGTGCACAGCCTGATGAGCCGCGAAAAAGGGCTGGCCGGCATGGCCGAGAACGTGCGACAGGGATTTCGCGCCGGCGGCCGGGCGCCCTACGGTTATCGCCTGGTGTCGATCGACACCGGCCAGATCCGCGACGGCGCCGCCGTCACCAAGAGCAAGCTGGAACCGGCCGCCAACGGCGCGAAGATCGCGACCTGGCTGCAGGGCCGCGCTCAAGGCAAGAACGGCCGCCTGCTCGCCGATCAACTCGGCATCGATCTGGCCAAGAGCAGCTTGTCGCACCTGGAATGGTCCGCGCTGACCTATGCCGGGCATACGGTGTGGAATGTGATGCGGGGGAAGGAAGACGCTGGAGACGGCAAACGGCGCTCCAGGAGCGAATGGGTCATGCAGCGCGATACACACACCGCCCTGATCACCGACGAGACCGCTGAAACGATCCTGACGCGCCTGGAAGGCAAAAAAGCTACCCGGGCGACCCGCACAAGGATCTCCGACTATCTTCTGGCCGGCAAGGTGATGACGCCAGACGGGCAGCCCTGGCACGGCAATGCCGGCAACTACCGGGTCGGCAGCTCAAATATCAAGTCGGCCATGCTTGAGGAGGCGGTGCTGCAGCAGGTGGCGATCGACATCCGCGGCGACACCATGGTCCAGATCATGACCGACACCGCCCGGGCCACCCAGCAACCGGGCGACAGCCACGAGCTACAGGCACTGCAGGCCGAGCTGCGTGACATCGATGCGCGCATCAAAAAGCTGACCGGCCTCTTGGAACAAGCAGACATGCCGGGGCCGCTGTTGAGACGCCTGGACGAACTGGAAGGCAATAGGGAAGGAATTGCCGGTCGCCTGGCTCGACTGGAGGAAGAGACGCGCCGCGCCAAGGCACTGGCGGCCGTCAAGGAAAGCGATGTGCGCCGAATGCTCGACGCACTGGCCGAAGACATGGCCACGCTGGATCGCGACCACCTCAAAGACTTCCTCGGCGCACTGATCGAGGAAATTACCCTCGACCCTGCCACTCGCGCTGGGGCGATCCGTTACCGGATCGCCCAGCGAAGTGGGGTTAAGCTGGCGTCCCCACGGGGATTCGAACCCCGGTACTCACCGTGAAAGGGTGATGTCCTAGGCCTCTAGACGATAGGGACTTATCGTTTGGTGGAGGTACGCGGGATCGAACCGCGGACCTCTTGCATGCCATGCAAGCGCTCTCCCAGCTGAGCTATACCCCCACAAGAGAGCGCGCATTATAGGGAGGCGGGGCCCCGCTGTAAAGCCCCGGATCCCAAAACTACAGCAGCTTTCCCGGGTTCATCAGGCCGCGCGGGTCGAGTGCGCGTTTGACTGCGCGCATCATGTCCATCTCGGTCTCGCTCTTGTAGCGCAGCACTTCCTCGCGCTTCAGCTGTCCCAGGCCGTGTTCGGCCGAGATCGAACCGCCGAGTTCATGCACCAGATCATGCACGATGCGATTGACGGCGGCGGTCTGGGCGATGAATTCGGCGTTGGACTGGACATCGGGCCGCGACTGGTTGTAATGCAGGTTACCGTCGCCGATGTGGCCGAAGCAGACGATGCGCACTTGCGGAAATGCGGCCTGCAATGCGGCATCGGCACGCGCGATGAATTCGGCGATGCGCGATACCGGTACGGCGATGTCGTGCTTGATCGACACGCCTTCGATCTTCTGCGCCTCGGAAACATTCTCGCGCAAGGCCCACAGCGCGGCAGTCTGCGCCTCGCTGGCGGCGACAGCGGCGTCATCGATGACGCCATCCGCCGCGGCATTCTGCAAGGCCTGTTCCAGTGTTGCGGCCAGATCGTCGCGCGCACCGGAAAGTTCAATCAGCACCTGCCACGTCGGCTTGCCGGCAAACGGGTCACGTGCGCCGGGAATATGCCTGAGCACCAGGTCCAGCGCGGGACGGCCGACGATTTCGAAGGCCGTCACGTTGTCGCCAGCGGCATCGCGCAGTCGCCCGAGGAGGCTGCCCGCGGCGGCCGGATCGCGCACGGCCACCCAGGCCGTGGCGCGCGCGCGCGGACGCGGGAAGAGTTTCAGGGTGGCCGCCGTAATCAGGCCCAGCGTACCCTCGGCGCCGATGAACAGGTGCTTCAGGTCGTAGCCGGGGTTGTCCTTGCGCAATGCGCGCAGTCCGTTCCAGATGCGGCCGTCGGCCAGCACCACTTCGAGACCGAGGGTCAGGTCGCGGGCATTGCCGTAGCGAAGCACCTGCACGCCGCCGGCATTGGTGGCGAGGTTGCCGCCGATGGTGGCACTGCCTTCGGCCGCGAGCGACAGAGGAAACAGGCGATCAATTTCCTTCGCGGCCTGCTGCACCGCATGCAGGGTGCACCCTGCCTCGACGGTGATCGAGTTGTTGTCGGCATCGACGGCACGAATGCGGTTCATGCGCCGCAAACAGACCACGACCTCGCCGCCCACCGGCGTGGCGCCGCCGCAAAGCCCGGTGTTGCCGCCCTGCGGCACGATGGCCGCACCGGCCGCGGCGCAGAGACGAACGACGGCCGCGACCTCGTCAGTCGTTCCCGGCAACGCGACGCACAGCGCGCTGCCTGTGTAGCGGCCGCGCCAGTCGGTGCAAAACGGGGCAATATCCTCCGCTGCGGTAAGCAGGTAACGCTCGCCCAGCAACTGGCTGAGTGCGGCGATCAGCGAGTTCATGCGGAAAGTGCGTATTCGATAGACGGCAGCATGCGGACCACGGCGGCACGCCCTTCCTCGATGGCTTCGGAGCCGCGATGGTAATCCATCAGGGCCAGATGACTGAGACTCGGCGCCAGCAGTACGTCGGCAGGTTCGCCGGCAAGGCGGCTCCTGGCGATGCGCATCTGCATGATGTGGATGCTGGTGGACAGGACGCCGGCCATGGATGGCACCAGATCGCCGTTGCTCAGGCGCGGCCGGCGGAAAATATTTCGCAGACTGGTTGCCCAGCCCGGCTCCTGCTCGTCCGCGATGCTTCCTGCCTGCGCCGCCGGAACCGCCTTGTGCTGTGCCCTGCCGCCGATCCTGTCAGAGCCAAGATCCACGGCAATAACGATATCTGCGCCCATCGCCCGGCACAGGGACACGGGCACCGGGTTGACCAGCCCGCCGTCGATCAGCAGGCGGTCATCACACACCACAGGTGCAAACACACCAGGCAAGGCGCTCGATGCTCGCACGGCATTGGCCACCGAGCCCTCGCGCAGCCAAATCTCGCGACCCGTGGCGAGGTCGGTGGCGACACAGGCAAAGGGCGTGGCCAGGCTCGAAAAATCCTTATCGACGAAATGTCGCTGGAAAAACTGGAAAAGCTTTTCGCCCTTGATCAGGCCGCCCGAGAAACTGACATCGATCAGGCTCAGCACTTCCTTCCAGGCCAGGCCATTGACCCACTGCTCGAGTTGATCAAGATCGCCGTCGGCATAAGCTGCGCCGACGAAGGCACCGATCGAGCAGCCGGCAACGACATCGGGGACGTAGCCGGCATCCGCCAGTGCCCGGATGACACCGATATGCGCCCAGCCGCGCGCCGAACCGCTACCGAGAGCCAGACCCAGCGTGGGCTTCATGACGACGTTATCTCAGAGCTTGTGAAGAAATCGTAGCGAGCGGGCCGCAGCGGGGTGCGGCCGGAGCGAAGCTACCGGAACATATGTCGTTATATGTGAGGATAGCGAGCACCGCCCAAGCCCCGATCCGGCACGCGCAGTAGATTTATTCACAAGCTGCGAGCGTCGCGTAGAGATCGTGCACATCGCAATCGATGACATTCACTTCGGCAAACTCGCCAATCTCCAGATCGTGGCCGTCCGTGATGTACACCAGGCCATCCACATCCGGAGCGTCACCTTGCGAGCGGGCGATGGCGCCGTCTTCGTCGATCTCGTCGACTATCACCTGGATTCGGCGGCCGATCTTGCGTTCAAGTCGTTGCGTCGAAATGTCTTCCTGATGCCGCAGAAGGCGCGCCTTGCGCGCTTCGCGGATGCTCTCGGACAACGCGCCGGGCAGCTGGTTGGCGGTGGCTCCATCAACGGGCGAGTAGGAGAAGGCGCCGACTCGATCGAGCTGGGCTTCATCAAGGAAATCCAGCAGCTCGTTGAATTCGGCTTCGGTCTCGCCGGGAAAGCCCGTGATGAAAGTGCTGCGTATCGTCAGGTCGGGCACCACTCTGCGCCACGCCGCGATGCGGTCGAGCACCTTTTCCGCCGACGCCGGACGCTTCATCAGTTTGAGGATACGCGGACTGGCATGCTGAAAGGGTACGTCGAGATAGGGCAGGATCTTGCCTT
>VEPA01000251.1 GCA_012026675.1 Betaproteobacteria bacterium | reverse complement strand
TTCGCCGTCGAGGCGCCGGGCGAGGGCGGGCGGGATTTCATCGCCGACCTCAATCCGAATTCGAAGCTCGTCATCACCGCCCAACTCGAAGCGGCGCTGAAGGACGCGACCGGCGAAGACCGCTTTCAGTTCGAACGGCACGGCTATTTCGTCGCCGACCGCGTCGACTCCAGGCCCGGTACACCGGTGTTCAATCGCACGGTGACGCTCAAGGATTCGTGGCTCAAGGGCAAATAACGTTTCGCCCATGACATCGAGGACTGGCGGCGCGCCGTTGCCTGGAGCAGAATTCGATATTTCCGGATCATCCACTGAAGGAGTTTCCCCATGCGCAGATTCGTTGCTCTACTTGTTGTCGCCGGCGCAAGCCTTGCAAGCACCGCCCACGCCATGAAGCCCGGCCTGTGGGAAGTCACTTCGCAGATGAGCGGCGGCGGCATGCCGGCGATGCCGGCCATGTCCGCCGCCGAACGCAAGCAGATGGAAGCCATGGGCATCAAGATGCCCGGCGGCGCAGGCGGGCCGATGAGCGTCGTGACGAAGCACTGCGTCACCAAGGAGCAGGCCGAAAAGCGGCAGCCGCCGCAGAGTGACGAAGACCGCCGCCAGCGCTGCGAGCAGAAGGACGTCAAGACATCCGGCAACACGACGACATGGAAGATCGAATGCAGCGGCGAGCAGAAAATGACCGGCACCGGCTCGATCACCTATCAGGGCGAGGAAAGCTACAAGGGTGAATCGACGTTCAACATGCAGGATGCGAAACACGGCCCGACCACGATGAAGCAGACCTACTCGGGCAAGTGGCTGGCAACGGCCTGCAAGTAAGGGCCGGGCGCGCTTCCAGGTTTACCGCTACCGCAACGAACCCGCCACTGACGGCGGCGCGACGCCGTCAGTTTCCGGGTCAGTCCTGCTGCCCGGCTTGCTGTCCGTAGGTTGCGAACTTCGCCAGCACGCGCGCCATTTCGTCCGCAGGCAGCAATTTTGGCGTGCCCAGTTGCAGCACCCGCCAGTACTGCTCGCACAGGGTTTCCAACTCCACGGCCAGGGCCAGCGCATGATCGCAGTCGGGGCCGAACACCACCATGCCGTGATGCGCCATGAGGCAGGCGCAGCGGCCATCGAGTGCGCCGATGATGGCGTCGGACAATTCCTGGCTGCCGAAGGTGGCATATGCCGCACAGCGCACATCGGCACCGCCGAAGCGCGCCACCATGTAATGAAAAGCCGGAACGCCCTGCTCCTGACAGGCCAGCGCAGTGGCGAAGGGGGAATGCGTATGCACCACGGCGCCGGCCTCGGGCCGCGCGGCATAGATGTCGCGGTGGAAGCGCCATTCCGATGAAGGTTTGCGCGGTCCGCACACCGTACCGTCGGCGCCGACTTTCACCATGTCCGCGGCGGTACTGACGTCATACGCCATGCCGGTCGGCGTGATCATGAAACCACCCTCGCAGCGTGCGCTGACGTTGCCGGCGCTGCCGCGATTGATGCCCGAGGCATTCATCGCCCGCGCCGTGGCAAGCACTTTGGCGGCAAGATCGGTATTCACGTCACTCATTGCCGCCACTGCCCCAGTTCGCCTGCCGCGGCAATGCCACGCTCCGAGATGATGCCGCTGATCAGCGCCGCCGGCGTCACATCGAAAGCCGGGTTGGCGACAGGCACAGCGCCGGCGCCGAGTTCTTCCGCGGCACGCTCCTCGATGGGAATCTGCGTACCCGAGGCGCAGGCGAAATCGATGGTCGACAGGGGCGCCGCCACATAAAACGGCACGCCGTGCGCGCGCGCGGCGAGCGCCTTGAGATAGGTGCCGACCTTGTTCGCCGTGTCACCGTTGGCGGCAATGCGATCGGCGCCGACGATCACCAGATCGACCTTGCCCTGCATCAGCAGCAGTCCGGCCGCGTTGTCCGCGATCAGCGTATGCGGCACGCCGGCCTCGGCCAGTTCCCAGGCGGTGAGCAATCCCTGGTTGCGCGGCCGGGTTTCGGAGACCCAGACGTGCACCGGCAGGCCCGCGGCATGCGCGGCATAGACAGGCGCCAGCGCGGTGCCGTGCTCGACCGTCGCCAGCCTTCCGGCATTGCAGTGCGTCATGACGGTGACTACGTCACCATCACAACAAGTACGCACCCCCTCCCGACCTCCCCCGCCGGGCGGGGGAGGCGATGAAGTCAGCCCTTCCTGTGGAAGGGAAGAGTTCGAGCCGCGCCTCGCATCGCGGATGCGCGTGATAACAGGCAGTCCATGTATTCCATTGGCCGCGTTTGCCTTTTTGTCTTCATCGGCAATGGCGCGCGCCTCGTTCCAGGCCGCCTCACGCCGTGTCGCCGGCGCCGACTCTTGCAGCACACGCTTCATGCGCGCCAGCGCCCAGTGCAGATTGACCGCCGTGGGCCGGGTTGCGGCAAGTGTTTCGATTACCGCGGCGAGGCGTGCATCCCCGGCATCGTCGGCCAGTCCGAGCGCCACCCCGTAGGCGGCCGTGGCGCCGATCAACGGCGCGCCGCGTATCTGCATGACGCGAATGGCATGGGCGGCGTCTTCCAGCGAACCCAGGCGAATCATCACGGCCTCGCGCGGCAGGCGCGTCTGGTCGAGGATCAGAAGGCCGTTGCCATCCTCGATCAATGTCGGCCAGCGCATCGACACCGGGGTCAGTTCAGCTTGCCGTGGCAGTGCTTGTACTTCTTGCCGCTGCCGCATGGACAGGGATCGTTGCGCCCGACCTTGGGCGTGTGTCGCTCGACCGGTTGCGCCGGCCTGGGTGCGGCGGCCGCTCCCAGAGCTTCGTCGTAGTCGGCATGGTGGTACTGCACGTTCTCGAGTTGCGGCGGTGCTTCGACCTCCTCGATCTGCTCCTCGCTGCGTACTTCGACGGTCATCAGCAGCTTGGAGACCTCGCTGCGCACCGTCTGCAGCAAGCCTTCGAAAAGCTCGAAGGCCTCGCGCTTGTATTCCTGCTTCGGGTTCTTCTGCGCATAGCCGCGCAGATGGATGCCCTGGCGCAGGTGATCGAGCGCCGACAGGTGCTCGCGCCAGTGCGTGTCCAGGCTTTGCAGCATGACATTACGCTCGAAGCCGGCCCAGGCAGCGGCATCGACCCTGGCGATCTTCTCGGCATAGGCGGCGTCGCCAGCATCGAGCAGGCGCTTGAGCATGTCGTCGTCGCCGAGCTGCGGCTCGGTCTTGATCCACTCGGCGACCGGCACCTTGAGCTGCAGTTCGGCGGCCAGCGCGGTTTCAAGGCCACTGACGTCCCACTGCTCCTCGACGCTTTCGGCCGGGATGTAGATGCGGAAGGTGTCGTGGATCTGCCCCTGGCGCATGGCCGTGATGGTCTCGGCGATGTCGGCGCTGTCGAGCAGTTCGTTGCGCTGCTGGTAGATCACCTTGCGCTGGGCGTTGGCGACGTCATCGTATTCGAGCAGCTGCTTGCGGATGTCGAAGTTGCGCTGCTCGACCTTGCGCTGCGCCGATTCGAGCGAACGACTGACCAGCGGATGCTCGATGGCCTCGCCCTCGGGCATCTTGAGGCGCACCATGATGGCATTGAGGCGCTCGCCGGCGAAGATCTAGAGCAACGAGTCATCCAGCGCCAGATAGAAGCGCGAGGAACCAGGATCGCCCTGGCGCCCCGAACGGCCGCGCAGCTGGTTGTCGATGCGGCGCGACTCGTGGCGTTCGGAACCGATGATGTGCAGACCGCCGGCGGCCAGTACCTGGTCATGCACCTTTTGCCACTCGGCCTTGAGCGCGGCGGTGCGGCTGGCCTTATCGTCCGCGCTCAGTGATTCGTCGTCGCGGATCGCGTTGGTCGGCTTCTCGATGTTGCCGCCGAGCACGATGTCGGTGCCGCGGCCGGCCATGATGGTGGCGATGGTGATCATGCCGGGGCGGCCTGCCTCGGCCACGATCTCGGCTTCACGCGCATGCTGCTTGGCGTTGAGCACCTGGTGCGGCAGCTTTTCCTTCTGCAGCAGGCCGGAGAGCAGCTCGGAATTCTCGATCGACGTGGTGCCGACCAGCACCGGCTGGCCGCGCTCGTGGCAGGCGCGGATGTCGGCGATGATCGCCGCGTATTTTTCCGGCGCCGTGCGGTAGATCTGGTCGTTCTCGTCCTTGCGGATCATCGGCCGGTTGGTGGGTATCACCACCGTTTCCAGACCATAGATCTGGTGGAACTCGTAGGCTTCGGTGTCCGCCGTGCCGGTCATGCCAGCGAGCTTGCCGTACATGCGGAAATAGTTCTGGAAGGTGATCGAGGCCAGGGTCTGGTTCTCGGCCTGGATGGCCACGCCTTCCTTGGCTTCGCCAGCCTGGTGCAGGCCGTCGGACCAGCGTCGCCCCGTCATCAGGCGGCCGGTGAATTCGTCGACGATGACCACTTCCCCTTCCTGCACCACGTACTGCTGGTCGCGATGGTAGAGGTTGTGCGCGCGCAGGGCGGCGTAAAGATGGTGGATGAGGAGGATGTTGGCCGGCTCGTACAAACTGCTACCCTCGGCCAGCATGCCCAGGCGTGCGAGGATTTCCTCGGCTTTCTCGTGGCCTGCTTCGGTCAGCAGCACCTGATGCGACTTGAGGTCCACCGTGTAATCCCCGGTATCGACCTCGCCCTCGCTCTTCGCCGCCTCGCCCTTGGTCAAGAGCGGCGGTACCGCATTCATGCGCACATACAGCTCGGTGTGGTCTTCGGCCTGGCCTGAAATGATCAGCGGCGTCCTCGCCTCGTCGATCAGGATCGAATCAACTTCGTCGACGATGGCGTAGGCGAGGCCACGCTGCACGCGCTCGTCGGCGGCATACACCATGTTGTCGCGCAGGTAGTCGAAGCCGAATTCGTTGTTGGTGCCGTAGGTGATGTCCGCGGCATAGGCGGCCTGCTTCTCGTCGTGCGGCATCTGCGACAGGTTCACGCCCACCGACAGGCCCAGAAAGCGGTAGATGCGGCCCATCCACTCGGCGTCGCGCCGGGCCAGGTAATCGTTGACCGTGATCAGATGCACGCCCTTGCCGGGTATCGCATTCAGGTACACGGCTAGCGTCGCCGTCAGGGTCTTGCCATCGCCGGTGCGCATTTCGGCGATCTTGCCGTAATGCAAGACCATGCCGCCGACCAGTTGCACGTCGAAATGGCGCATCCCCAACACGCGCTGGCTGGTCTCGCGCACCACGGCGAAGGCCTCCGGCAGCAGGGTGTCCAGCGTCTCGCCCTGGGCATGGCGGCTGCGGAACTCGTCGGTCTTTGCCCGCAGGGCCGCGTCCGTCAGCTTTGACGTGGCGGCTTCCAGCGCGTTGATACGGGCGACAGTCTGGTAGTACTGCTTGATCAGCCGCTCGTTGAGGCTGCCGAAAATCTTCTTGAGTAGGCCGGTGATCATGGGGTACGCAGCCGCTAATCGGCCGGGAAAAGCAAAATAGCAATCTTAGCATGCGAGGAGGCCGGCCTCCCCTGCCGCTCAGTGGCGATGGGCGACTTGTTTCTGGCCCGCCTGCGCCAAGCGCAGGAAGCGATCTGGATTCTGCGCCAGGCCGCGAATGCGGACTTCGAAATGCAGATGCGGCCCGGTGGACCGCCCGGTGGAACCGACTTCGGCAATTTTCTGGCCGCGTTTGACCAGCTGCCCGACCTTGACCACGATTTTCGAGGTATGAGCGTAACGCGTGGTCAGGTCCTTGCCATGATCGATTTCCACCAGGTTGCCGTATTGCGGATGGCGCTCCGCGCTGATGACCACTCCGGCGGCGGCCGCCGCGATGCTGGTACCGGAAGTTGCCACAAAATCCACACCCTCGTGCAGCGCCCGCTCGCCGGTGAAGGGATCGACCCGCCAGCCATAGGTCGAGGCATTCCATTGCGTTTCGACCGGCAGGCTGGTGGGCAGCAGGCTCTTCCTGATCCTGTCTTCCAGCAACTGGGATTCGATCATGGAGATCGCATCGGATTTCGCTTCGACCTGATTCGCCAGCGCGTCGACCGCTTGCTGCAGTTCCGTTGCCGACATTGCCGTGGGGAGCACCAGCGGACCGCCGCGCCCTCCTGATTTGGCCTCGAACGCCTTCAGGTCCTGTGGCTTGACGCCCGCCATGCCTGCCAGACGCTCGCCAATCGTATCAAGGCGCAGCAACTGCGCCTGCATTTCGCCGAGTTTGACTGCCATCGCATTCAGGTTTTCGCGGACAAAGTCCTGGGAGCGCCGGGATTCTTCCGCATTCATGACGCGCAGCATGTCCTGCAGGAAGGGCAGGCGGATTTCCGCGGCATGACGGACGGTGATATAGGAAAAGAACGATGACAGCACAAGGACCGAACCAAACATGGTCACTGCGAACAGTATTGCATGACCCCAGGTCAGGGTGATGCTTCTGGCGGTTGCCAGCCGGTCAGAGACGAGAATAATATGCATCCCTTCCCTCCCCCTCAGGTTGGTTTCAGTGTCGGCATGACCGTCAGCCAACAATGAAACTTCATTTTCGATGACATCGCGCAGCCTCCAGGAACATCTTGCCTCCGGTGACAGCATGGCACGGCTTGCAGCCCACGCCCAACGTCTGCTCCAATTCCAGCGTCTTCTCGAAGCTGCGCTACCGCCGACGCTTAGGACTCATGCCCGGGTAGCCAACTTCCGTCTGGGGAAACTTCTTATCCACGCGGAGAACAGCGCGGTCGCCGCGAAAATCCGTCAATTCGGACCCAGTCTCGCCAGCGAGTTATGTAACAAGGACGTGAAGGTTACTCAAATCGAGGTTCGAGTGCAAGCCCGAAACCCTCCATCCCCCCAGCTACCGCGCAAAATGCCCACCCTGCCAGGGTCTAAACAGAAGCAAGGACTAACTATGCTGGCGCAGGACCTGCCTGTGGAGTCGCCCCTGAAGGCTGCGCTGGAGCGTCTGCTGCGCAGTGTCAAAGAATAATCAGCCGTTCGGCGGCCATCAGCACCAGGACAAGAAGCACAAAAACCAGCGCCGCCTTGGCAACGCGGGCTGACAGAACAAGGTAGCGCCGGTCACGGGTAAACAACCAGGCGACGAGCCCGCTGCCAATGGTGATCGCCGTGAGGATGCCGACGATCCTGAGCAGCAGCATGAGGAATCTCTAGGCGAGTTGGGGGTAAAGCCGGGCAATGGTGCCCGGCGCTTCCTCGACGCGCTGGAAACTGGTCAGTTCCCAAGCGGACGCATCGGCCAGCAGCGCGCGCAGCAACTGGTTGTTCAGCGCATGGCCGGACTTGTGGGCCGAAAAGGCTCCGAGCAGGGGATGACCGGCAAGATAGAGATCGCCGATGGCATCGAGAATCTTGTGCTTGACGAATTCGGCGGCATAACGCAGGCCGTCGCTGTTCAAGACCCGGTATTCATCCATCACGATGGCGTTTTCCAGGCTGCCGCCCAAGGCCAGGCCCTGGTCGCGCATGGTTTCCACGTCCTGCATGAAGCCGAAGGTTCGCGCCCGCGCCAATTCACGCAGGTAGGATTGATCGGCAAAATCAATGCGCGCGCGGGAGGCAGCACGATCTACCGCCGGGTGATTGAAAACAATCGAGAAATCGAGGCTGAAGCCATCGTAGGGCGACAGCTTTGCCCATTTGTCACCCTCTTTCACTTCCACGGTCTTCAGCACGCGGATGAATTTCTTCGCCGCGTTCTGCTCTTCGATGCCGGCCGATTGCAGCAGGAACACGAAGGGCGCCGCCGAGCCGTCCATGATCGGCAGTTCGGCGGCGTCGACGTCGACATAGATGTTGTCGATGCCAAGCCCGGCCAGCGCCGACATCAGATGCTCGACCGTGGCCACCTTGACTCCGTCCTTTTCCAGGCAGGACGCCAAGCGGGTATCGCCGCCGCCGAAGGGGTCGGCCTTGAGGTCGACCGGCGGCGCCAGATCGACGCGACGAAAGATGACCCCCGTGTTCGGCTGCGCCGGCCGCAGCATGAGCGAAACCTTGACGCCGGAGTGAAGACCGACGCCGGTGGCCTTGACGACTGATTTCAGGGTACGCTGACGAAGCATGGTTTGCAGGCGAACTATTAATGGTGCATAGCAGAAATTTTACCACGCGAACCCGGCCAGACGGGAGGAGGCGCCCATCTGACCGGTTGCGGAGGGCGGACGCTCAGTCCGACTGACGGCGCAAAAAGGCCGGGATATCGTACTTGTCCACTCCGGAGGCCGCCATCGCATCCGCCTGCTCGTTGCGCGG
Source organism: Betaproteobacteria bacterium (assembly GCA_012026675.1). Lineage (GTDB taxonomy): Bacteria > Pseudomonadota > Gammaproteobacteria > Burkholderiales > Rhodocyclaceae > Sulfuritalea. Next base: position 4,743 of record VEPA01000251.1, on the reverse strand, counting down.
TCTGCCGATGCGCCCGCTGCTGGTGACGCTTGACAGATCAATCGGCCCCTGGCCGATGCCGGCGTCAAACACCTGCAGGTTGTCGGTTCCGGTGCGCAGGCCCGAGGCTTCGACCACGCGCATGGCCGGCTTGGCCGCCTCGCGCGTCGCAACGATGCCGAGTCCGGTCGCAACCACGGTGACCCGCAACTGATCTTCCATGCCTTCGTCGAATACCGTACCGCAGATCACGGTGGCTTCGGGCGCCGTGTATTGGCGGATGGTTTTCATCACCTCCTTGTACTCCTTGAGCCCTAGTGTACTGCTGGCAGTGATGTTCACCAGAACGCCGCGCGCGCCGGACAGTTCGATGCCTTCGAGCAGCGGGCTGGCTACCGCCTCCTCGGCCGCGACGCGGGCACGGTCGACCCCGGCGGCGACCGCGGAACCCATCATGGCCTTGCCCATCTCGTGCATCACGGTGCGCACGTCCTCGAAGTCGACGTTGACCAGGCCTGGCACGTTGATGATCTCGGCAATGCCGCCCACCGCATTGCGCAGCACGTTGTCGGCCGTCTTGAAGGCTTCCAGGTAGCTGATCTCCTCGCCGAGCACTTCCTCGAGCTTTTCGTTGAGGATCACGATCAGCGAATCGACATGCTTGGCAAGTTCGTTCACTCCTTCTTCCGCCAGGCGCTTGCGCTTGCCTTCGTACTCGAAGGGCTTGGTCACCACCGCCACGGTCAGGATGCCCAATTCGCGGGCCACCTCGGCGATCACCGGGGCAGCGCCGGTGCCGGTGCCACCGCCCATGCCAGCCGTGATGAAGGCCATGTGCGCGCCGCGCAGCGCATCGGCGATGCGTTCGCGATCCTGCACGGCCAGCTCGCGCGCCTTTTCCGGTCTGCCGCCGGCACCGAGTCCCGGGCCGAGTTGCAACTTGATGTGCGCGCTGCTTTTCTTCAGCGCCTGCGCATCGGTATTGCAGCAAATGAATTCGACGCCACTGACGCCCTCGCGGATCATGTGATCGACCGCATTGCCACCGGCGCCGCCGACACCGATGACTTTGATGACCGTCGAGCCCGTCTCCGCTTCCTGTGTCCCTACTTCCTCAAGTTCAAACATTTTCGCCTCCTGAAAAGACCAGCCACATCAAAAATTTCTGGAAAACCACGCCTTCATCCGCGCCAGCACCTGCTTGAAGTTCTTTGGTCCATGTACCTTCTCGCCACGCTTCTTCTGTGCCACCCCTTCCAACAACAAACCCATCGCCGTGGAGTAGCGCGGATTACGCACGTAATCGCGCAAATTGCCGTCGTAATGCGGCATCGACAACTTCACGGTCGTGTGAAAGATCTCTTCGCCCAGCTCAGCCATCCCGGGCATCTGCGCCGCACCCCCGGTGAGGACAATCCCGGCACGCAGCAGGCGCTCCTTGCCGCTGCGGTGGAGTTCCTCCTGCACCTTCTGGAAGATCTCCTCGACGCGCGGCTGGATGAAGCCGGCCAGGGGCTGGCGCGAGAGCTGGGTCGCCGGACGGTCGCCGACGCCGGGCACCTCGATCATGTCTTCCGCATTGGCCAGTTGCTGCAGCGCGACGCCGTAGCGGATCTTGATGTCCTCGGCATCCTGGGTCGAGGTGCGCAAGGCGATGGCAATGTCATTGGTCAGCTGGTCGCCGGCAATCGGAATCACCGCCGTATGCCGGATCGCACCGTGCACAAAGATCGCGATGTCAGTGGTACCACCGCCGATGTCGACCAGGCAGACACCAACGTCTTTCTCGTCATCGGTCAGCACGGCATAACCCGAGGCCAGCGGCTGCAGCACCAGATCGACGACTTCGAGCCCGCATCGGTGCACGCACTTGACGATGTTCTGCACCGCGGTTACCGCGCCCGTGACCAGATGCACCTTGACGTCCAGCCGCCGCGCATCCATGCCGATGGGTTCCTTCACCCCATCCTGGCCATCGACGATGAATTCCTGCACCAGAGTATGCAGAATCTGGTCATCGGCCGAAATCGATGTGGCGTTGGCCGCCTCGATGGCGCGCTCGACATCGACCTGGGTGACTTCCTTGTCCCGCACCACGGTCATGCCCATGGAATCCTTGCTCTTGATGTGGCTGCCGGCAATGCCCGTATAGACCTCGCGCACCTTGCAACCAGCCATCATCTCGACTTCGGCAATCGCGCGCGAGATCGAATTCACGGTGGCCTCGATATTGATCACCATGCCGCGCTTCAGGCCGCTGGACTCCTGGGTGCCGAGTCCGAGTATGCACAGCTTCCCTTCGGCATCGAGTTCGCCGACGATGGCAACGATCTTCGAGGTACCTATGTCGAGACCAACGATCAGATCGCGTTTTGCTTCCTTGCTCATGACTGTCCTGCTCCCTTCGGCCGCAACGCGAAACCGTTGGGATAGCGCATGTCCACCACGCCAATGGTTTGCAGACGACTTCTGGCCGTGCCGCTGACTGCCGCATAGTGGTTGGTGAACCGTTGCAGCCGCTCTGTCAGCGGATGCCGCGGCTGGTCGCGGCCCAGTTCCAGCACCACGCCATCGTCGAGCCTGATTTGCCAGGCCTCGCGCGCCGAAAGATGGACGGCAACCGGCTTGCGCCCGATGGCGTCGAGACTGTCGCGGAACTCGTCGTAGCGCGCCAGCACACGGGAGGCAGAGCCTTCGGGGCCGGTGAAGAGGGGCAACGCTTCGCCCGTTGCCGCCATGAACACCTCGCCACGCGTGCTGACCAGGCGCGGCTCGCCATCCTGAGGAGTCCAGCGCGCGGCAGCGCGATGCTCTTCCAGGCTCAGTTCGATGCCGTCCGGCCAAACACGGCGCACAGCGGCTGAACGTACCCAGGGCATGCGCTCGAATGCGGTCTGTGCCGCTTCCAGATTTACCGTGAAGAAATTTCCCGACAGCACGCTGCGCGCCGTGTACTCGATCTGCGCCCGGGAGACCTGTTCCGGCGGCGTCGTCACCACCAGTTGCCTCAGCGGAAACACCGGCAGGCCTTGCAATGCCACGGCGCCGGCCCATGCCAGCAGCCCGCCGCCAAGTATCAGGAGTACATCCGCCAGCAGGTTGATCAGCACCGGTCGGTCCCAGAAGCCATCGGCGCCGGCCGCGCCGTTGCGGGTGTTGCCCTGCGCCTTAGCCACAGCTGGCCTCCTCGAGCAGGCTGACGACCAGTTGCGCGAACGGGATGCCGGCCGACTTTGCCGCCATCGGCACCAGCGAGTGATCGGTCATGCCTGGCGATGTGTTCGCCTCCAGGCAGAATATCCGCCCCGCGGCATCCAGCATCAGGTCCATGCGGCCCCAGCCGCGCCCACCCAGCACGGCGAACGCACGCAGCGCCAGATCGCGCATCTCGCGTTCGCGTTCGTCACCGAGGCCGCTCGGAATGCGGTACTCGGTATCGTCGCGCAGGTACTTGGCCTCGTAGTCATAGAACTCGGTCGCCGGAACGATGCGAATCACCGGCAAGGCCTGGCCGGCCAGGATGCCAACGGTAAACTCGCCGCCAGCCAGATACTGCTCGGCGATCACGCAGCTGTCATAGCGGGCCGCCAGTTCGTAGGCGGCACGCAACTCGCCGGCACGCTTGACCTTGCTGATGCCGATGCTGGAGCCCTCGTTGGACGGCTTGACGAAAAGCGGCAGCCCCAGGCGCAATTCGACGGCGGTAAAGTCGCTGGCGTCGTCGAGTACCACGTAATCCGGCACCGGCAGACCCGTGGCCTGCCAGACCAGCTTGGAGCGCCACTTGTCCATGGCCAGGGCCGAGGCCAACACGCCGCTGCCGGTATAGGGAATACCCAGCAGATCGAGCGCGCCCTGCAGCGTGCCATCTTCGCCGCCCCGCCCGTGCAGGGCGATGAAGACGCGCTCGAAGCCCTCGGCATGCAACGCCTCGAGCGGCTTGTCCTGCGGATCGAAACAGTGGGCATCGATTCCACTCGAGCGCAGGGCCGCCAGCACGGCCGTCCCGCTTTTCAGCGAAACCTCGCGCTCGGCCGACTTGCCGCCCATCATCACAGCTACCTTGCCGAATTCCATCAAGCTCCTGCTCTTTCCTGCCGCGACTGCCTGTCAACTGCACCCACGATGCGCACCTCGCGCACCAGGGAAATGCCAAATTTTTCCGCCACTTCCGCCTGAACCCGGCCGATTAGCATTTCTATCGCACTCGCCGTAGCCTTGCCGTCTGGATTAACGATGAAATTCGCATGCTTTTCGGAAACCCGCGCACCATCGATTTGTGTGCCCTTGAGTCCCGCCGCTTCGATCAGTCGCGCGGCGTGATCGTCGGGGGGATTGCGGAACACCGATCCGGCGTTGGGCAATGCCAGCGGCTGTGTCGCGACGCGTCGCTCCAGGAGTTCCTTCATCCGGTCGCGCGCCGCGTCGACGTCGCCTGGCGGAAAGCGGAACCAGGCGCCGGCGAAGATTTCATCCGTCGAGCTCTTGAGGCCGACGTGGCGGTAGCCGATGGCGAAATCTTCGGGGCCGCGCATGATCCGCTCGCCGTTACGGTTCAGCATCAGGACCTGTTCCACATAACGCCAGGTCTCGCCGCCATGGCAGCCGGCATTCATCGCCAGCGCGCCACCCACCGTACCGGGAATGCCCGCCAGAAATTCAGCCTCGGCACATCCCTGCTTTCCGGCAAAACGGGCGAGCTTGGGCGAGGCGACGCCGGCCTCGGCGAAGAAGCTGCCGTCGACTTCCCGAGTCAGCGTATTC